>CAZDHT010000073.1:10583-20407 GCA_964505325.1 uncultured Planctomycetota bacterium | reverse complement strand
GGCTGTGCCCGCGGTACTACCATAGAGGGTGGCACAACGACTGGGGGCGCGTCACGATGCGCCGGCCGCCGCCGTTACCGACAGATGCCAGGGGACGCGCGAGGACTGCTATCGACCAACTGCTGGACCAACCGTGGTATCCCAAGGCCCCCCCGCTGCCGCCGCCGACCGGCGAGGTGATCCGCGCGGCGGACGTCGAGGCGCTGTACAACGCGGCGGAAAATATCGCTCCCGGCGGGACGATCCTCATCGCCGACGGGCAGTACATGATGCCGAGCTGCTTCGACATCCACACTGACGCCGTGACCGTGCGCAGCGAGTCGGGCGACCGCAGCAAAGTCATCCTCGACGGCGCACAGAGCGAGCACATCGAACTGTTCGCGTTCACTACCTGCCACGACGTGACGGCGGCGGACCTGACGATCCAGAACATCCGATGCAACGGGTTCAAGATCAACGCCAACAGGCACGTCCACGCGGTCACGATCCGCAACTGCGTGATCCACAACATCTGGCAGCGCGGCGTCAAGGGCGTCCGCGGCGTGCCGAAAGACGACGGGACCGAGGAAACCCATCCCGTCGAGGACTGCCGCGTGCAGTACTGTCTGTTCTATAACGACCGGCGGAAGCAGTTTGAAGACGACAGCTACGAGGCGGAGCGGCCGTTCAACTTCGGCGGCAACTACATCGGCGGCATGGACGTGATGCGCTGCAAGGGCTGGACGATCAGCGACAACGTCTTCGTCGGCATCCACGGCCGCACGGGCTACGCACGCGGGGCCATCTTCATCTGGAACGGCAGCGAGGACTGCCTCATCGAGCGGAACATCATCATTGACTGCGACTCCGGCATCTGCCTGGGCAACGGCCACCGCAGCGTCGAGCCCGTCCACGACACGCGCGTGCTCGTGAGGAACAACTTCGTCACTCGGTGTCATTCAGTCGGCATTCTCTCCTGCTACACGGAGGACTGCCGCATCGTGCACAACACGATCTATGATCCGGACATTCCCCTCGGTAATCTGATCCGCGTCGACCGGGACGCGCCGGGACTGTACGTGGCCAACAATCTGCTGGCGGGGATGCCGATCGGCGTGGCGATGGGGATGGTCAGCGAAAAGGATTCGACGCGACTCGAGAACAACATCGAGGGCGCACCCGCCGCGTGGTTCATCGATCCTGCACGGGGCGATCTGCGATTGACCGATGCCGCGACCAAGGCGATCGGCGCCGCAATCAAACTCGACTACGTGGCCGAAGACATCGACGGCAACCCCAGAGGCGAGTCCCCGACCATCGGGGCGCATGAGAGGTGTCCCTCCCGGAACACCCGTCCGGACGCGACATGATGCCGGAATGGGTCCGGCGAGGATGCAACTTGGTGGCGGACCTCGGCTGGCCTGGCCCTGAAAGCTGGGCCAAGTTCTGTGTTCGTATCGGAGCCCGTAGCGTCCGAAAACCCGTCCGCGGTGATGGCGGTTGATTGTGGGCTCGGGCGGGGCGGCGGACTGCCTCTCAGATAACTCGGCCTTTCATGATTTAACGCAATTGAAGGAGTCTTGTAGTCGGTTGGCTCGGCCGCCGCAGACCGCTCCCCCGCCGGTGCTCCCCTGCTTTCGCAAATGCGTCGCTTGGTTACGCGGCCCTCCGGTACGACTTGAGCAGCCCGCCGAGGTACTCATTACAGCGGACTGCTCCAAGTCGCGTATCTCCCTTCCCCGTTTGTGCGGTCGGTTCGGCATCAATGGCGATCGGGACACGGTTGCCGATCCCCTGATGGGGACGCTGTTCGTTGAAGAAGCCCTTGTACTGCCGTACCACGCGCCGCAGTCTGTTCAGCCCGAACAAGCCCAAGTGGTTCGAGCACTCCTCCCGAATGCTGCGTATCCATCGTTCAATGTAGGCGTTCGCGTTCGGTGCGCGGAACGGCGTCTTGATGGCTTCGGCGCCGCAGTGCTTGAGAACGGTGTCGAACTCTCGCGAAAAACAGCCGTCCCGGTCGTGAATGAAGAACCGCGGCTGAATGCCGCGTTCATCACACTCCCATAGCACGTTCCGCACCTGCTGTACCATCCACCGGCGGTGTGGCGAGAACGTCGCCTCAGCAAGTAAGATCGTGCGCGTCCGGACATGGATGACGAACAGGACGAACGCCCGCTGTAGGCCGCAGAACGTCCAGACCTCCTGCGTGAAGAAGTCGGCACACAAAAGGACGTCGGCATGCCGGGACAGGAACTCACGCCAGGTCAGGCCACCACGCTCGGGCGATGGCGGAAGTCCGTTGCGGCGGAGAATACCGGCCACGCAGCTCTGTGAGATCGCGATGCCCACCTTTGCCAGTTCGCCCTGAATACGGCCGTGGCCCCAGGTGTTCTCACGAGCCATCCGGCAGATGAGCACCTCGATCTCGCCAGGCTTCCTCGGGCGGCCCGGGCCGCGGCGATGCTTCGAGTAATCCCACTTGTGACGTTCCAACCGCCGCTGCCACTTGAGGATCGTCTCTGGCTTGACGATGGTGACAACTTGCCGCATCAGCTTCCGGCCCATGGCCAAGGCCGCGTCTACAAGAGATCGGCGCTCTTCGTCGTTGAACCGGATGCGGCCCTTGACCTTCGACCGCAGAACCTTGTTCTCTGCCCGCAGATACTCGTTTTGAAGTGTCTGTTCCCGACACAGCAGCCGTGCGATGGTGGCAATCAGCGGCAGTCCGGCCCAGTTGAAGCGTCGATTCGCACCCTCTTGCATGTCTCCTTCCCTGAGATTGCTTGAGCCAAGAGGGGCGAGAGCGTATCATAACCGCTGAGGCAATGGAAGTTTGTGGACGGACGAATTTCCGTACCCCACGAGGTAAGAAGAGGAAAGGAAAGCCCCCGTGGCGAAGAACCCTCGAGGAATGCTTATGGACGTCCCGGGCTTGAAAGCGTCCTCCCTGTTGCGAGATCGCCCATGACCCCTGCCGAATATGAAGAGCTTGGCTATGCTTCGACTATTGACGTGTTCTTGAAGCGCACGATGGTGATCGCGCTGCTTGTCTTGGCGATGACCTTGCCCGCCTCCGCGCTCGAAACGACACTTATGATCGCCGAGACCACGGGCGTAAGCCGCAATGCCGGCACGGTGACGAGCGGGATTCCATTCGAAAAAGGAATCCTGAGAGACACCGGCAAGTTGGTCGTATCAACAAACGATACAGGTATACCCGCGCAGTTCTCCACACTTGCCCGGTGGCCGGACGGCTCGGTGCGATGGGCGCTCCTGGACTGCCTCGTTGACGTCCCCGCCGGCAAGAAGGTTGCGCTGACATTGCGTGACAAGGGCAGGAATCCGATCCCGCGCAGCCCTGCCAGCATCAAGGAGGAGAAAGACCGTGTCATCCTCCGCACGGGGCCGATGACGGTGACCCTCGACAAGAAGGGACGTGGTCTCTTGTCCTCGATTCAAGTGGACGGCAGAGCAGTCGTCACACCCGGGAACTCGGGTCTGGCACTCTACACCGCCGAGGGGGCCCGGATTCTTGCCGGCCCACCCGACGAGGTGGCGATTGAAGCGGCAGGGCCCGTTCGCGGCACGGTTATGCTGCGAGGGAAGTTCCCGGGTCAACACAAGGGGTTGCTCGGCTACACGCTGCGCGTCACCGCCTTCGCCGGAAATCGGCAACTGAAGGCCCGAATCTGGCTGGAAAACCGCGGCGCACACGGATACACGTCACGAGGCAGCAAGGTCAAGCCGGAGTGGTATGCGTTTGACGGGCTGGCGCTTGAACTGGGCCTGGCGCTGGGCGAGGACCTCCGCACCGAATGTGAGGGCGTCACAGGAAACGGGGCGCTCCGTGTTTTCCAGGGCTGTGTCGGCAAAAACTCGCGTGGCGAGCCACGGTACGGATTCGACGATTTCACGTACTCGATCACTTCGGGCGACCGTGTTCTGAAGAAGGGCGCGCGGACGGACGGTGTGGTGGCGATTTCCGGGAGTACGGGCAAGCTGACTGCGGCCATCCGTCATTTCTGGCAGAACTACGAGAAGGCGATGGACTTGGACGGTGCCGCCCTGCGGCTTTGGCTGTGGCCGCGGGACGGCCAGTGGCCGCGCGATTTCGGCCGCCTCTCCGGCTATGCACGCGGTCTGGCGGGCCTGCGGAAGAAAGGGCTCTACAACCTGCCGGGCTCCGTACACAAGGGCCATGAGATCATTCTCGACTTCTCGGGACGCCCACCGGACGAAAGCGCAGCGGAGCTTTCCGCCCCTCTGTTCGCGCTCGCGCCGGCCGCTTACTATGCGCGGACGGACGCCGCGCCGGGCCTCTTCGCTCCGCCGGGCGTGAAGACCAGCGACGATGAGTGCGATGCAAAGCTCGCGGCCCGGGAATCCATGGCCCGCAGCATGATCGATGAAGCGAACGCATCCAGCATTCTGCAAGGGCGGCGTTCCGGGCACGGCGGATTCTGGTACGGTTGGATGGACTTCGGCGACATGGCCGTTCCCGGCACAGGGCCGGTCAGCCTGCATTATGACTGGCCGTGGATCGCCAGCGTGAACGCGATCCGGCTGGGCGACGCGCGCTTCCTTCGCCTGGCCGACGAGATGGTGCGCCACCGCGTCGACATAGACCAGCAGTGGTCGGACTCCGATGCGGCCCTTTCCGGCATACGCGGGTTTGCCCGCGCGGGCCACGGCTTCGCGCATTTTCACTGCGACCAGTTCACGCGCAGCCATCCAAACGTCGATGGGACCTGGCTGGCGGGCCTGGTTCTCTACCACATGCTCACCGGCGACGCAAAGACGAAGGAGTGCATCGATCGGGCTGCCGCCGCCATAGAATACTTCTGGACCACGGCGCCCAAGAGCAAGAACTGGTACGTGTGGGTAAAGCTCCACGACATGCAGGTGTGTGCGCGCAGCATCTTCTCGTGCTGCGCCCTTCATGATTTGACGGCCGACAAGAAATGGCTCGACCTCGCGGCCAAGATCTTCCACAGCCGGGTCGTCGCGAAATGGAAGGAGTGCGGCGCCCATCTGCACCATCGCCAGCAGATCCGGAAACAGGACTACACGCGCGACGACCAACGATACTGCTACAGCATCCAGGCCCTCTGCCTGCTGCATCACCGCACCGGGGACAAGAAGGTGCTCGAGCTGCTGCGGACCGGGAGCGAACTCGACTTCCCGGCGAACTTTTTTGACGCACCCGTGTTTCTCGCCGACCTCCACGCCTACACGGCGCTTGTGTTGGACCGCGCGGATTTGGTGGAAGACGCTGTCGAGTTGTACATCGAGGGCGCACCCGAAAGCACGTGTCCCCCCGTCTACCTGCCCGCCAACTCGCAGTGGTCGCGACGTTCCGCGATGCAGCTTCGTTCCGGCCACCTCTTGCAGTATTGCTTCTGGAAGAAACAGGGCAAACCGTTCCGCCTCAAGGCAGCCCCTCCATTGCCGGAGCCTAAGCCGGCCGTATTTCCCGCCGATGGCAAAGGGTCACTGGTACTGGAGGTCGAGGACTTCCAACTGGTCCGGGTGCAGGCCAGAGACTTGAAGGAGGCCGGCAACGGGAAGGCGGCCCTTTTTGACTACCTGGACGGGTTTGCCGCCAGGAAGGTTTCGCTTCCTGCGGGCACGTTCGAGATTGTGGCGCACATGCTGGCGCCTCACAGCGAGGCCGACGCGTTCTTCATGCGTGTGGGGCAACGATACGAACGGCTCGTTGCCGAGCAGAGCAAGCGGTTCGGGAAAGCGACACCGATGCGGGTGAAGATTCTCGAGGCCGGGGTCCGGGAGATCCGCATTGAGCCCGCGGAACTCGACTTCTACCTCGATCGGATTGAGATCCGCAAGGTGGGCGAGTGAGTCTTTGCGCCATCGCGCCATTCGGGCCAAAATCGAAGCCCACCTCAAGCCCCGGAATCGTCTTTTCTGCTACGTAGCGCGCCTCCGCTACCATCTGGCCAGTTGAGTCCCGATCCATTCCCGATCGGCCTCAGAAACGCATATGTAACCTGTCCATGAGCAATCAGATACAACCAACAACCCATATCCTCACATTGTAGAGGTCACAGGTTCAAGTCCTGTATCGCCCACCAGAGAAGGCCCGCATAACGCGGGCCTTCTTCATGGGTTATGATGCCAGGGGCAAGCCCATTCAAGGCCGGCGCGAGCGGCTGAAAACACCAAAAAGCACCTGAAAACACCTGAAATCACCTCATCATTCCCGCGCAATTCCCGCGCACATTTCTAGCGGACCGTGACGGGTCGCGTCAACGAACCGATGCTCGGACCTTCTCCCTTCGGGCTGCCCGCCCGAGTGAAAACGCGTACAGCATTGCGTCAGAATACTTGAGACGAAAACGTAGCTCCGCGGCCCGTTCGCATCGACGCACTAGGTCTTGAACCAGCCGCGGTGCGGCCCCTGTAGGCTCAAGACGTTGTCAAGAGGAGGAAGCGATGATCTGATGTGGTTGAAGTTTCGTTGAGCGAGAGCTCTGTCAAAACTCGGGCCCCGATCGACCGAGGCCCTCTGCACGTGGGTCGGCAGATCCGCGTGTAGCTCAGCACAAAGGAGAAAAACATGAGTGATGCTGGTTGGGCCGTGCTGGTGATCATGGCATTCATTATCATGGCCTGTGCACCAAGCGTCGTATGGATGCTCGGCCTCGTCCTGATCGGCGTGGCCGTCTTGAAGCGAACGCACCGAGACCTGGATGAAGGCCGAGACCCGCCGTCGATCAGCGAGATGATCGAAGATCTGTTCGGCAAGAAGTGACACTTCAGGGCCGGGGCAGGCACTTCGCGAGAGGAGTGCCTGTCCCCCAGCCTTCCGCGTCCAGACCAAATCTTCTCTTTAGCTCCCACGACCTGCGGCCCCACGAGAAGGCCGGTGATGCAATCGAGGTGTACGCGGGGGCCGTGGCGTTCGCCAAGCGGACACACGGCTACGCCGCCCGTCGGATCGTCACCGACCACGGCAAGTGCTTCGAGGCCAAAGACACTCGGGCCTACCTGTACCGCGAGAACATCCGGCCCATCTACGCCCGCAGCCATAATCCCCAGACGGTGGGCAAACTGGAGCGACTGCACCGCACGATGAAGGAGCACGTGAACGTGCACGTGTACCCGCACCCTTGGGAACTGGAACGGGCCATCGACCGGTTCTACCGCTTCTACAACTACGAGCGGTACCACGAGAGCCTGGGCAACGTGACGCCGGCGGATGTGTACTTCGGCCGGGCCAAGGCGGTGCTGCGGCGCCGCGAGGCAATCAAGGAGCGGACGAGGGAGGAAAGGAGAGCACGCTATGAAGCATGGAAACTGGAGCAGGCCGCCTTGACGACGGGCCAAAGTAACGGTACGTTATCAGTAGGCCTCAGTGAGCAGTCGGCGTCTAGTTCACAGGCCCCCAATGTGTCTCATTAGCTTGACGACGTACAGAGTAGCTTCAGGCGGCTTCTAGCCGCCAGCGAAACCCGCCAGCTTGCAGCCGGCAGTGGTTTAGTCCTCTGAAACCCGAAACTTGGGAGCACTCATCATGCGAAGAATCACACCCATCATCATGGGCATACTGGCGCTCTCGTGTGCCTCGACCGCCTTGGCCTGGGAAATCAAGTTGAACGTCGAAGAACACTGGGGACATGCCGGAAAGCGGTACGTGACCGGTGGGGTGCCCCTTCTGACCGGACAGGCCAGAGTTGAGAGCCGGCTCCGTCTTGCGGTCAAGGATAGCCAAGGAAGACTCCGGGCCGTGCCGAGCCAGTTTCGGACCCTGGCACGATGGTGGCGAGCGGACCAGTCCATACGCTGGGTCTTGCTCGATTTTGCCACGGACATCCGGGCGGGCGAAACCAAGGTATTCTACCTGACCGACGCCGATCTTCCCCGTCCGCCGCCGAAAGACAAACTCGTGGCGACGCAATCGGACAAGGAAATCGTCGTCACGACCGGTCCGGCCCGGTTCGTTATCGATCGACGACACTGCCACTTTCTGGACAAGGTCTTCATCGACACAGACAAGGATGGGACGTTCAGTGACCCGGAGGACCTGCTCAACGGATCCGCGGACCTGGGGATCGTGGTCGAAGACACATACGGCGAGAAGTACTACTCGTCGGAAGGCGTGCGGAGCGTGGCCATCCTGGAACAAGGGCCCATGCGTGTGTGTGTGCGGGCGCGGGGCACACACAGGGCCCGTAACGGCAAAGGGTACAGCCATGGGATGTATACGTACGACGTATTCATGAACTTCTATGCCGGCAGCACGGAAGTCTACGTGGACCTCGTCCTGGCGAACAATCCTCCCCAATCCATCGGGTCTCCAACATTTGAGGATGCCTCTCTTCTTCTGAAGCTGGCCGGGCAAGGCATTCGCTATTCCATTTCCGGCGAGAAGGTTTCCGCCGGTACGCTCCAAAAAGACGAGTCCGTGTGCCTTTACCAGGATTCGAACGGCGCCGACACGTGGGAGCGTTGTCAGGGGTATGACGGCGACTTGCAAGATGACGGCTGGAACTACCCTCAAAAGGGGCTTGTTACCAGTTTCCGGGGGTTCCGGCTGCTGAAGCGAAAGAACGGGGAAGAACACGTCGTCGGCCAGGGCGACCATGCTCGCGGGCTCGTCCACGCCTCGACCGATCGCGGGGGGGTGATTGTTCACACGAAATACTTCTGGCAACAGTTTCCCAAAGCCGTCGAAGTCTCAGGGAATGGAATGTTGCGGCTCGGGTTGTTCCCTCGCGAACAAAAGGTCCCGCACTTTCTCGAGGACACGTCGGCCAAAGGGCACGAAATCATCCTCCATTTTCATCCCGGCAGGAAGGGGCCGGATCCGGAGAGCGTGGCGCGGCGGTGGAACGCGCGGGTGTATCCCCGGCCGAACATAGAACACCAGGCCGCGACTGGCGCCCTGGCCGATTTTGGGCCGTTTGTCGTACCGACGGTGGGTACCGACAAAAGACCGGATACGCGGAACTGTCTCGAAGCGAAACGAATGCTGGAACTGGACACGCTTTACGGCAATTCCTACGGGTGGCAGGTCTTTGGCGAACGCTGGCGTTCCCAGGGCGGGTCTGGCCGGCAGGGCGCGCGTCAGCCCATGAATGAAGACGATTACCTTCGACGCTGGTACTGGACCGGCGTTCGGGACTGGATGGCCGTGGGCGATGTTCGGAGCCGGCATTTCCGAGATGTCCGGTGCTACCAGGTTAACGACGTCAACCCCTTCACGTATAAGAACTGGCTCGAATTCCGTGCCCACAACATGAGCGAGTTTCGCGGTGACCGGCCACAGCCCAAGAATGATGAGATCAAGAAGTATACGCGGGGGATCTGGCCCCGCTGTGCGTTCTGGCTACCGAACCCTGAACACATGGTGCTCGATCTTCTCTACGACCGTTACCTGCTTTTCGGCGATATCCGGGCATACGAACACATGCACACCATTGCCGCCCACGGCGCGTATTTTGCGGCGTATCACAAGCCCGTGGTTACGCGTGCCCAGGGGTGGGGCTGGCGAGCCCTGTTTCGTTACTGGGAACTGACTGGGGACAAGGAAGCCGGGGCCATGATCAAGAAGATCCTTGAGACCTACTCGCCATTGATCGGTAAACCCCCGCTGATCTGCGGCAGTGTCGAGAAACCCAACTGGTGGTTTACGACAATCTTCTGTCGGGCCGTGGCCATGACGGCCGTGCACATGCGGGATCCGAAGGCGCTGGCCCTCGCCAGGACTTTGGCCGTAGGAAAAGAGAAGAACGCCAAGAAGGTCAGCACGCTCTTCGCCGCTCTCTACCACCTCACGGGCGACGAGGCCTACAAGAAAGCCGCCTTTGCCGACGGTCTGG
>CAZDHT010000073.1:0-10573 GCA_964505325.1 uncultured Planctomycetota bacterium | reverse complement strand
AAAGAAAAACAAAAAACCCACATATACACAAGTACTCACACTCAAACCAAACACCACCCTATTCAAAAAAAAAGTCTGCGACTACTGGCTGCTCCACCAACCGCCAAACCCCATCAGGGAGTAGGAAAGGCGGCTCGAGAGGACTCTCGGAAGTTCTGGGAAGTTCCGGAGACGGGATTCTCAGTTCAAGCAACCGGTGAGAGCGGTGTGCGAGGAGAGAGGCGGAACGGACAGGGCGGCGGAAAGGAGAAGCGTCCCGCCGCCTGTGCTGTGTCCTTTGGGCGGCGAACGAAACATCGCAAGGCCAACCGTGTCCCTGCCGAAAACTCCGTCCGCCGTCATATGACTGGACTTACGGTACAGTGCAAGTATCCTCTCGGGGCTGTTGCCGCGCCGCTCCGGTACCTCAGAGATGACAGATGTTGGCTCTCCATGTCCTGTTCGGCCTCCTCCGCCTTCTCTACTCAGACAAAGCCGCCCTCGTCGCCGAGAACCTTGCCTTGCGCCAGCAGCTGATCGTGCTTCGACGGAGCGTCCGGCGGCCCAGGCTCAGGAACCGGGACCGGGTCTTCTGGGCGTGGCTGTCGAAGTTCTGGCCCGACTGGCGCTCCGCTCTCGTCATCGTTCAGCCCGATACCGTGGTCAAGTGGCACCGGGCCGGCTTCCGCCTTTACTGGCGCTGGAAGTTGCGGACAACGGTCGGCAGGCCGAGGAAGGGCCTCATCATGCGAAACCTCATCCGCGAGATGTCGCGTGGCAACCCTACCTGGGGCGCCCCGCGCATCCGCTCCGAACTTCGCCTGCTCGGATACGAGGTAGCCAAGTCGACGGTCGCCGGTTACATGGTCAGAAGCAGGAAGCCACCCTCGCCGACTTGGCGCAGCTTCCTTGCCAACCACGCCCGGCAGATCGCCGCCATCGACTTCTTCACCGTGTACACGATCACGTTCCGCGTTCTCTACTGCTTCGTCGTCCTCGACCATCACCGCCGACGGATTCTTCACTTCAACGTTACGCGAAACCCGACAGCGGCGTGGACGACACAGCAAATCGTCGAGGCATTCCCGTATGACACCGCGCCGCGGTTCCTGCTCCGTGACAGAGACAGCGGCTATGGCAACGTGTTCCGGAGGCGAGTAAAAGGCATGGGCATCGAGGAAGTCATCACGGCCTGCCGCTCGCCCTGGCAGAATCCATTCTGCGAACGCGTGATCGGCTCGATCCGTCGCGACTGCCTCGACCACATGATGATCTTCAGCGAAGAAGGCCTGCGGCGGATCATGGTCGAATACGTCCGCTACTACAACGAATCCCGGACGCACATGTCGCTGGCCGGGAACTCGCCCATTCCCCGAGAGGTCGAGCCGCCGTCGAAGGGTCGCGTGATCTCCGTTCCCTTCCTCGGCGGCCTGCATCATCGGTACACCCGAGCGGCGTGACCCTCGCAGCCGGCACGAGAGACGCTGCGGATCGCAGCCCGACATGCGGCTGCGGCCCGGTCCGGCCTGCTTGAAGCGGCCACCACGCTCAGTCCCGTGACCGGAGAAGCCCTCGGGGCCCAGGACGGTGCCGAACGGCGAGTCCGATCAGTCACCCGCCCGTGTTCCCCCCTCACGGACCGTGTTTTCGGGAGGGACAGGCGCTACTGACTGCGTGCGCGGGCGACCTTGAGCTTGATGTCTACGTCTGTCTGTCCCTGAACACCGGGCGTCGTCCGAGTGAGGTCTCTCACGTGCGCTGGATGGACATCAACTTCCGTGAGAGGAAAGCTCTGTTTGAACCCACGGAAGAATTCAGGAACAAGGGTATGCGGACATACTTGGCCCCGTTTACTCAGGAGACTGCTGAGCGGTTGCGGGAATGGTGGGTCAAGAGGAAGGGAAAACGGTACGTGTTCGCTGAGGAAGGACAGAAACCGCGCATTCATTACAGCCGCATTCGGCGCAGATTCAAGAAGGTCGTCGGGTCAATCGACATCCGTCCTCATACGCTGTACGACCTGAGACGGACGTTTGGCACACGGATGGCAAGAAGCGGGATGCCCCGGAAGATGCTGGCTCTCGCCATGGGGCACATCAACCTGTACACGACCGAGAAATACTACGTCCTCGTGGATGAGGAAGACACGGCCGAAGCGGTCAGGAGCGTACTGGAAGGAAGGAAAAGAGCGTGATTCTTGTGACGATTCTTGTGACACCGGGCAGTTCGATGCGGTTGAAGGATCGCACCAACGGAAGAAGCCCCGCAACGCAAATCATTGCGGGGCCTTCCTTTGCATCTGGTGCCGAAGGGGGGATTCGAACCCCCACAGGCCGAAGCCCACTAGGTCCTGAACCTAGCGCGTCTGCCAGTTCCGCCACTTCGGCGTATGCCTACAACCATGTGCGTGTCAACGAGTTAGATTCTAGCATGCCGCGCACGCAATGCAAGGGATTTCAGAGAGCGCGCGCTATATGCGCGCAGACCAGCACGGAACGCCAGTTTCTCCAGAGCCGCGATAGCCACGCCCAGAAGACCCGATCCCGGTTCCTGAGCTTCAGCCGCCGGACGCTCGGCCGAAGCACGGGCAGTTGCTGGCGCAAGGCAAGGTTGTCTGCGACGAGGGCGGCTTTGTTTGAGAAGAAGAGGCGGAGAAGACCGAACAAGACGTGGAAAGCCAGCATCTGTCATCTCTGAGGTACCGAACCGGTGCTGCAGCGGCTCCCACGAGCATACTTGCACATTGCCGTAAGTCCAGTAATATGGCGGCGGACGGAGTTTTCGGGAGGGACCGGGCGGATCAGCGTTCATCCTTCAACTGCAGCGCGTCCATGTACTCTTTGACGCACTCGTCGCAGCTCTGGCCGTCGGCCCCCTCCTGGATAAAGCGGCGAAAAGCATCCAGCCAGTCCACGCGCGCAGGAGGATGACGTTGAATGAAGGCGAGAAAACAGACGAACCGGTTCAACGCTTGGCGGTCTACCGCGTGTTCCATGTCGCATGCTGTCGTTTCCGCCTGTCGAGCTTCGAGGCCCAGGACATCTTGGAGGAAGTTCCTGACAATATGCTGGCGGGTGGCGAGTTGTTCCGCCCTCTCTCGGCCTTTGTCGGTGAGCGTAATCAATTCGTAGGGTTCGTAGTTGACCATTCCTCTTTCGGCAAGACTTTGTAGGGCGGCGGTGACGGTGGAGCTTGCCACGTTCTGAGCTTGTGAGATATCCTTGGGTCGAGCCACCTTCTGCTGCCGCTCGATGCGGTAGATGGCGTGGAGATAACCTTCGAGCGTTGGGGTCAGCTTCTCATCCACAGGGTCTAACTCCTCGTGTCTTTCGGCCTGCAGAACATTATACGGCCCGGAAAAAACATTTCACGCAAATACATCCGAAGCTGCGGCCGAGTCGCGGGTATGATTCCGGCCCAGATGCTCCGGTTCCAGTTGTTCAAGGCGCCGTTTGCGGAAGATCCTCTTCGTAGATCCTCATTCCGTAGAGCCTCGCCAGGTTTGCGCATGCTTTTCTGTAGTCGCCGTAGCAGGTGACGCGGTGCCAACTGAACAGGTCGAAGTGATAGTTTTCCATGACGTGTCGAGCATCTAGTTCGGCGGCGAGTTTGGTGCGGCAGCCTTTGTCGTCGCAGACGTTGGCGATGGTGCGTGCATTGTGGACGGCGAAGGCCCTCTCGCGCGGGTTGATCTTTATGCTCGTCACCGTTTCGCCCAGTGGCATCAGGGACTGGACGGAGGCGCCTTTGCCGTCTTCGGCGTGTGAGCGGATGATGAATGGGTTGCTGGGGCCGTCCGCGCCGAAGACGCGGTTGGTTGCTACGCAATGTGCGTAGACAATCTGGTTGCTCGCCGTGTCGATCACGGGGTCTGAAACATATGCTGGCCGGCCGGTCAGGTAGCGGAACAGGAGTTGGCACAGGGTGGAGTCGACGTCGGCCTCACATACGCCGGTGGAGCCTTCGTTGTTTAGCTGGAAGAAGCCCAGACACGGGTACGCGGGCAGCTTTCCGGCGTAATAGAGGCCCAGACAATCAACCGTGACCGCGTCCGCTTCCTGCTCTTGCATGGCTGTGCGGAGTGCCAGATACATTCGCGCCGAGCGGAGTATCTCCTCGGCGTCGGGTTCAACCACCTTCAGGGCTTCTTGCATCCACTGCTGTTGGTAACGCTTCGCTTCGTCTTCGTCCGCCTCGTCGTAGTAGGTGCGCAATCTATCAGAGCCCATTGAAATCACCGTTGTGCCCAGTGGCTCCACCCGTTGGACATCGCCGGGTGAGCCTCGACGATCGGAGACCACGAGGATTTTCGCGTCTCTGAGCCGGCGCATTACGTCGAGAAGGCGCACGGCTTCCACCGTATCGCGGAAATTGGAGGAGGCCACGGTGACGACCGGGAGGTTTTCTTTTTGGACGACTGATTGGGCCACCAAAATGCTGCCGGAGCCCGCATACAGGTCGTCCGCGATGACGACGGGACGCGTGCTGCGGGCGAAGACTTGTTCGATCTTTGTCCACATGGCTGTCATGTAGACCAAGTATCCGTCAAATTGCTCGCGCTCGTCCTCAATGAGTTTTTCGGCTTCTTCGGTGGTGTGCAGAATACTTGATGTAAACTCCATCTCGGGCAGTTGCTGATGAAGTGTCGCGAGGACTTCTTCGGATTTCTTCGCAACATCATAGTCCATGTAAGGCCACGAAGGGCGGCCAGGCCTGTTTGCCGGAAAGACGACTTTGATGCGCGTGTTCATTCTGAACTCCTTTCTGGACACGCCGATGGCTTTCGCTGCCGGCGCTAGAGATGCCGGACCTCCATGTTCAATAGTTTGCCGGCTTCTTCGAGAGCTTCGAGCCAGTGGCCGAAGGCCATTGAGACATGCTGAGAGCCTACGATGACCTGGGGCACGCGGCCCACGTCTCCATCAATGGACATGCGGACGATGACCCGGCAGTGTCCTCCGTCTTCGCTGCCTTTGACCGTACCTTGCAGAACGCTCATATGCTGCAGGTCCGAATCCATGTTCAGCACGGTCATGGGCTCGCCGGCCTGGATGGGCGCGTATCCGGTGACCCCGAACCGGCGGCCGTGATAGTCCCGGACGGTAAAACCGGTGGAGGCCATGGACCGTGGAATGACATCGTGCTCGATGGTGACCTCGCCCTGGCGCGCCTCGAACTGGCCGGGCCGGGCGCCGAAGTTTCCCATGAGCACCGGGCGGTCGCTCACAGCGTGGAGGACCAGAGACGAGAGCATGGCCGTGATGTCGCCCTCACACGCGCACATGATGCCTTCGTCTATGAGCCGGGCAAACGCGAGGCACGGCACGACCGGCCGCTCCTCGGTCAGGCGTCCGCAGTTGACGGCGATGCCGTTGGCGTCTTCGCGGCGTGCCAGGCCGCGCAGCGCCAGGTAAACCCGCGTCGCGTTCAGGAGATCGTCTTCGCTTGGTTCCACCACCTCCTCGAAGTCCCGGCGCCATTCTTTCAGCTCTGTGCCGACCTTTTCTTGAGAGAGCCGGTCGAACCAGCGGAAGAACTCGTTGGTCTCGATATGACGGCCCCGGACTCCCAGCCGCTCTTCGAGCACCCCGAAATCCCAGGGACCGGAAGGAGCGGAAAAGGACGGGATCTCGCCGACATAGATGAATTTGCTCTGTTGCAGGAACTTCCTGACGCGCAGGGCCCGCAGGAACACATCGCTGGCCGTGCCCCGTACGACGGGCAACCGGTAGCGATTGAGGGTGCGGAGGAGCAGGGGCGTGACGCCGTGCGTGCCCACGAGAAGCGCGTCTGTGTGGTGGGTAAGCTCGGCCGGGAGGCGGCGCAGGTCCTCGTGTTCCTTGATGACCAGCGGTTGCTCCATTTGCACGAAGTCAACGCCGACCTGCTTGTCAAAATTGCTTACCAGTTCGCGGGCGCGCTCGCGGAGTTCGGCGTCGGTTTGCGCGGGGATCGGCGGCGTGCCCTGGACGTCGTCCGAGCAGACGCTGCCGTAGACCTCTCGGTAGTGTGAGATACCGACGAAGACAGGTTTGATCCGGACAATCCCTCGCTTCATGGTTCATTACCTTTCTGTTTCATGCTTCCACCACCTGGAGATCCATCATCCGTCCGAGCCGGCGGAGGTCTTCGGCGTAGTCGCCGTAGACCATAGCCATGTGGTGGCCGAAATCCTGCTGCTTGTCGAAGAAGTCCACCACGTCTTTGAGGCCGACGTCGACGCCGAGCGAGCAGCCGATTTGATCGTATCCGACTCCGCCGGCGACCTGCCCGCGGGCAACCAGCAGCTTGCGGGCCGCGGGGTCAAACCGTGCGAGCGTGACGGGCTCGCCGAGGTCGCGGGAGAAATCGTAGCGCAATGTGGCTCCCCAGCCGCCCGCCGTAAAAGACGTGATAGCATACGGCAGGTCGGGTTGGTCCAATCCTTTCATTTTGAGCCCCGGTACGCTATGGCCGATCCGGACGACATTCTGGGGCTTGCTGAGCAGAGAGCAATTTCCCATATAAGGGGATTTGCCGGAGAGGTACATCAGCACCGCCATCGCCATAAGGACGTTCACGTCGCCCTCGCAGGCTGCGGGAATCCCCCGATCCTTGAGCAGGCTGTGGGCGAGGCAGAACGTGACCTTGTGCCGCTCGGGGACCTGTTGTGCGCACAACTCGAAGCAGGGGATGGTAAAGGCGTTGCATTCGAGCTCCTCCATCGCTTCCTTGACGGCCACGTAGAACCTAGCCGATGGCAGGAGGTCCTCGCGGCTCATTTGGTTTTGCTCGCCGCCGCCGATCAGTTCATCGGTGAGCTGTTCGGCCTCGGCTACGGAGTCCGGCGAGAGCGCGCCCATCCGTTCGAGCAGTCTGGCCGCGGGCAGGGTGTGGTGGCTGACGCCGAGCCGGTCGTGCAGGTCTTGCATGTCCCAGATGGTGCTGACCACGCCGACGGGGATGAGGTCGCCTTCGAGTGCGTGCAGGATCTTGGTCTGGGCGATGGCTTTTCTGACGCGCAGGATCGAGATCAGCCGGTTCAGGTCGCCGAAGTCCAGCGGCGCGTAGCCTTCGAGGCCGCGGCTGCGCAAATGCGCCGCCACGTCGACCGTCACCACGGTGCCTACCATGGCCAGGGGTTTGCGGAAGCGGCGAGCGATGGCAACGGCGGGATACTGCGAGAGCCCGCCGGAGACGAGGTACAGATCGGCCTCGCCGGCGTCGGCATCGAGCCGGCTGATCTCTTTCTCCGGCAGGTGCCAGTCGTCCTTCCACAGGAGTCTCACCGGCTCGAGGAGGTGGGCCTGATCGGAGATTTCGCTTTGGACCTGTTCGCACCATTTCCTGAATTGCTCCTCGCCGCGCTGCCTTTCTTTTTCGGGGTCGAGATCTTCCCGGCGTCCCACCCGGCACGGCCCTTCGTATGCGCCCGAGTGGAGCAGTTGCACAAAGACGGGCTTGACTCCCACTCTCACGTGCATCGGTCGACGTTCGGCCATGGTTACCTCTCCTCAACAGCGTTTGGTGTTCCCTCAGCCCATACGTATCGCCTTGAGCGGACAGGCCTTCACGCAGTCCCCGCAACTCACGCACATGCTCAAAAAGAGGGTCAGCGGCGGGTCAAAAGGGTCTTCCTGAGCCATGACCCCATGCGTGCAGGCTTTTGCGGCGGCGCAGACGCCACCCCCGGGATCGCACTTCTCCGGCTTGCACTGCCCGTGGTCTATGATAGGTACTTGCTTGGGCACTACGCGGCCCTCGGGCGAAGGTGCTTGTGAAAGGGGCGCCTTGCAGACAGGTCGTCATGACTTTCTAGCGGCGTGTTCAATCGCGTTGTCCTCGAGGGGCCGGCCAAATGCACGGGCTCATGTGTCACGGTCAGCGGTCTTCCTTCGTTCAACTTGTTATTTCCGCTGCACTGGGACCGCATGCGGCGTCGCCGCGTCTTGGTTCACAGAGCGTCGAGGCGCAAGCCAGTGCGGCGAGCAACAATGCCCCGCCCACCAGGACAACGGTACGGTAGCCATACCCGTCCGCCAGCCAGCCGCCCAGCAGGGGCATGAAATACAGGGGCATCAGCAGCGTGCCCTCCAGCGCAAAGAGCAGCGGCCGGATTTCCGGGGTTCCCAGCTCCAGGACATAGCCGCTGAACCCCACGGTCATGGCGCTCATGCTGCCGCCTGCAAGGGCGAACGCCAACGCAATGGCAACGGCAGAGGCAGAGAGAAGAATGACCGTGAAGCTGAGAACCGCCAATGCCAGCCCGCAGAAAATGAGAACCCGGGTCCCGAGCCGATTGCCGAGGGGCATCCATGCAAGATTGCCCAGAATGGAGGCTCCTTTCTGGGCAGCGATGTAGAACCCAACCCACGCCAGCGGAATGCCGACGTCGCGCGTCGCATAAAGCGTAAGGAACGGCAAGACCAGGAACAGCCCGCCCGACAGGAGGCGAACCGCAATCAGGCGTTTGAGGACCGGATAGTTCCGGCGAACGTGGCGCAGTTCCTCGCGGAGCGGAGGGAGGCGAACGGTCTGGGACTTGGCCGGGTGGCCGGGGAACCTGAAACCGGACATGGCCGTGTATGCGGGGACGAGGCACACAAAGGAGAGCGCGAACAGCACCCCGTAGTTTCGAGGCCAAGCCAAGGCTGAGGAGCCCAGAATGTACTTGACCGCCACGCCGGCCAGCACCGCCAGGACGCCGCCGGTCACCAGGCGCCAGCCGAAAAACGAGCTTCGGCGCTCGGCAGGAATCGTTTCACTAATGATTTGCCTGAAAGGAAGCCCGGCCACCCCGCCGCCAAGAGAGTAAACAGAGACCAGGAAGATGAACAGGATGAGAATCCAGACGCTCTGCATCGGGATCAGCAGGGCCCCTGCGGCAATTAACCCCCAGACCCCGCAGCGCGTCCAGATGCCGGCCAGCATGAAGGGGCGGGCGGAGCCCGGCCTCCGGCGAATCTGCCGCGCCATGCCGATCTGGGGGAAGACGCCTACCGCTCCCACCAGGCTGACCACCAGCCCAATCAAGGCGCGGGATTCGGTGAAACCTGCCAGGAAGAGGGGAATGACGGCGTAGGGATCGGCGAACGCCGTGGCCATGTGGAAAAACGCGCCATGCAGCACCCCGCAGCGCATATTGTGACGGGACATGCGGGCCGCAAGTCCTTCGCGTTCCTCCTGAGCGCTGAGCCGCGCCTCAACGTGCCGGCTTTTCGGGTTTGCCGTCTTCAATGCTCTCTTTCCGGCGGTCAACATTTCGCTCGTTCGCCCTGCAATTCCTGGCGGAGGGAGCGGATCAAGCCGTCCAGCGGCGCGCTTCGTCTATCATGGCCAGGTAATTGCCGACCGGGATGTAGTTTGCCACGGTGTTGCCGGAGCCCAGGGCAAACCGCCCGGGCATGCATCCATCAAGTATGTCCCTTACGTAGCCGCGGAGGCCGGCTTCCTCCATCCGCCCGAGCTTGTCCATGTCCACTCCGCCCAGGGCGGCAACTTGACCTCCGTAGCGATGCACGAACTCGGTGACGGGAATGATGACGTCCTGAAAGGAATGGAAGGCATCGATCTTGACGTCCTCAATCAAGTCGTCCATCACGTCGAGAACATTCCCGCAGCAATGGTACCAGTAGGTCTTGCCGTGCTGGTGAGCGAGGGCGGTGTATTTGCGGAACCAGGGGAAGACGTTTTTCCTGAGGAACTGCGGGCTCATCAGGGTGGCGGTCTTGAAACCGAGGTCATCGGCATGGAAAATCGCTCCGACCTCCGGGTACTGAATGGCGTGAGCGTAGAAGTCGTACACCTTTTGCCCCCAGGCTTCGAAGACGGCCCCGACGAGTTCCGGATTGTCCACCGAGAGGATGAACAGGTCTTCGTAGCCGAGGAACCTCTCGAGGATCATCTCGAAGACCGTGCTTCCTACGACGAGTTTCATGCCCTCTGGCAGCACAGGCCCCATCTGATCGAGCCGGCTGAAGTCGGGGACAATGTTGTCCCAGCCGATCCGCTCGAAGTCGTTCCAGTCCTTAATGATGCCCCCACCTTCTTCCACCCAGTGGCGCTCACCGTGAGACAGTTGAGCGGTGTCGGGGGCCGTCCGCTCCTTGAACTGTGGCATATTGAGGAAGTCGGCCCATGCCAGGACGAAGTCGTAACCCATGCGGGCATAGAGACTGACGCGCTGCCGCGCGAACTGGGCGCGGGTTTCCTTGGTATCGGGGACCCATTCTTCTTCGAACACGTTCTCCGTCAGGAAGCGGGCGACTTCCTGGTCAATCCCGAGTTCTGCGAGGTGAACGCGTGAGGGTTCTTTTTCGCCCTTGATCACCCTCTCCAGTTCGGCGAAGTCCGGTAGGGGCTGTCGTTGTGCCGCCATCGGAGACCTCCTTCCACACATAGACTGCCGCTGGCTGCCGCCGGTTTCCGGGAGTTTCCCGGAAATTCAATCGGCAGCATCGAGCATCCCTCCAACGGACGTTCCACGGCTACTACAGGTAATCCAACTGATATCAGTTCATCTGGTGGTGAACCAAAGACAAGCAGACCACCTAAATCTTCCGCAACACTTCAGCCAAGTGAGAAGGCGCTTTTCCGCTGACTTCCGGCCAAGCCC
>CAZDHT010000072.1:15179-20426 GCA_964505325.1 uncultured Planctomycetota bacterium | reverse complement strand
GGGGGCCTATTCTCGCCCGCCTGCGGCGGGCTCGGAAAGCAGCGTAAACGCTGCTCAGGCAAGAACCTGCAAAAAGTCGGGATGACTCAGGACCGGGGGAGATTGACGTATTCCGGCTCCACCGGGCTCATAATGCCAAAGCCGACTTCGATGTTTTTTCGGGAGATCTGCTTGACAATGGCGATAGTATGTGATAGCATAAAGTAGTGGACGATAGCTGATGATCGCCCAACGCGGGTGAATCCGGCCGATGGAGGAGAGACCGATGCAAAAGGACAACGGCCTGACGATCGTGGAGCTGGTGGTGCTGATTGTGTGCATTGCCGCCGTGATGATCCTTCTGCTGCCCGTGAGACTCGGGCGAGACCGCGCCGCGTCCCGGAGGGTGAAATGCGCCTGGAACCTCAATGGTGTTGCACAGGCGATGAACCTCTACCTGAATAAGTACGGGGGAACATCGCTCTTCGCCGTGCCGGCGGAGTCGTTCCGCGGCGACAGTTGGCTCGCGACGTTGTACTGGACGGGCATCGTCACCGAGCCGAAGCTGTTTCTGTGTCCAGCGACGGATGACGGCGGCGTTCTACCCGCCGCTCCGCCGGATGACCTGAGCGCGGCCGACGCCGTGCCGGCCGATGCCGTCAGCTACGCCGGCCTGTGCAAGGGGCTGGCCGGCGAGTACGCCCACAGAAACACCCGCTCGTTCGACGAATCAGCCATCAGCCAGGCGTCAGTCCTGGCGTGCGACGACAACGAAGGCTCGCAGAACCACGCAGATGGAATGAACGTGGTTTACTTCGACTCCCACGTCGAGTTCAAGCCAGGCGACCCGTCCGAGACCTACGACCTGATCGGCGCCAAAGGAAGCGAGTACGAATGCCTCGACAGCGGCGAGGAATAACCCTACAATGAGCCTGTCCAACCAGATGTGTGAGGGGGCCGTATGCTCGGCAACAAGCGCACCACCGCTGAGGTTCTTGTCGTTGTCATTTGTGTTGGCGTGGTCGCCTTGCTCGCGCAGAGCTGCGCCAGCTTGATCGGACGCCGGGAGGCGAGAACAACGAGGTGCATACACCGCCTTCACCAGGTCGGCACGGCTCTGATTATGTACGCCAACAACAACCGCAGCGCACTTCCGTCGTGGCTCACCCTGCTGGCGAAGCAGCGCTACCTGGAGCCAAACGAGCTGACCTGCCCGTGTGATCCCAGCCGCGGCGCCGAAGGCGGCAGGCCCGATCGCATGAAATATCACGATACGGGTGAGATCATCCAACAATTCGAGATGGCTGACATCGACCCCCACGAGGGCCCGTTCAACGGGGTCGGCCCGAAAAACGCCAAGGACGGCGGCGTCAACGCCAGCTACGTGTTTGAGTTCTCGCGCGAACCCTGCGACTGGATCTACAAAGACATCGCGCCGCCGATTACGTCCCGCACGGTTGGCGGCGTGCCGACCTCCGACGAATGGCAGTGGAAGAAGGCCCCGGAATGGCGGGGGTTCGTGGCGCTGGCGGATCAGGACCGCGACAGCGTGTTGTCATGGAACGAGATAAAGACGCTGTCCCGGGAAGGGAACAAGGCGCACGGCCTCCCCGCCTGGGGCATCCGGGTCCCGGTAGTGAGGTGCTACTGGCACGTGAAGAACGGCGGCCCTCTCCGGGCCGACAGCCTCGTGCTGGACCTCTGCGGGGACGGGAGCGCCGTGGTCAGGAGCACGGCGTGTTGGTCCGAACCGCGCGAAAGCGAGTGACCCGTGCGTGCCCTAATCCAGCACCAACTGCATCAGGGCGACGTCGATCCAGCGGTCGAATTTGCGGCCGACCTCGTGCAGGACCCCGACCTCACGGAACCCGGCCGACCGGTGAAGCGCGATGCTGACAGCGCTGTGGTCGGCGATGCGGGCCACGATCGAATGATGCCCCAGCTCGGCCGCCAGCTCGACGAGCCTGCCGAGCAGTTGCCGACCGATCCCCTTTCCGCGCCACTCCTCCGCGACATAGACCGAGTCTTCGGCCGTGTTCTCGTATGCGCGTCGGTCGCTGAACTCGCTCAGCGACGCCCAGCCCACGACCTGTCCCTCGTGCCGGGCGACAATGACGGGGTGCCGCCGGTCACGGGTCTCGAACCACTCGCGCTGCTGATCCTCGGTCTGGGGCTCGACGTGGAACGTCGCCACGGTGTTGGCCACGGCCTCGTTGTAGATCGCCCGGATGCCTTCCAGGTCCGCCTCCGTCGCCGGCGCAATCTCAATCATCCGTCCATCCTCCCGGCCGCTGGCCAGTCATCAGTTATCAGTCATGGGTCATCGGCGAGCAGGCCCGCGGCAGCAGCACTGATAACTGCTCACTGGTCACTGATTACTGGAAGCGGAGCTTCCCAAAGTGCCACGGCATGTGGTAGTCGACCCGGCCGGTCGGCGACCACGCCTGGTACTCGTCCTTGTCCGCTCCACGGTCGATGCGGAAGAGGTTGAGGCGCCACTCGTCGGCGGGATTCGGCGGGCAGTTCGGCGGGACCAGTTCGCGGAACGGCACCGCCGCCTCGGCGTCCCAGTATTGGCTGACCGCGCGGCGCGTGTCCAATTCGCCCACCACCGTCACCGCCGTCTTCAGCCCCTCGCAATCCCACTGCGTCAGGCCGGTGATGTCGCGCGGGCCGTCCGGCGGGATCATCCGGTTCAGGATCACGGCATCGAAGATCACGTTGTGCGGGCTGATGTTGAACTCGAAGTACACCTTCCCCAACCCGAACGGATCGATGAACATCTCGACCACCTCCTGCTCGGAGAGCATCTCATCGCGCCGGCGGAACGTGCTCCAGATGTCGTTGTCCACCGCGTGGAACGCGAAGTAGAGGTACGAGTCGTCGTACAGCATCCTCACCGTGGTGGGCTGGTCGGGCGGCCCGCCCGTGTCGACGATCACGAGCGACACGTCATCGACGCCCTGCCACTCGGGCTTCGCCAGATCGCCGTTGATCTCGATGGGATGATCCACCCGCTTGCAGGAGTATTCTGGTACGCTCATCGTCAGCCCTCTCGTCGGCCTAATTCAGGCAGAGATTCTTCGCTTTGCTCAGAATGACACGTGCAACGCAGAGCCTGCCACCATGTCATACTGAGCCCTTCGGCTTCGCCGTTCGGCCCCGAGCGGCTCACGGTCGAGGGGCTCAGGGCAGGCTGTGCGAAGCATCTCTCTTCCGGTCCCGTGCCCCCGCGCGCCCGTGCTCCCATGCTCCCCTGCCCTTCAGTTCCCCTCCATCTCATTCAGCAGCGCGAAGACCGCGTCGGCCACGTGCTCGACGGTGATGTGCACCACGCACTTCGGGTCGTCGCACTCGCGTTTCTTGCAGGGCCGGCACTCCATCGGAATCTCGACCACCCGCGCCCGGCCTTCAGGCCGCCCGTCCGCCCATGCACACGTGTGCCTTCTCTATTTTTATCGCGCACCGTGCCTGCGAAGGAGTTCCGCGACGTCCTTGTGGCGTATCTCTGCCGCCCGGTGCAGCGGCGTCTTGCTGTCCTTGTCCTTCGCGTTAACGTCCGCGCCCTTCGTGAGGAGGATTTTCGCCACGCCCTTGCGGCCCCACGCTGCCGCGCAGTGCAGCGGCGTCCAGCCGAACATTGTCTCCTTCGCGTTGACGTTCGTGCCCTTCGCGATGAGGATCTCCGCCACGGCCGTGTAGCCTTTCTGTGCCGCCCAGTGCAGCGGCGTCCAGGCGTGCTTGTTCTTCGCGTGGACTTCTGCGCCCTTCGCGATGAGAAGTTCGGCGACGGCCCTGTTGCCGTATAGTGCCGCCCGGTGCAGCGGCGTATTGCCGTCCTTGTCCTTCGCCTTCACGTCCGCGCCCTTCGCGATCAGGAGTTCCGCGACCGGCTTGGTCGTCGCCCGGTGCAGCGGCGTCCGGCCGTCCTTGTCCTTCGCGTTGATGTCCGCTCCCTTTGCGATCAGGAGTTCCGCGACCGGCTTGGTTGCCGCCCGGTGCAGTGGCGTCGCGCCGTCCTTGTTCTTCGCCTTCACGTCCGCGCCCTTCGCGATGAGGAGTTCCGCCACGGCGTCGTGCTTCCAGTGCGCCGCCAGGTGCAGCGGCGTCCAGCCCCGCTTGTTCTTCGCGTTGACGTCCGCGCCCTTCGCGATGAGGAGTTCCGCCACGGCCTTATGGCCCTTCTGTGCCACTCGGTGCAGCGGCGTCCAGCCATACTCGTCCTTCGCGTTGACGTCCGCGCCTTTCTCGAGCAGTATCTTGACTCTGGCCGGACTGTCCTCTTTCGCCGCCGCGAGCAGAGCCAGCCGCAGCCTCACCCCCGGGTACGTTATGTGGCCGTCCTTGTCCTTTGCGTTGACGTCCGCTCCTTTCGCGATCAGGAGTTCGGCGACGACCTTTGTCGCCAGGTGCAGTGGCGTCCGGCCGCGCTCGTCTCTCGCCTTGACGTCCGCGCCTTTCGCGATGAGGAGTTCGGCGACGGCTTTGTGACCCAGCGCTGCGGCCCAGTGCAGCGGCGTCTGGCCGTACTCGTCCTTCGCGTCGATGTCGGCGCCCTTAGAGATGAGGAATTCCGCCGCGGCCTGGCGGCCCCGCATTGCCGTCCAGTGCAGCGGCGTCCGGCCGCGCTCGTCCTTCGCGTCAAGATCCGCGCCGCTCTCGAGGAGCGTCTTGGCCTCGGCCAGATCGCCTTCTCTCGCCGCATGACGTAGAGCGGCGTCCCGCTGGGCGGGGGGCAGGGAACAGCTTGTCGCGGTCAATGCGACAGCCGCACCGATGAGCCACAACGACAGTTTTCGCCTCCTGCGATCCCGGCGTACATGCTGCATTGAATGATCCCCCTGGGCCAGAATGACAAGCGCGCGCTCGACCGTCGACCTTCTCGGCGTTCGACGCTGCAGAAGATTCTACCACAATGACAGCCCGACGCAAACGCGGACCTCACGGTTGGTAAGCAGCCGGTGCCAAGTGGGGCAGGCGACATCGTGCCACCCGCACTCATGCCCCCGTGCGCCCACGCCCCTCAGTTCCCTTCCATCTCATTCAGCAGCGCGAACACAGCGTCCGCCACGTGACGAACGGTGATGTGAAGCACGCACTTCGGGTCGTCGCAGTCCCGCTTGCTGCACGGCCGGCAGTCCAGCGGGATCTCGACCACTCGCGTGCGAGGGTGCCGGGGCGCGTAGACGGCGGGGTCTTTGGGGCCGAAGATGACGACCGGCGGGGTGTCCACGGCGGCGGCAAGCACGGCCGGCCCGCTGTCGGCGC
>CAZDHT010000072.1:0-15169 GCA_964505325.1 uncultured Planctomycetota bacterium | reverse complement strand
AGCGCGGCCAATTGCCCGACGGAGTTCGTCTCGGGCGAGACAGCCGCGTCCGTCCCTGCGGCGGCGGCCACCGCCAGTTCATACTCGTGCGGCCCCCACGTCACCAGCGCGGCGAACCCGTGCTCGTCGAGCAACCGGATGATTTCGTTGAACCGCTCGACCGGCCACTGCTTGTAGCGGCCGAATTTGCTCGTGCCTGGATGGATCGCCACGACGGGGCGGGTGGTCAGGCCGGCTTGGTCGAACACGCCGCGGGCGAAGTCGAGTGCCTCCTCGCGGACGTCGACCTTCGGCGTGTCGGTCTGCCGCGTCGCTCCGATGGCTTCGGCGAGCGCCAGCGCCCGCTCCGACCGGTGAACTCGCCTGCTCTCGACGGGATAGTGCCGGTTCGTGAACAGGTAGTTGAACTCTTTGCAGAACTTCGGGGCATAGCCGGCGCGGGTTTCCGCCCCGGTCGTCCGTGCGGCGATCCCGCTCCGCAGGTTGCCGTGGAAATCAATGACCAGGTCGAACTTGCGGGCCCGCAGGCGCTTGACAAACCGGCCCACGGCCCCGGGCAGCGATTTCAGGTGGCTGAAGTCCTGCAGCTTGGTGAGCCATTCCCGCTTGGGGAGGACGACGATCTCGTCGAGCCGCGGCGGATCGGGCAGGATGTCCTGCCACCGCGCTTCAACCAGCCAGGCGATGTGCGCGTCGGGATAGCTCGCCCGGAGCGCGTCCAGCGCCGGCAGCGTGTTGACCACGTCCCCCAGCGCCCCGAGCCGGATGATGCAGATTCGCTCCGCCTCAATCATGGCGGGCGATTATACCAAATGGGCGGCAAAGTGTTAGGTGTCACGTGCCAGGCGTTGGGAAGGGGCTCGACCGCGCGCGCTCCGGTCGGCGCGGACGCGAGACTCCTGGCACCCACCACCTCGCACCTGACCCGCGGGATCTATCCTTTGATAACGCCGAGCGGTCGCATGCGGCAGACGCGCCGCGAGAGGCCCGCACGGTGGACGACGTCGACTACGATGTTCACGTCCTTGTAGGCGTCGGGCTGCTCTTCCTCGAGCGCATAGCGGCCGCGGCAACGTGCGACGATGCCCTTCGCCGCCAACTCCTGCTTGATCGACCGGCCCTTGGCGGCGCGGATGGCGGCCCTGCGGCTCATCACCCGCCCCGCGCCGTGGCACGTGGTGCCGAACGTCTCCCGCATCGCCTGCTCGGTGCCGAGGAGCAGATAGCTGGCCCGGCCCATGTCGCCGGGGATGATGACCGGCTGGCCGAGGTCGCGGTAATCGGCGGGGATGTCCGGATGCCCGGGGCCGAACGCCCGCGTCGCGCCTTTCCGGTGCACACACAGCTTCAGCTTCCGGCCGTCCACCTCGTGCTCTTCGATCTTGGCGATGTTGTGCGCCACGTCGTAGACCAAGTCCAGTCCGAGCGTCTCGTCAGGCC
The DNA here is from genome assembly GCA_964505325.1 of uncultured Planctomycetota bacterium. GTDB lineage: Bacteria > Planctomycetota > PUPC01 > PUPC01 > PUPC01 > CAZDHT01. Next base: position 13,729 of record CAZDHT010000072.1, on the reverse strand, counting down.
GGCCAAACTGCTTGGCAAACGCGGCGCGGACGTGATGCGTGAGGACCTGCCGGTTCGCCCAGGCGAAGTTCGCCGCGGAGCGCATGGCGCCGAGATACTTCCGGCCCTCGGGCGAGTCGACCGGCGCGGCGGCCAGTTGCCGGTCGGGAAGCTGGAGGCGGTACTTGCCTATCACGCTCTCCATCATGCGCAGCGAGTCGTCGCAGACCTGATGCCCCAGGCCGCGCGAGCCGGAGTGAATCATTACCGTGACCGTGCCAACCTTGATGCCCATCCGCGCCGCGGCGTCCGGGTCGTAGATCTCGTCCACCGCCTGCACTTCGACGAAGTGATTCCCGGCGCCCAGTGTGCCGCACTGGTTCTGGCCCCGCTGGCAGGCCCGGTCGCTCACTACGCCCGGGTTGGCGCCGGCCAGGCATCCTCGGGCCTCGGTGTGCTCGACATCCTCGGGCCGGCCGAAGCCGCGCTCGACCACGAACGCGGGCCCGCGCGCCATGATCTCGCGCTCCTCCGCGGGCGAGAACCGGACCCTTCCGCCCACCCCCACGCCGCACGGGACGTGCTCGTAGATCGTGGAAATCAGGCTCTGCATCACGGGCGTGGCCTCTTCGCGACGCAGGTTCGTGGTGAGCAACCGCACCCCACAGTTGATGTCGTAGCCGACCCCGCCGGGCGAGACGACGCCGCCGGCCCCGATGTCGGTGGCGGCCAGGCCGCCGATACAGAACCCGTAGCCCCAGTGGATGTCAGGCATGGCGTAGCTGGCGCGCACGATGCCCGGCAGGCAGGCAACGTTGGCCACCTGCTCCGGGGCGCGGTCCTTGCGAATCAGCTCGATCAGCCGGTCGTCGGCGTAGATGATTCCGTCGACACGCATGCCCTTCTCGGCATCCTTGGGAATCCGCCAGCGACATTCGTCGATCCGCTCCAGCGGCCCGTCATAGCCTTGAGCCATCGGTTTGCCCCCTTTGTGACCTCGTGCCATCGTGGTTTCTCCTCAGATATCGAACAGCACGGTGCCGCGCCAGCCGTGTTCGGTGTGTTCGACCGTGAGTTCGTGGTGCGTGACGGCCTTGATCTCGGTGTGCAGGTCGTGGTGCGGCGCGATGGGCTCGCCGTGCAGCGTCGCCCGCGCCTCCGTGTCCGAGACGCTCTCGACGTCCGCGCGGCGCGTGACGAAGTGCTCCACCTCGAGCAGGAAGAGCAGTTCGGCAAGGAACGCCGCGAGTAGCGCCGCCGGGTCGCTCGCCTGCACCTGCACTTCGCGGGCCTGCTTCGGCGCGACCGTGTCCGGATCGCCGATGATGCTGAGCATCCCGAGCGCCGCGTTGGCGAACAACTCCTCGCGCGTGGCGCCGTATGCTGTGATGCCAACATCCGCCGTGTGATCCGTGATTTCAAACGGCCGCATGTTTCCGAATCCTAGACCCGCCGCGCCGCTCATGAATAGCACATTCTGAGGCGAAGTCAAGCGAGCGTGGCGCTTGCGGCGGGGCGGCAGTCGTGCTAGGCTAGCTCCATCGACGAGCCATCTGGAGACGTACGAATGGCGAAGAGAGCAAAGGCGAAGCAGCCCTGGTGGATCACTGAGGGCATTATCGACGGCCCCGGTACGCACGAGCCGATCTCGTTCATGCGCCGCCGCGGCTGCTGCCACGAAGACATTGAAGAGCAGTACGAGCAGCGGTTCAGCGAGGAACAGGCGCACCGCATCGCCGAGGCCGGCTACAACTTCGTCGAGACGTGCTTCTTCAAGGGCCTGGGCCTGGAGGCCGAAGCCTACGAGATGAAACGCACCAAGCGCTTCGTCAAGGCGCTCCAGAAGCACGGCGTCAAGGCGGGCGTCTACACGCAATGGGGCACGCTCTTCACCGAGACGTTCTTTCAGGAAATCCCCGAAGCCCGCGACTGGGTCCAGATCGGCGTCGACGGAAAGCCCATCGAGTACGGCGACGCCATCCACCAGTATTTCCGCTGGCGCGGCTGCCCCGGCAACCACGACTTCATCGAGTTCATCAAGAAGGTCTGCCGCATCGCAATCAAGGACTTCGGCGTTGACGTCATCTACTTCGATAACATGTGCATCTTCGAAGGGCACGACACGGTCTGCTACTGCGACTGCTGCCGCGAGCAGTTCAAGCAGTACCTGGCGAAGAAGTTCCCCACGCCCGAGTCGAGCTGGGAGCGGTTCGGGCTGTGGCGGGTGGACGGCATCGGCCTGCCGCCGTTCCGGCCGTGGGGCGAATACACCGAGGTCGCCCAGCCCATCGTCGACCCGGTGATGCAGGAGTTCATCGAGTTCCGCTGCGAGCAGTTCGTGAAGGCGTGGCGCGAGGTGTACGCGTACATTCAGAGCGTTGACTCGAACGTTGGCTTGATGGGCAACCCGAGCTTTCCACGGAAGTACAACGAGCACCTCACCAGCGCGATCGACATGTGGCAGCTCAAGGACACGCCGTCGTTCCATTACATGGAAAACGCCGTGACGCCGGTCGGCGTCCGCGAGGGCGCCGTCTCGTCAAACGCGCCGGGCTACAAATACGGCCGCGCATTGGGCATCACGTTCATCCCCTGCGGCGGCGCGCTCGAGCCCGGCCTGATATTCTGCGAAGGGCTCGCGTTCAACAACGGCACCGGGACGCTCGGCCACGGCTACGAGCCGTTCCTCGAGTTCTACAGGGCGCACCGCGAGGAGTTCTATCGCGGCGTGGAACCCGCGTCGGAGGTCGCCGTACTCCGGCACGACGTGTCGCTTACCTGGCGCTGGCACGAGGCGTACACGGTGATGACGATGGCCCAGCAGCAACTGTTCTGCGGCGGCATCCCGTGGATGCCCCTCTGGGGACAGCAGTTGCTGGACCCCTCGACTTCGCTCGGGGCAGGCGGCACGCTCGGCCGGTACAAGGTGCTGGTCGTGCCGGGCTGCGCCTGCCTGAGCCGCGACGAGATCGACGCGATCTACACGTTCGTCGAAGAGGGCGGCAGCGCGGTTATCCTCGAGAACGCAGGGACGTACGACGAATATCATCACACCATCACGGAGTGGCGGTTTGCGAGGATGTTCGCCGAGGTTGCGCCGGCGGAAGGCTTCGAGCTGCAATACGTCGACCGGCGGTTGAACTGCACGTGGCGCAACAAGAAGCTGCTGATGGCGAAATACGGCAAAGGCCGCGCCATCTTCTTGCCCTGCATCCGCAAGGCGCGAGAGGCGGTCCGGAGCTACGAAGAGATCGGCGGGTACCGTGGCCTGCAGCATTTGCAGTTGCCGCGCACCTGGCGGGCGCTGCCCCGCGCCGTCCAGAAGGTCGCCGGCAAGCGCCTGTCGCTCACGGTCGTCGGCCCGAAGGAGGTCTTCTGCGAGGTGCTGCGCAAGACGGACACCGGCAGGCTGCTGGTGCATCTAGTCAACTACGCGAAGAAAGCCGTGCCGGCGGGTGCGGAGCTTCACCTCGCCTCCGTCGAAGGCAAGACGGCCCAAATGTATGTGCCGGACAAGAGCGCGAAGCCGAGGCGGCTGGGCATCGCCCGGCCCAGGGCCGACCTGGCGAAGATCAGGCTGCCCAGCTTTGCCCGATACGCGCTGCTGGTAATCGGGTGAGCCCCCAGGCAATTACCGATGCCGGTGTAAGAATTATGCCCGGCCGGGCATTTTTATTCACACCGGGGTGAGTAACGGAGAGGTCCGCTCATGAACAGGAAGATGTCAGGAGTTGCGTTTGCAGTGGTGCTCGGACTGGCGGCGTGCTGCTCGACTCAGGGCGTCGAAGTCATGCCGCCGCTGGCGAAGCTGAAGACCGACCGGCCGCGCGTCTTGCTGCGGCCGAGGGCGACGCCGTACGCCATCTCGCTTGCGCAGCTTAAGGCGATCAAGCGCGACGCGGACTTCGGCTACATTCTCGCCAAGCTCCGCCTCGAGAAGAGCGCCGCGGCGCAGGCGATGGCTTGGTTCCTCACCGGCGAGGCCGCCGCCGCCGACAAGGCGGTGGCGCGCATGCGGGCCTACGACAACCCGCAGGGCAAGGGCAACGCATTCACCGTGTACTTCCGCCTCCGTGAGTTCGCCCTCGCCTACGACTGGCTCTACAACTACAAGGGCTTCACGAAGGCGATCAAGGCCGAGATGCGCCGGAAGCTGGCCCCGCTCGCCGCGACCGGGATGACGATCAGCAACGATCACATTTTCCATAATTACGTCTGGATGTCGGCCGGCGGCGTGGGGCTGTGGGCGCTCGCGATCGCGGGCGAGGACGCCGCCGCGGACACGCTGTACGACCGGATCCGCAAGCGACTCAACGAACGCCTCTACCCCGGCTGGAAATACCTCGACGGCCTTCCGGGCGAGTCGATGGGCTACTGGGCGCTGTACGACCTCAGCCCCGGCGCCCTGGCGCTGCTCGCCGCACAGAGCGCCAGCGAGACCGACCTGATGAAAGCCATCCGTGATGACGGGGACTGGCTCGACCGTCACTACCAGTACCTCATCCACGTGACCACGCCGGCGATGAAGTACCTGACGTGGGGCGACTCGCGATGGGGACAGCCCGACAACGGCGTCACCCACGAGATGGCCGGCGTGAGCGACGGGCTCGCGTGGGCGCTCCGGTCGCCGACCGGCGCGTACTTCAGCCGCTGGATGGCGAAGAGCCCGCGCGGCATGCGGCGCTTCTACGGCGAGACCGCGATGTTCTACCTGCTCTACACGCGGAACCTGAAGGCCAAGCCGGCGAAGCCCCCGCTCAGCTATCTTGCCGGCGGGACGCACGGCGGCCACTTCATCGCCCGCAGCCACTGGGGGCCCGACGCGACGATCGTCGGCTTCCGCTGCACCGACTTCTTCGGAAACCATAACCACTTCGACCAGGGCAGCTTCATGATCTATCGCAAGGGGCTGATCGCCGTCGACCCGCCGCACTACCCCAAGGTGCACGGCGGCCAGGAGAAGACGAAGTTCCACAACACGCTGCTGATCGGCGGAAAGGGCCAGCGCCGCGCCCGGGGGCAGTCGTTCAGAACGCTCGCCGCGTTCGAGAGGGCGCGCAAGGAGGGCGAGCTCGAAACGGGCGACATCCTGTTCCACAAGGAGGCCGGGGCGTGGGCGGCCATCGCCGGGCAGTATGCTCAAGCCTATCCGACGGGGCTGCTCGAGAGCTGCGTTCGGCAGTTACTGTACGTCCGGCCGGGCACGGTCGTGGTTGTGGATCACATCGTCCCGTCGAAGGGCAAGGACCTGCCCGAGGTGCAGTGGCTCCTGCACGTGCCCAAGCAGCCCAAAGTCCAATTCGGCGACGTGCTGACTGACAACGGGGTGAGCTGGCTGCGCTGCCGGCCGCTGTTCCCGGGCCCGTCTGTCCCCAAGATCGAGCCGACGCCGGTGAAGACACATCGTGTCGGCTACACGTACAAGAGGGCGGCCGGGCTGTCGCTGGTGCACCTGATCGAGGTCGGCGGGCCGAAGGTGTCGAGACCGACCGAGCCCGGAGTACGCCGCACGGCGCGGGGCATCGAGATAACCCTCTACGGCAAGAGGTATCTCTTCTCGAATCGCGGGAAGTACGCGGTCAGCGAGGAGAAGTGATCAGCGACCGGTGATCGGTGGTCAGTGGCTGATCGCTGGTGCGGTGGCGTTTCGACCAGCTACCGAAGCGGATCGATTTTCCGCAGCGGTTCTTGGCCCCGTGCTCGTTGCCAGTCATCGAGCAATTCCTGGTGGTGCAGCGTGGCCCACTCAACCACGAGGCCGAGCGCCCGCGGCGGAAGCTGTCCCGCGAACAGGGAGAGCGTATGAATACTGACGAGGGCTTCCTCCCCGGCGTAGAAGGCGTGGAAGTGGGGCGGGTTGTGATCGTCCCAGAACATCCGGATCACGATTCCGAAGAACCGGCAGATCTCAGGCATGCGTTGGCTCGTGCTTCAGACCGGGGAAGACCTCGTGCGGTTCCTTTCCCGTTGCCTTGAGGTAGAGCGAATCGGGGCAGAGATCAACCTGGCCCGCCCAGACCAGTTCGCCCGCGTTGCCGATCTCGACCTCCCGGAATTCGGCGTAGTCGTCCCACAGCACGAACACGCCCTGCCCTGCGAGGTCCGAGACGTCGACGACCCCGCGTGTCCCGTCGTCGAACGTCAGGTCAAGCCGGTAGTCATCCAGCACCGTTACATCTGTGATCTTGTGCATCGGCCAGTCCTCGATTGCCCACACACAGGCTACCACACGGTTGCGGACAATGCAAACCGTGCGATCTGCGGAATCTGCGTCTGAATGCTCACCCGACGATCAGCAGGGCGAGGTAGGGGACCAAGTTGAAGATGAAGATGGCCAGCTTGAACAGCCCCATGCCCGCGTAGTGCATCGCGTTGAACGCCTCGCGCGACATCGGGAACCACTTGCTGTGCATCCGATAGATCCACCCGCCCGCGAGCGTGAACATCGCGAACCACAACAGCAGCATCCCGAAATTGATGACCGTGCACCACAGCAGCATATCCCGCAACACTTCGATGGTCATAGCGTTCCTCCTCAACAGTCGAGTTATTATATCCTTGAGGTCACGTCTTTGGGAACGGTCTCTTGGCGCTTGCGAGCAAACGGCCGATCGCTTGGGACCATGTTCAGAATTGCGGCGTGTGGCAGTTTCGCTTACACTACAGGGCAGACCCGGCCGGCAGATGGGATGGGCTGTGATGCGTACGACCTCGTGTTTGATTGGCGTGATGATTCTGTGCAGCGGCGTTGCGCGGGCGGCGGACGTGAAGGTCACGGACGTGAAAGCGGCCCATCGCAACGGCCAGACGTTCGTCACCTGGAAGGACGCCGCGGACGGCGAGGCCGGGCAGGACTTCCGCTACTCGATCTACCGCTCGGACCAGCCGATCACGCAAGCCACCCTCGGCGATGCCGAACTTGTGCTGCGCGGCGTCTTCAACAACTCCGCCAAACTCTTCGGCCACGCGTTCTGGCCCAAGGACCGCCTCGACCCGAAGAAGCCGACGTGCATCATCGTCGAGGGCGGGAAGCCGCTGCCCGCGTGGAGCGGCCTTGCCGTCCGGACCGTCGAGAAGGATGGCCGCTCGTACTACGCGGTTGTTGCCACCGATCTTAAGGGCGCCGCGCTCAGCAAGGTGGTGCCCGGCGAGAGCGCCACGACGGAGCCCGTGGCCGAGAAGGTCGCTCCCATCCAGCCGATCAAGCTCTACGACTCGAACCAGCGGAAGAGCTACGTGGCCCAGACGCGGATCAGCGGCAAGAAAGGCCTGCCGCTGTCCGTGCAACTGCACGCCAGCAGCGGGCGCGGCGGAACCGCATCCGGCTGGGGCGACTACTACCTCTACTTCTCGCGGCGGGAATGGGGCTACCGCGACGGACTGCCCGGCGTGTTCTCCGTCCAGGAACGCAGCCACGGCAAGCCGGACCAGCGGCTCATCTTCGACAGCCGCGAGGCCATTGTCACGCCCTCGGGCACCCGGGCGATGGAGACGTACTGGTTTGGCTACGTGTGCGTGCCGCAGTGGGCCGAGCACAAGGAGCCACGAGCGTATCCGTTCACCGAGCGGCGGACGCTGTGGATGATCCGGTGGACGATCGAGAAGTACGGCGCCGACCCGGAGCGCGTCTATTGCGGCGGCGGGTCGATGGGCGCCTGGGGCACCAGCACCTTCGCCCTTCGCCATCCCGAGCTCTTCGCCGCGGTCTATCCCAATCGGCCGCGGACGCGCCAGCGCGGACGGCCGGGCCTGGTCCGCATCCCCCGCAACCAGAAGGTGATGATGGACGACGGGAAGACCGACTACTTCGAGCGGATGGACATGGTCAAGTTCGTCTCGGAGCACCACGGTGACCTGCCGTTCCTCGGCTGGTGCTGCGGGCGGCACGACGGCTTTGCGTCGTTCAAGGAACAGATCGACATGGTCAAGGCGCTGACGAAAGCACACCACGGCTTCGCCTTCGCGTGGAACGATGGCAACCACAGCAGCGGCGGCCACCCGATGCGCGAGGTCACCAAGTATTACCCCTGGACGAAATTCGCGCGGAACAAGAGCTACCCGGCGTTCGGGAACAGCTCCATCGACGGCGACCTCGGAACCGGCGAGGTGGAGAAGATCGTCAACGGCCGCAAGCGCCGCGTCCTCGAAAAGGGCAACGGCGACCTCGAGGGCGGCATCAACCTCGGCTTCGACTGGGCCGACGTGGTCGATGAGGCCGACAAGTGGTCGGTCGCTCTGTGCAACGTGCTGACCGAGAAAGAAATGACCGTCGACGTGACCCCGCGCCGCTGCCAGATGTTCGGGCCCAAGCCCGGCGACAAGTTCAAGTGGACCAACTCCGCCGGCGGGACGGGCGAGGTCGCCGCCGACCGGTGGGGCCTGGTCACCGTCGAGAAGGTGAAGCTCGTGCCGTGCGAGAAGAAGCCCACCGCCGATCCGAAGAAGAACCCGGAGATTGCCAAGAAGTGGACCACGCTCACGATTGAGAGGGTGAAGTAGATGAGACTTACATTGGCGTTGATGATCTGCGTGCTGCTTGACGGATCGTGCTTCGCGGCGCACGTTGAGTTCGCCCGGAAGCCGACCGCGACCCAGGCCGGCGACGAGGTGACCGTCACGTTCAAGCTCAAGGAACCGACGGACGTGGAGGTGTCGATCCTGGATGCGAAGAGCCGGGTGGTGCGGCACCTCGCGGCCGGGGTGCTGGGCGCGAAGAAGGCGCCGCCGGCGCCGCTCGGGCCGGGGCTCACCCAGTCGCTCGTCTGGGACGGGAAGGATGATTTTGGCAAGGCGGCGACGGGCGGGCCGTTCCGCGCCCGCGTCCGGGCCGGCCTCGACGTCAGGTTCGGCCGCCTCATCGGCGGCGACCCGCACACGTTCGGCTCGATCTCCAGCGTCGCCACCGACGAGGACGGCAATCTCTACGTGATGACCGACGGCGGCGTCCTCAACCAGCGGCAGGTGTCGCTTCGGGTGTTCGACCCGCAGGGCCGCTACCTCCGCGAGATCCTCCCTTTCCCCGCGGACCTGGCGCCGGCGGCGGTGGGCAACGTCGCCCGCTGGGACAAGGCCAAACAGGCGTTCCGTCCGAACAACTACACCAACCTGAACCCGACGTTCTACCGCGGCGGGAGCGCGCTGCGGCTGGTCTCCGCCTCGAAGGAGGGCGGCATCGTGATGACCGCCGGCACCAACGTCTACCGGATGGGGCTCGACGGCGGCAACTTTGCCGGGCCGTTCCCCATGTGGAGCAGGGCCGCCAAGCTGAAGAACCCGAAATGGAACATCCCCCAACTGGCCGTCTCGCCCGACGGCCGATACATCTACTACTCGAACGTCGCCGGGACGCGGTACAAGCCGAAAAGCCACAAGGACTTTGATCCGCGGTGGCCGCAGGGCCGCGTCTATCGGCAAGACACGAAGGCCGGCGGCGATCCGCAGAAGTTCTACGACCTCGTCCTGCCCGATTGGGAACAGAAGAAGTACTGGTTGCCCGACGCCTGGAACAAGCGGACCGCCGCCTACGGCGTCTGCATCGACGCCGAGGGCCACCTCTACGTCTGCGACCTGGTCAACCAGGCGGTCGTGGAGGTCGATCCCAACAGCCGTCAGGTCAGCGCCACCCCGGCACCCTGGCCGGAGCGCGTCCATGTCGCCGCCAAGACGGGCGACTACTACGTGGTCAGCCGCCTGAAGGGGCCCCGGGACGGCCGCGTGGCGAGGAAACTGATCAAGATTTCGGGGCGCGGGCCGGGCGCGAAGATCGTGGCGCAGATGCCGCTCCAGCGCGGGCTGGGCGAGGCCACCGCCGCCGGATCCATCCGCGGCAAGCCGGTGCTGTGGATTGGCGGCGGCGGCACGCTGATCTGCGTCCAGGACCGCGGCGACTCCTTCGCCGTCGTCCAGACCGAGTTCAAGCCGCGGCCGGGAGCGCAGCTCGACTGGCGCCGCCTCGCGGTGGACTACGAACGCGACGAGGTCTACGTCAACAACGGTGAATCGCGGACCTGGCGCTACGACGGAAAGTCGGGCGCCGGCGCGCTGCTCACGCGGGCCGGCAAGCCGTTCTGGTCCACCGACCTGGCGGTCGGCTATGACGGGCTGCTCTACGTCCGCCGCGGGTACGGCTACGCGCTGGGCACCGACTACTCCGGGCCGTTCGAGCGCTACACCCGCGACCTCCAACCGGCCCCCTACCGGGCGACCGGGACACACGTCCTCAGCAAGTACATCTACAGCCGCTACGGGATCGCCTACGCCGAGCGCGGGATCGGCGTGGCGCCTGACGGCAAAGTCTACATCTCGTGGATGTACCAGGGCTGGGTCACCTACGCCATCACCGGCTTCGGCGCCGACGGGCGGCCGCTCGAGGGCAAGCACCTGGTCGGCAAGTGTGCGGCGGACAACTACAAACGCGGCACGCCCAAGGAGCTGAACAGCGCCATCATCGGACCGGTCACCGCGTCCAACGGCGGCATCCGGGTGGACCTCGCGGGCAACATCTATGTCGGGCTCTGGCTGTGGCCGAAGGGGCACCCGCGGCCGGCGGACTTCGCGAAGGACAACGCGTACATCCACTCCACCGGCAGCGTGGTCAAGTTCACCCCCGACGGCGGCTTCATGGCGGTGAAGAGCAAGGACTGGGGGTCCGACTTCATGGACGTAATCCCGCCGACCCCGGGCGCGCCGGGCCTGGCGATGCACTCGGGCGGCCGGGCGCGGCCCGCGTTCGTGGAGGGCGCGGTCCAGGCCTATCCGGGCCTCGCCCCGTTCAGCCACACCGGCTTCGGCGGGAACTCCTGCTGCGTATGCCGCGGGGCCCGCTTCGACCTCGACCGCTACGGCCGGCTGGTGATGCCCAACGCCATCACCAATTCCGTCACCCTGCTCGACAACGCCGGCAACCGGATCGCCGAGTTCGGCAAGTACGGCAACTTCGACTCGCAGTACGTCAATCCCGTGCTCCAGAAGGAGGGCGAAAAGCCGAAGCCGACGGTGGCGGTCCCTGCCATCCCGTTGGCGTGGCCGACGGGCGCCGGCGTCAGCGAAGACCACATCTACGTCAACGACACGTATAATCGCCGCGTCGTGCGGGTGGACAAGACCTACGCGGCGGAGGAAGTCTGCGAAATCAAGTAGGAGAGAAATCGGATGAAAGCTGTGACCACTGTTGTGCTCTCGGCCCTTTTGTGCTCGGCGGCCCTCGCCGCTGAGCAGGCATTCGACGCCGCGCCGACGGCGACGCGCCAGGGCGGCAAGGTAACGGTCGCGTTCACGCTCAAGAAGGCGGCGGACGTCGAGGTGGCCGTGCTCGACGCCAAGGGGAAAGTCGTTCGGCACCTCGCCGCGGGCGTGTTGGGCGGCAAGAACCCGCCGCCGGCGCCGCTCAGGCCGGGCCTGGCGCAATCGCTGACCTGGGACGGCAAAGACGATCTAGGCAACGTTGCAACGGGCGGGCCGTTCAGCGTCCGCGTTCGCGCCGGGATGGGCGTCAAGTTCGGCCGCCTCATCGGCGGCAGCCCGTACACCGGAAACGTCACGAGCATGCCCTACCGGACCGGGGTGAACGGCGTGGTGCTCGACGGCGAGGGCGGCCTGTACGTCAAGATGATGTCGGACATCCGCAGCCACGGTAACACGGGGCTCTGGCCGTGGCAGCTCCGCCACTTCTACAAGGACGGCACGTACCTCAAGACGCTGCTCCCCTATCCGCCGTCGACCGACACGAAAAAGGCGAACGGCTTCCGCCTGCTCAAGGACGCCGACGGCCACTTCACGCCCGCGCTCGTCACCAGCCTGTACCCAACGTTCTACGTGTTCGGCGACCAGGTCCACAGCCGGCTGATCGACGGCTGCGTCGTCTTCATCGACTCGATGCGCAAGCGGCTCAACTTCTTCAAGGTCGACGGCTCGAACGCGGTTCGGACGATGCCGATGTGGTCGGCGAAGGCGAAGCTCAAATGCCCGCCCTGGCTCAACACCGAGGTCGCCTTCTCGCCCGACGGCAAGGCGGCGTACTACTCGAACGTCGCGGGTTCCGCCTACGACGGCAAGAAGCCGGAGGACATCGACCCCCGCTGGCCGCAGGGCCGCGTCTACAAGCACGACCTCACCACGCCCGGCAGCGATCCCGTTCTGTTCTTCGGCCTCCAGCTCCCCGATTGGGAACAGAAGAAGTATTGGATGCCGAGCGCGTGGGACATGAAGACCGCCGCGGCCGGCATCGCGTGCGACGCCAAGGGCAACGTCTTGGTCGGCGACCTCGTCAACATGGAGGTCGTCGAGATCAGCCCCGCCGGAAAGAAGCTCAGCGCGACCAAGGTCCCGTGGCCGGACAAGGTGATGGTCCACCGGGTGACGGGCGACCTGTACGTGCTGTCGAAGAAGGTCTCGCGCGGGTTCAAACCGCCGGCCACGCTCCTCAAGATCACCGGCCGTGGCGCCGAGGCGAAGGTCGTCGCCAGGCTCCCGTTCAAGGGGCGCGGCATGGCCGGCGCCTACGCGCTCGACGACAGCGGCGACGTGCCCGTGCTCTGGTTCGGCGGCGACGGTCGGCTGATGCGCGTCGAGGACCGGGGAAGCACGTTCGTCATCGTGCGGAGCGACTATATCAACCGCGATCGGAACGCGATCAACTTCGTCGGCTACATGGACGTGGACCCCCACGCGGAGTTGGTCTATGTGATGCAGAACGGTGTGTACCGCTACAACGGCGAGACCGGCGAGGGCGGACGCCTCAAGATGAAAGCGGTCGACCTGGCCATCGGCCCGAGCGGAATGATCTACACGTGGGGCACCAGCGGCGGCTACCATGGCCCCATCGCTCGATACACCCGTGATCTCAAGCCGGCGCCGCTGGCGGCAAGCGGCAAGCACACGTTCGGCAAGCTGTCCGGTCGCGCCGGCCGCGGCAGCGTGGTCTGCGGGATCGACGTCGATGCGCGCGGCAATGTCTACGCCACCGACGGCAGTAACCAGTGCAAGCTCCTCAAGTTCACCCCCGACGGCAAGCTGGTCGGCGACCTGCTCCCAGGCGTGACCGGATACGGCGGCGCCGTCCGCACCGACCTCGCCGGCAACATCTACGTCGTCCAGCGCGGTCTGCCCAAGAAGTTCAAGCGGCCCGCCGGCTTTCAGACGGACGCCGCCTATCGCCGGGCCGTGGGCAGCATCCTCAAGTTCGGCCCGCAGGGCGGCAAGGCGATCAAGGGCAAGAATGCCGTGCTGGGGTACGAGGGAGTCCTGAAGGTTTACCCCGGGTGCGGGCCGAACAGCGAATGGGCCGCCGCTGGGTCCTGCGTATGTACCAAGCCGCGGTTCGACGTGGACCGCTACGGCCGGCTATTCATCCCCAACGCGGTCACGTTTTCGGTGAGTGTCCGCGACAACGCGGGCAACGAGATCGTGCGGTTCGGGCACTACGGGAACTTCGACGCACAAGGCCCGGAGAGCGCCGAGCCGAAGCCCGAGATCCCGCTCGGCTGGCCGACGTGCGCGGGCGCCAGCGACAAGTACATCTACGTCGGCGACACCCTCAACCACCGGGTCGTCCGCGTGGACAAGGTCTGGGGGGCGGAGCAGATCGTCGACGTGAAATGATCCCGCGGAGCGGGCGAGGACGCGGACAAACAAGAATGTTTGTCCTACCAGCCGCGGGGCGCGCGTGTACGGCGGTAGGGCAAGCATTCCTGCTTATCCAGATGTTTGCCCTACCGGCGGCGGGTGCGTACCGGGGCCGAGGGAAGTGCAA
>CAZDHT010000071.1:14982-20441 GCA_964505325.1 uncultured Planctomycetota bacterium | reverse complement strand
CGAGCCCGATCAGACTGCCCAGCACCGCGCCGATCAGGCCGCCCACTACACCCAGGAAACAGGATTCGAGCACAAACATAATCATGATGAACCCGTCCAGCGCCCCCAGGCACTTCATCGTCGCGATCTCACGGAAGCGCTCCGTCACGCTCATCAGCATGGCGTTGGAGATCCCGATCACGCAGACCAGCATCGACACGAACAGCAGCCACCCCATTCGCTCCCCCAGACCCATCCAGCCGCGGCCCATGCCCACGGTGAGCCGCTCGGCCCGGGCGAGCGCGGCTTCGCGGTTCCGATGCCGCGCCAGCTCCGTCATCCGCTCCGGCGTCAGATCCGACGCCGGCACAAGCTTCTCACGTATCGTATGAAGGTTTTCTTTCGTCTTCTCGTCGTTGAGTTTTATCTGCTCGTTGTTCTTCCTGATCTGCTCGTCATTCTTCTTCAGTTCCTCGCTCTCTCTTGCGAGCTTCTGATTCTCGGTCTTGAGGGTGTCGATGCTCTGCCCTAGACGGCCGCGGTACCACGTCGCCGCCCTGCGACCGCGGAGCAGGCCCCACATCATCGCCACCGTTACGTCGGTAGGGACGACGTTTCGGCGCTGCGCGATCGCCTGGAGCATCAGGATGGACTCGGCGCTCTTCTCGAGCCGGCGCTGGTCGAGAATGCGCTGTGCGCGGTCGGCGACCCCCGGCGCGGTTACCTGCGCGTCGAACGCGAAGCCCGCGTCCCGCACGGCCTGGCCGAACTCGCCGCCAGTCTCGGCCAGCGCCGCCAGAATGGTGCGCCCGCCGCGCGCCGCATCCACGTTTCGGATCGCCTGGGCCCGTCCCTGGCGCACCTGCTCGATTCGCGCGAGCGTCTTCGGCCACGCGGATAGGAATCGAGTCAGATCGTTCAGCCGCATAATGAACCGGACGGACTTCATGCCCGCCAGGGCCGTCTTGAACTGCTCGAATCCCGTGGGCGTGCCCAGCCGTTCGAAGATGCCCGCTCCCGATGCCGCGTGGATGAGGGCGCGGCGCCGCGCGTAGTCGAGGTCATCAAAGAATCTCAGGATGTCGGCCGCCTCCCGGGCGCTGCGGTGAAGCTCCGCCATGGCCTCCGGCGTCAACTTCGCCATTGCCGCCGTCTCACGATACACGGCATCGTGTTCTTCCGCGCGAGAGAGCGACGCGATGATCTCCTCCGGGGTGCCGGGCCTGGTCAAGCGCGCCGCCCAGTCGTGAACCGTGTGCATCCGCGCGATCTGCTCGCGCGTGTCATGGGCGACGGCCCGCTTCATCAGGCTCTCGCTCAAGATGTTCATCAGAAACGCAACGGCCATGGCTATGACGGCGACCGTGACCGAAGTACGGAACAGGCGATAGCGGATTCCGTCCACCGTGATACGCGTGGTACGCAGCAAACCCAGTCTCGGCTGATCCGCCACCTGGATTGGCTTCACGTCGTATCGTCCTCCGGGATCGAGATCGCCAGGACCCCGCGCTGGATCAGTTCCTTCAGGTAACCGGTCACCGCCACCCGCGCCTCGTGAAAGGTGAGGTGGTACGACGAAGCGAACTCGTCGATCACGCCCTCCACCGTCCGCTCGCCGTCACACAGCCGCCAGACACGGGAGCCCACCCGGTCGAGCGCCGCCGCCCGCTCGCGCCGGAAGGGGACGATCCACGAGAGCGGGGGAAGCAGATACCACGGCCGCTGTTTTGTCACGCGCACGGTCACATTCCCCTCCCCGCTCTGTCCCAGCCGCGCGGCCTCGTTCCGAACGGGCCGCGCCGTCAGCATACGCCGCCACGATCCGTCACCTGCGAGGTGCTGGCCGGTTCGTGTCATATGGGCAGCTCCAGTCCCGAGCAGCACGACAGCCTCGCCCCTGCGGGGGCCGGGCCGGTGTCGGCCTCTTTCGCGGGCGAGGCGAGCGACGTGCTGTACAGGCGTCCGTCCCTGGGGCAGATCCACGCCGCCGCGTCACAACGAAGGGATCGTCTCAGCACCCCGGGTACCCGCTTCTCTCCGTCCAGGCGGTCGACGCGATGTCCACGGGCGTCTGCGGCATCCACGCCCGTCACGCGCACACCTCCGTCGACCCAGCCCCGCAGCCATTCGGCCGTCGTCTGGTTCATCCATTCCGGCACCATGCCGCGCCGGGCGAAGCGTTCCACGGCGCCGCGCTTGGCGTCGCCGAAGGTCATCTCCACGCTGGCCGGCTCCACGGTGCAGGCCTGTAACTGAAGATCTTTCGAAGTCAGAAAGTCCATTCCGAAGGCGCTCCACCGCCTGAAACGGCCGAGGTGCTCCGGCTCTACGGCTACGCTGCTGAGGACCTTCTGCTCCAGTCCGACGTCCCTTCGCTCCGGCCAAAGGAACACCAGCTCGACCAGACACGACTCGGCCGGCAAATAGCGGCCGAACCGTGAGGTCCGTTGCCCATCCAAATCCCCCTGGAGCCCGTGCCACGGGCCGTGGCGAAGGCGGCGGGCGTTTGCCGCCCCCTGCTCCTTCAGGCGGGCCACATAATCCGAGATCATCCGCGCGAAATCCGGACGACCCGCCGTGGCGCGCCAACTGAGTTCGAGCCGGAACTGGTACCGGTCCGCGAACGCGCACCGTCCCTCCTGGACGTTCCTGGAAAACTGGAGCATTTCCCAGTCGGCCGGGAGTTCAAGCCGCACATTGCGCCATATCCAGAGGGTCATAGACCACCTATATACGGGAAGAGAAACAGAAACGCCACGAAAAAGACCGGCGCCGCCGCAGCATGAGCGTGCCTCGCCGACGTCCCACGCCTATCGTACGCCCGCGCGGCGAAGCTTGTCCAAGCCGTCCCGCAGGATGTGCTCCACTCCCTTGGCCAGCGGCGATGGCTGGTGGTACTCGAAATAACTGGTCACTTCGTAGCCGCCTTCGTACAGCATCTCCGACGTCGGCAGATACAGTTGGGCGCCATCCGTGCAGCCCAGCGGAAACGTGACGCCCTCGACGTAGAACTCGCGGATCAGCAGCCCCAACTCGGCCACCGGCTCGCCTTCCAGACCGATCAGACGCACCCGGTTGCCCACCTGAATTCCGTGCAATCCAATATCGACGGCCTCCGGCAGACCGCCTTCATCACGAATGCGTGCGAGCTGCTCCTCGGCCCAGCGGCGCCTCGCGGTCTTTTTCGGGTCCGTGCCCTGAGAGGCCGGGTTGTCCAGAAGCGCCTGGTATTCATCCGCTTCGGGCGGGGGCACCAGCGGCCACCTCATGTCTACCGACGCACACTGGAGCCGCGGCTCCACCTGGAAGAGCCCCTCGGCGAGCTTGGTGATCACCTCTCGCGCGACGGTCAGGCCCGCCCGGGTCACGTCGTGCCAGTCGCCGACGTGCCACACGCCACCCATGCCGATCACGGAGGGTTTCGCGTCGCCGCCAGCCCCCTGCAGAAACAGGCTGCCGCCGGCGCCAAGATGCTCGTCGAGCCGGGCCATCGCCACTCCGGGGTAGTCTGCGGAGATCTCGCAGCTCTTGATGGTCGACGGATGACACGAGACGGAAAAGAGCAGCGAGATGGGAACGTCCTGCTCATCTTTGATAAGGCAGATCGGCAGGGCGTCACACACCGGGCCCTGCGGGTCTGGCGCGAAGATGACGGCGTCGTCCGCGTCCTTCTTCCGGCGGTTGAGCGGGAGCGTCGAACGGGTCTCGCCCGCCCAGATGGTCGCCTCGCGCGCGGACTCCTGCGCCTGCGCCGCCGCCTCCACCATGGCCGTTTCGATGGTCTCGAGGTACGCCGAATCGGGCTCGCCGTAGTGCCACCGGCTCACCCGGGGGCCGGCGTGCGTGTGGGAGGTGTTCAGCAGAATCCGGCGTGGCTCGAGGGCGAGTTCGCGGCCGATGGCGCGCTTGTATCGAGCCACGGTCTCGCAGTCGAGAAACAGCACGTCAAGGCCGATGATGAGGGCGGCCTGCTCCAGGTGCTCCAGGTACAGCGCCCGCACGAACAGGTGGTCGTGGACAGCGTCGCAGACCTGCTCGGCGTCACGGTCGCTGAACCCCTCCATCGGCGTGCCGATCTTCGGCGTGATGCGGATCCTGGCGAATCCAGCTTTCATTGGCAGACCTCGAAGGCACAGATTGCGGGTGCGCGGGTGCGGGCATCCTGCGGCGGCAGCTTCCGTTCCGCCAGCCCGGCCGGGCGTTCCGTCGAGCATCTATATCACATGCGTTCTCGATCCGCAACGCCCAGTCAGGACGCCCCCGGAGCCGCCGCCCGCTGTCCCCCGCTTGCAGGGAGCGAATGCTTGACAAAGGGCGCGCGGATGCACCATGATAGCCGCGACGTATCCATCCGAGCAATCTGACGAAAGGGCGGACAATGCAGGATGTGAGATTGGCTGTCGCGCAGTTCATGCCGACGAGCGTTGACAAGGAGGCAAACCTCGCCAAGATCGCCAAGCTGACCGCGAGGGCCGCGGAGTCCGGCGCCGAAATCGTCTGTTTCCAGGAGCAGACCATCGCCGGGTACAGTCTGTGGGGCCTGGGCGACTACTACGAACGCGACGGTGCCGGGGGCGTCGAAGAGGGCCGGATTCCGCCGGACTGGACCCAGCGCGGCGCGCATCCGTACGAACTGGCTGAACCGGTCCCTGACGGCCCTTCGACACAGCGGCTGATCGAGATCGCCGCCCAGCACAACGTAATCGTCATGGCCGGGCTTCCGGAACTCCGCCGCGACAACGCCGTCTACAACACCTACGTCATCGTTTCGCCCCGCGGCTACATCGGCCGGTACAGCAAGTGCCACTGCGTGCCGGGCGTGGAGTTCGCCTACTTCAAGCAGGGCAACGCGTTCCCCGTGTTCGACTTGGGCAAGCTTCGCGTGGGGGTGCTGATCTGCTACGACAATCACTTCCCCGAGGCGCACCGGATCTACGCCATCAACGGCGTCCACGCCGTTATCATGCCCCACGTGACCGCGGGACGTGGCTGGTGGCGCGACCTGCCCGCGAAGGAGGCGCACCAGCAGGCGAAGAACTGGGTCCTCACGTGGCTGCGGGCGCGGGCGTTCGACAACTCCCTGTTTGCGGCGTTCATCAACCAGGCCGGCGGCGACGATGGCAGCCTCGGCTGCTCGATGGTCCTCAATCCCGACGGCGACGTGATCGCCGAGTGCGCTTCCACCGGCGAAGACATCGCGGTGGCGGACCTGTCCGCCAAGCAGTACTACGACATCCGGCGCCGGTCGCACGATTACCTGGTGCACCGCCGCCCGGAGTTGTACGGCGACCTGACGCGGACCGACGTGGGCGAAGCGCTGTAAGCGATCCGTTCGGGCGCCCTCCCGCACGCCGGCTCATTTGCCGGTCTTCAGAAGCACCGTCGCGATGCCGTAAGCGGGCACGGGAACCGAGACGGTGTTGGCCGTCCGTTTCAGGCCCGACGCGCGGAGCGGCCTCTCCAGAACATCTGTTTCGGCC
>CAZDHT010000071.1:0-14972 GCA_964505325.1 uncultured Planctomycetota bacterium | reverse complement strand
AGCTTTCCGTTCAGCTTGATCCGGGCTACGGTGCGTTTCCCGCTTGTCTCGAAGACGCGGACCACCAGTGCGTCCTCGCCCTCCGCCTTTTTGATGCAGGAGAGCACGATGTTGCCCGGCCGGACGGAGATGAATTGCCCGGCCCTGGGCATCTTGCCTTTGTGGACGTCGGTGCCGGCCGCCCGCAGCGGCTGGTTGAGCGTCGCGCCAAGACGCATCGCGTCCGCCACGGACAGTTCGCCCGCGAACGGCGAGAGCGCCAGCCGGATCTTGTGCTGCCGGATCTCCGGCAGCGGGTCCGGTTCGTAGCTGCTCCGGATCAAAGTGAGCCGGAGCGTGCTGCCGTCGAGCGAGTGTCCATGCTTGCTGTCATTGATCAGCAGGCAGCCGGCCTTCTTCCGCCCGGCCATACCGTTGACCTGCGCCCATCGGATCGCGGGCACCTCTTCGCCAGAGCTCTGCGTGCGGTCGATCGCGCCGAACGGGATTTCATACCGGCCCGATGCTTTCCGCAGTGCAAACGGGAAAGCGATGCTGAGATTAGGGACGCCCTTGCGGGGAGTGCCCCGTTCGAACCAGGTCCCTTCCAGGGTGATGTACAGATTCGGGTCGCGCGCCCGGAGCTCGTATTGGAGGGTGAACTCGGACCGGCGGATTCTCAGCCCGAAGTCCGCCCGTGCAAGGTGGGGCCCGTTGACCGCCAGCCTGAAGCTCTTGACCTGGGGAGCCGTCCTCTTTCCCAGCTTGTCCAGCCGCCAGGCGCTCATCCCGTGCGGCCGCTCGATCCCGAACTCCAGGAGCCCGGCCGGACGGGCCGGAGTGATCACGTTCGCACGGGAGGCTTTGTGAACGAGCCGCCTGATCGTGCCGCTCGCGATGTCGATCTCAGCCTTGACCAACTCGTTCTCCAGCACGAGCCGGTCGCCGAGACGCCCCAGCGGGTTCCGGGTCCGGGTTTCGTTCTCATCGACGACATACGCGGCATAGCCGAAGCCGGACAGCGGGTCTATCGGAAACGCCAGCGTGACGTAGTCGTGCCCCCAGTAGTGCCCTTCCCCAACCTTCTGGGCCGCTAGTGTCTTGCCGGAAGGTGTCAGGACAGAGAAGGCGGTGTCCGCGATCTTGTGCGGGACCCCCGCCGGCGCATTGTCCCACACGGTGACGCTCACCACGCCGGAGCGTTCGTGGGCCAGTGTGTTGAAGATCACGAACGGTCTTGGCCCGTGGCCTTTGGTCTGCTCTGCGGCAGACATCCGGCCGGTGCCGGAACCGAAGCCGGCACCGGCGCCGACGGCCGAGCGCACGAACCCGGCGGGAACGTCAGCATCGCCCCGTGCTTCAGCGAAGGAAGTATCGACGCTGCGCGCGAGCAGCCGCAGGGCCTTGGTCTCGGCCATGCTGCACGTCGCAACAGCGTCCTGGAACAGGCCGTGCGCGTAGGTACGTGTGTCGTGCACGCCCGACCCAGGGAGGATGTCGTGGAAGTGATTGAACAACGTCTTCTGCCAGCTTTCGCGCAGCGCGTCGCCGGGATAGTCCAGGCCCAGTGCGCCCCATGCGAGCGCCGCCGCCGCCTCCGCGTCGCAGAGCCGGCTCTCGGCGAACCGGTTGGCCTGCTTGATAAGAGACTGCGACGTGTAACATCCTGTGAACTCGAAGTTCAGCTCTTCCTGCAAGACCGGCAGCTTGCCCGCCGCTTTCTCCAGCTCTTCATAGAACGGCTTGGTGGTGGACATCTTGACCGCGGGGAACACGGGCCAGGTGTCCATGTCCAGGGCCCGCTCGATGTCCCGCCGTGTGGGACCGCCGCCGTGATCGCCGATGCCGTAAACGTTCATCCACGACCGCATGCCGGTCGCCTTGCAGAACGTCAGCAGGCTCGATGCGTTCTCCGGCCCGATCACGCCGTTGTACCAGGTGAAGTCGCGATAGACGAGGACCTCTGATCCATCCGGGGCCCGCCAGCGGAACGCCATGGGCCGCGACGCAGCGTTACCGGGCCGGCAGCAGTAGTACCGCCTGATTCCGCCCCGTGCGAGATAGGCGGGGATCGTGGCCGCGTGGCCGAACGTGTCGGGCGACCAGTCGATGACGACGTCCTCGGGGGACAGCGCAAACAGTTCCTGCATGTAGCGGCGGGTGTAGAGAAGGTGGCGGCAAAGGCTCTCGCCGCTCACCAGGTTCTTGTCACCCTCCACCCAATGGCTGGCGACCACTTCCCACCGGCCTTCCTTGACGCGGGCGCGGATCCTCTTCAGCATGTCCGGGGCGTGTTGCGCAACAATCGCATAGACGCTCGCTTGGCTCTGCGAATAATGGAACTGCGGGTACTCGTCCATCAGGCGCAGGACGGTGCTGAAGGTGTCATTGGTTGTCGCGACGGTCTCCGGCCACGACCACATCCAATTCATGTCGATGTGGCCGTGCCCGACGCAGTAGACGGTATAGGTCTTCGCCACCTTTGAGATGGGGGCGAGGATCTTCTCGGCTTCGCTGATCGCGGACTTCAGCGCCCTCGCGTCCCCGTTTGGGAGAGCAGCCTTCACCCGGCCGGTCGCCTTGGTGATGAGTTTCTTCCATGTCGGAGCCCGGCGCGGATGCAGGTCGAACAGGCCCTCGGCGAAGGTTACCTCTGCGATGAAGCGCTCAAGATAGTGCTGAGCCTCGCGGGAGGCCTGTTGAAAGCAACCCCTCATTTCGGCTATGGCTGACGTGCTCATGAAAGGGTTCTCCGGCGTATAGCCTCTCGTAGGAATGCCCTAGCGGTCCGCACGCTGCGCTCATCGTTGCATTGTTGCGCTGGCGCTCCGACTCTGACCACGGCCGGTGATTGTGCAAATCCTTCGGCGCGAAGTCAAGGCGCTCGCGCACCGCCGCGTCATGCGGCGGTAGCGCCGGACACACCGCGTCACTGGTTGTCGTGCGATTTACACTTTTCTAGAATACTAGAATACTAGAAAACCGTAAACGATCCGCGGACGATGCGCGGAGCGCTGACATCCCGATCCAAGGCGCATGGGCCGCGCGATTGCCGGCTTCCAGCCGCCGCCGCCCGCGGCTCAACCCTAATGTCGCTCCTCCCCTTCTACGCAGTTTCGCGAAGTGACCTCCGTCCGTCGGTGGAGCGGCGACTGCGTGGATCACAGTTTCTTCTCCAAAGACCACTTGCCAGCGTGCGACCACGGTGGTATAGACTAGAGAACCCTACACGCTCGTTATCCCTGGAGGTCTCACGATGAGAGCGAAAGCGAACTCGCTCGTTGCGCTCTGCCTTGTGCTGGCAGCGATGGGCTGCCGCTCGGCGGGCGCGGAGATGAGCACCATCCGCCTGGGCACGCCACCGATGAGGCTGCCCGGTGAGGTCAAGTACGTGCCTAAGCTGCCGACGGGCTATGTCGTGGAGTCCACCGCTGCGCCCGTGGTGGACGGCAAGCTCGACGATGCTGTGTGGAAGCAGGCGGCGCCGCTCGCCATGGGCACGATGACCGGCCGCGGCCGGCCGAGCGCAGCAACCCAGGCGCTGCTGCTCCACCACGACGGGCAACTGTACCTGGGATTCAGCATGGACGAGCCCGACGTGGACAAGCTGCGCCGCACCGTGACCAAGTTCGACGGGCCGGCATATCAGGACGACTCAATCGAGGTGTTCCTATCGCCGAGGGGCGGCTCGAGCTGGTGCCAGTTCATCGTGGGCGCGGCCGGCGCACTGGCCGATTCCAAGGACCGGCGCGGTGAGTGGAACTCCGGCGCCCGTCACAAGGTCGCAATCGGTAAGAACGGCTGGTCGGTGGAGTTGGCGATCCCATTCGCCGCCCTCGGCGCGGGCCCGCAGGCGCCAAAGCGGTGGCGCGGCAACTTCTACCGCAACCGCCACGCCGGGCCTCGCGGCGAGAACAACGCGTGGTCGCCAACGATGCGCAACGATTACGACGTACCGGAACGGTTCGGCGTGCTGGTCTTCGGGAACCCGCCGCCGCCCAAGCCGAAGAAGGAACCCGTAGCCCGGAAGACGTCTGCCACAGTCCTGCCCGCGGCCAACGGCGAGGGCGTCGTCCGGTTTGACCTGTCGGAGCTCCCACCGAACGTGCGGGTCCTTCGAGCGGATCTGCTGGTGTTCCGCAGCGAGAAGATCGACGGCATGCTGAACGAGGCGAGGACCCGCATCGAGGTCTTCCCGCTGTTCGACGAGTTCAAGCCCGGCGGCACGGCAAAGGCAGCCGGCGCACCGCTATCGCTTCGCGGGCCGTGGTACGACCGGTTCGACGCCACGAAGGCCGTACAGAACTGGGCCGGTGGAAAGACGAACGGCGGCCTTTTCGTCAAGACCTGCCCGCTCTGGAACTCGAAGGCTACCAGTCTGGACATCTGGTACGAGGGCAAACCGGCGGAAGTCCCGCCGCAGGTCACCGGCGTGAAGGCCGTCCACCGCTTCGGCCAGACGTTCATCACGTGGAAAGAGGTCAGCGACCCGGTCGGCCAGGACGAGATCAAATGGGGGCAGCTCAAAGCGATCCTGGCCAACCTCGACCAGAAGAACCGAATGCGTTACTGCGTATACCGGCACACCCGGCGAATCACGGCCAAGAACCTTCATCAGACCGAGTTGATCGCAGTAGCCAAGCCGCTGTCGTGCTGGAACGTCAACGCCCGCAACATCGACCGGCCGGTGGACATCTACATCGCAACCGCCAAGGGCCTGATGACCGGGCACGGGAACCCGTTCGGCGGGGCGAGCATCGACGGCCAGTTCGGCCGCGACTGCCCGGTCGAACGGTTCGTCGTCAAGGACGGCGGGGTGCCGCTGCCGCGCGGGACGGGGCTTTACGTCCACACCCCGGTCGTGACGAAGCAGATGCTGCGTCCCGCGTACTACGCCGTGGTGACGTCGGTCAACGGCGTCCAGAACACGCGCGACGTCTCAGACAAGAACTCGACGGGCGTGGTGAGAGAGATAGCTGGCGGCCCCGGCCTGCCGATCCTCCAAGGCGAGCTGCCCAGGATGCCGTTCCACAACTTCAAGCAGAGGCGGCTCCACTACGTGCGCTGGGTGGCACCGCCGTTCACCAACAAGCCGTCCGAATACCACAACTGGTCGGTCGGCGTGCCGGAGCCGCTCGGAAAGGATGTGCCGCTCGAGCTGAACCTGCACCGCGACGGCCATTCGTTCTGGCGCACGCACTACCGCATCGAGCGCGACAGCATCGTGATCTGCCCGTACGACTTCCCGGTCCGGACCTGGTGGTACGGCTATCACAGCTCGCTAGGCACGTTACGGTCGTTCAGCGAGGGTGCCATCGAGCCGTACACGGAGCGGCGGCTGCTGGCGTTCATCGACTGGGCCTGCAAAAAGTGGCCGGTCGACCGGGACCGTGTCCTGGTGACGGGCTGCCGCGGCGGCGCATCGGCCAGCGGCGCGCTGCGCCTGGCCCTGCGGCATCCGGACGTGTTCAACCTCGTCATCGCCGGGCATCCATACATCAATTACGTCGGGCCGGCGAACGATCTCGGCCACGGCATCAGGACCGCGCGGGGCCTCCGGGGAATCTGGGGCAGACCGGAGTGGAAGCTGAAGGCCGGGGACGGCGAAAATGTCTGGGAGCTGCTCGACGTGAACCGCATGATCGCCGACCTGCCCGGGTCCGCCGAGCTGCCGTTCATGACCGTCACCTCGAACGCCGGCTACAGCGAGTGCCGCAAATTCTACCAACAGACGCTCACCAAGCACTTCCCTATCATGACCGACTTCTGGTGGGGCGGGGCACGGTACGTCCCGGTATCCAACAGCGGCACGTACCCGAACGTCGTCCGCCTGGACATTCGCAGGAACAAGGCGCTCCTCGCGTTCACGTCCGGCCGGGGACTGAAGCTCGCGGCCCAAGGTGGGATGGGCGATTTCAACCGGCACTTCCGCTGGAAGGACATCGTCGACGAGCCCGGCAAGTTCGAGGTCACCATCTTCATGCGCGGCCGCGGCGACACCGTCGCCGACGTGATCCCTCGGCGGCTCCAGCAATTCAAGGTCGAGCCGCGGGCGGCGTACGCCTGGAAGAACACGAGCCTCGACGGCAAGACCGAGCTCCAGAAGGGCGAAGTGACCGCGGGCAAGGACGGCCTGCTCGTGCTCAAGGGCGTGAAGTTCTCCGGCGTGAGCCGGCTGGTCATCACCCCGAAGCAGTGAGGAGGGTCGGATGATGAGGCGCCTACTACTGCTCACTGCTGTCTGCTGCATGATGCCGCTCGCCGTGCACGGCGAAGTCGTCTCCGAGCGCTGGGGCGCGGCGGGCATGGCTTGCTCGCATCCGGGCGCATTGACGGTAAGCCAGGGCAAGGTGACGCGGCTCGTGTTCGACCTGACCGCGCTGCCGAAGGGCGCGAAGGTCCATCATGCGTCGCTGTACTGTTCAACCTATCAGGGGCGACAGCCGACCGAGCCGGCCCGGGTTCTGGCCGGGGAAAAGCCGCTCGTGCTGGAGGCGCCGTGGTATCGCTCGTTCGACGCGACCGAAGCGGCCCGCAAGTGGGCGGCGGCGCCGAAGAGCAACACGGGGTTCGAGGTGGCGAACTTCGAGGGGCTGCTGCCCAGCCGCTCGCTCCTGGAAATCCGCTACGTTGGCAAGGCCAAGCAGGCGCCCGAGCAGGTGACCGGCCTGCGGGTCGTCCACCACCACGGCCAGACGTTCCTGGTCTGGCGCGAGCACGAGGCGTTTCGGCCGCCGAAGGGGAGCGTGTTCTACGTCGAGAAGTTCTCGCGCAAAGGGAACACGGCCGCCAAAGAGCCGGGCGCCGGCTGGCGCGGCCTGGCGCGCGTGCCGGCGATCACGCTCAAGACGCTGCGGCGCCTCCAGGGGATGGAACTCCGCGACAAGCCCAGCGGCTTCCAGGGCATCCGGCCGGCAAAGAGGGTCCGCATCGTCGCGCAGGTCCGCTACCGGGTCTATCGCCACACCGAGCGGATCACCGCGGCGAACATCCATGAGGCCGAGCTGGTCGGCGCGGCGGCGCCGCTCTCCATCTACGACCAGAAGATGGCGGTCGTCACGTTCAAGGGCGAGTACATCGACCAGAAAGAGGTCGGCGGCTCGATCATCCCCGTTTGCTGTGTCGAGGACGGGGTGCCGGTCAACGCCGGCGAGGCGATCTACGTCCACACGCCGAAGAAACCGGCCAAGGCGTACTACGCGGTGACGTGCGTGTTGGCGGGGACGGAGAACGTTCGCGACATCAGCGACGCGAATAGCCTGGCGGCGCCGGTCGCCGAGAAGCCCGAGCCGCCGCGGCCGGTCCTTCAGCGGCTCCAGGAAATCAGGTACGGCCACGGCATCCTGGAGCGCTGGTACCTGTTCTGGCCGGCGCCGCCGTACGCGAATTTGCCCCGACGCGCCCTGCACGTCCTGGTCGGCGAGCCGGAGAAGCTCAAGCCGCCCTTCCCCATGATCATCGACGGCTTCCACGGCGGGTTCAACATCGTCGGGGCGCTGCGCACGCCGTCGCGCTCGGCGCTGACACTGCTCATCGAGCACCAGGCCGGGTACGGCGGGGACGGCGACCTCTTGTACAATGAGGGCCGAGCCACGCTCCGCTCGTTCAAAGAGTGCAAGGTCGATTACTTCTCCGAACGCTACTTCGTGCGCGTGATCGGCTGGGCGATGCAGACCTGGAAGATCGACCGGGCCAAGGTGTTCGGTGGCCAGCATGACAGCGGCCCGCTCCATTTCGGGGTCCGGCACCCGGAGATCTTCCGCCGCATCTACCTCGGCAACTACACGGCGAGCTACGACAAGGCCTGGGCGCCCGGGAGCGGGGCCCTGCCGACCCTCCTGGGGCCGCGAGGCAGCGCGCGGACCGTTGACGGCCATGACGCCTGGAACGTCCTGAGCCTGGGCTGGTACCTCCGGCAGAACCCCGGCCGGGACATCCCGCTGGTGATGGTCAGCTCCGGCACGGGCAAGGACAGCGGCCACACGTCGGAGTTCGGCTGGCAGGATGACCCGCGCGGGATGGCGGCGCTCCGCGACGCGCGGCAGCCGTTCATCGCCGCGTGGAGTACCGGCGGCGACGACCCCGGCGGGCACCAGCAGGTCCGCTCCATTCAGCCCGAGGTCGCGAAGATGTTCGGCGTGATCCGATGGGACGCCAGCATCCCGGCGTTCTCCAATTGCTCGCTCGACAACAACCCCGGCAACGGCGACCCGACCGATGGGCAGTCCTGCGGCCAGATGAACGGCTACGTGATCTGGGACAACACGAAGGGCCACGTCGACAAGAAGGACGCGTGGCAGATGCTGGTGTGGGTAGTCAACTCCTGCCCGGAGGACTCCTGCACCGTCGACGTGACGCCGCGGCATTGCAGGCGATTCAAGCCCCGGCCGGGCGACCGGTTCAAATGGACCAACATCAGCTTGAACGACCAGAAGGTCGTCCAGTCCGGCACGGTGAGCGCGGATGAGTGGGGGCTGGTAACACTGCGGAACGTCACCGTCACCAAGGACAGGAACCGGATCAGGATCTGGAGGTGATTGCGCTCTGTCCGACAAATCGGCGGGCAGGAATGTCCGCCGCACCGTGTGCTGCGTCTCTGGAGGCCGACGAAGAAGGAGTGATGCATTGAAGCGAGTCATCGCGTGTGTTGTGGTCTGGTGCGTATTGTGGATGGCCCCGGTCGCGTGCAGCGCGGCGGACGAGGCGGCCACGTGGAGCTTCGCCGCGGGCGAGCACGCCACCGTCACCAAGTCCATCACCGTGCCGCGCGGGCGGCGCCAGATCGTCGTGGACCTGTCCGCGCTGCCGAAGGGCGCCCGGGTGTTTCGGGCCGTGCTCCGTGTCAGCGTCGGGCGGCCGGGCTGGAACAACGAGACGAGTCGAGTAGTGGTCGCGACGACAGACGGGCCGGATAAGCCGCTGCCGCTGCTGCCGCCGCGGTACAACGCGCTGGATGCGACCGAGCCCGTCGTCGCCGCGGTCAAGTCGGGCAAGGGCAAGCTCGAGCTTCTGGCCAAATCGCTCCGCAACTGGCGGCCCGAGCACACCCGCCTCGATGTGTCGTTCACCGGCGGGGTGGCGAAGAACACCGTCCCCAAGGTGACGACGCTCGCCGCTCGGCATCGCGGCGGGCAGACGCTCCTCATGTGGACCGAGCCCGAGCCCGCCGTCAAGTCCGAGACCTTCACGATCAAGGAATGGAAGGAGCTAAGAACGAAGCTGGCCAAGGACCCGCGCCAGATCAGTTACCGCGTCTACCGCAGCAGCAAGCCAGTCACGGCCGCCATCATCGCCGACGCGGAGCTCGTGGACGAAGTCGGCCGCTGGACGTGCTGGAACCCCGAGTTCCACGGCATCTACCCGGGCGCCACGCAGAAGCTGCTCCGCTACGTGGTTGAGGACGGCGCCAAGCCTGTCCCGCCGGGCACGGGGGTTTGCGCGTACAACCCGCCGCCGGTCTACGAGAATCCGGAGACGAAGAAAAAGGAACAGGTGCAGAAGGGGTACTACGCCGTCACCGTGGTCGTGAACGGCGAGGAAGATCTGACCGCGTTTACCAAAGGCAACGCGCTCGTCGCCGCTGTCACCGAGAAGTCCGGCCCCGGCGCCCCGATCCTCCAGCGCATCGAGAAGCCGAAGAAGTTCTTCTACACGGACGGCATCACACTCCACTACTACACCCGCTGGGAGGCGCCGCCGCGATGCAACCTGCCCAGCCGGCCATACGACTACGTCGTCACAATTCCTGAGAAGATGCAGAAGCCGGCGCCCCTCAACCTGGTGCTTCACTGCTGGGGCTCGAATCTCTACGGCAAGGGCGGCGCCTACACCTGGCACAGTTGGAAGGACAAGCGCCGCGGCATCGGCGTCGCGTCGAACCAGATCCCGTACGACTGGTGGACGACGTACCACGAGAACAGCGGCACGCTCAAGGCGTGGACCGACGGCGTCAGCCGCAACTTCACGCCGAAGCGCTTGCTCGCGTTCGTCGACTGGGTCTGCACAAAGTGGCCGGTGGACAAGACGCGGATCTGCGTGAGCGGCGCGTCGATGGGCGGGTCCGGCTCGACCTTCATCCCCATCCGCTATCCCGAACGCTTCGCCTACGCCTACTCGTCCGTCGGCATCCACGACCCGGCCCGCGTGACCGGCGGCTTCCACGAGTCCTACGCCCGGACCAACGGCCGGGTGAAGTTCAACATCAAACACGAGAGCGGCATGCCGGTGTGGGAGTACCTGAGCGACCCGAAGATCGTCCGCGACAACCCGCAGGCCAACCTGCCGTTCATCGGGTTCGGAAACGGCAAGAACGACCACGGCATCGGTTGGCCGCAGGCCATCGAGCTGGCGAAGGCGCTCCAAGAGGCCCGTCAGCCGCACGGCTTCCAGTGGAACCTGCGCGGCCACGGCGCCGGGTCGTTCCAGACCGGCCTCGACCTCCGCACCGATCAGTCGCTGCCCGCGTTCACCCGATGCAGCCTCGACAACAACTTCGGCAGCGCCACACGGCTCAAAGAAGCGGTCCCGGTCAAGATGCCATGGGGCCAGATCATGAAGGACGTTTACGACGGCGACCACCGCGGTCAACTCAACGGCTACCTGCGCTGGAAGACGGATGACGTGGTCGATGAGACAGGCCGATGGGAAATGACCGTATACCTGACGAAAAAGGACCGGCACGGCCGCGGCGGCGCGCCCAAGGACGAGTGCACGGTCAACGTCACACCGCGCCGGCTCCAGAAGTTCACGATCAAGAAGGGCGACAAGCTCAAGTGGACCAACACCTCGCTCGTCGACAACAAGGTCGTCCAGTCCGGCGCCGTGACGGCGGACAAGCACGGCCTCGTCACGTTGGAGAAGGTTAGGGTCACCAAGGGCGCCAACCGCATCGCGCTCGTGGCTGTGAAGTGAGCAGCCGATGGCCGACAAGCAGAACCAACAGTCCACGCTGAGCGCGAGCGAGGCGCGACCGCTGTTAGCGAGAAGGGAGGGAGCATGAAATGCGTCGCACTGTTGTTGGCTGCGATGGTGTTTTCAGGGCTGGCGTGCCGCACGGTCGCGCAGGAGGTCGAAGCGATGAAGGCGAAACCGGACGATGACGTGCAGATCCTCCGCGACTGCATCTTCGCCGTGAAGAGCCGGAAACATCAACAGAAGTACCGCGCCATCATCGCCGAGTCGCGGAACTTCCTCGCGCCGCTGAAGGCGGGCAGCACGACGGCGGAGCTCTCCGCCGCGCAGAAGAAAGACCTCGCCGGCCTGCTCAAACGCTTCAAGCCGCTCGTCGCCAAGCTGGAAAAATGGGACGCCGGCCAGTACACCCTCGCCACGGCCCGTGAGGTGCGCCTGGCGAACGCAACCCGGGCGAGGCGGCAGAAGCTCTGGGAGACGTACCTCGCCGACTGCAAGGTCAAGAACATCGCGCCCAAGACGCGCGCCCAGTGGGACGAACAGTGGCCCACCCGCGTGATCTTCAGCCAGAACTTCGAAGGCCCGCCGACCAAGGCCCACGACTGGCTGGGAACGACCGCCACCGACAACGTCCCGCCGGGCAGCAAGCGGGCGCTCGCCGCCGTCGCCCCAAAGAAATGGTTCGCCCAGCGCATCCGCGTCGGTATCTACTACGACAACGCCCGCATGACAACGACCAACTGGGTCCGCTTCAAGTACTTCATCAACAAGTCAATCCCCATCGGCGTCTTCGTCTTCGACATGACGCTGCATAACAACTGGGAAACGACGATCCCCAAGCCGGTAGTCGGCAAGTGGACCGAGGTGACGCTGGACATCGCCACATTTCGCGAAAAGAGCAGCCGGCGGCGGAAGGTCCAGCCCGGCGACGGCATCGACGACATCTTCGTCCATGCCGGCAAGCCTGGCGACAAGGAACTCAAGCTCCTCATCGACGACGCGATGCTCATCGGGCGGGACTGATGATGCATCAATCTGCTTTCGGTCGCCGCCGGAACAACGATATGAAAGGAGCGCCAACCAATGGCTGCGAAGATAATCATTGATACGGACATCGGCGAGGACATCGACGACATCCTGGTGTGCGCGTTCGCCCTGGTGTCCCCGGAGTTCGACGTCCTCGCGATCACGACGACCGACTGTGACGTCAAGGCGCGCTCGCGGATCGCCCGCAAACTCCTGACCGTGGTTGGACAGCCGGACGTTCAGGTCGCGTCGGGATACGCGGTGTCGATGCCGGTGCCCGATCTCGAAGGCAAGAAGGACGACGGGATGACACAGCAGGACCTCGCGCCGGAGGAAGATGGCCTGCCGCCTGAGAGCCCGTTGGCGGCGGACGCGTTGATCGCGAACCTGGCGGAGGAACACCCGGGCGAGATCAGCCTGTTGACGATCGGCATGATGTCGAATATCGGGCAGGCCCTCGTGCGGTATTCGACGGCGACGGCCGCGCTCAAGCAGATCGTCACCAACGGCGGAAATTTCGGGGCGGATCGCGAGACCGGAATCGGGTGGAACCTCCGCTACGACCCGGTCGCTGCGGCGCTGGTGTCGCGCGGCCCGGTCCCATGGGTTCTGCTGCCGGAGAGCGCAATGTCGACGGCCCGCCTCCGAGACGAAGACGTGAGCCGCCTCCGCGAATCGCCAAATCCCCTCCCCCAGCTTCTGGTGAACGCGATCGATCTGTGGCGGAAGAACAAGAAGGACGCCGGTCCGACGCCGCACCTCTCTGATCTCAACACACTCGCCTGGCTGCTCGGCGGCTGGACCGAGGACGACGCTGGGCGCGTGTACGTCACCGTCCCACCACGCGGCGAGAAGGCCGAGCTGCGAGTCAAGCTGGATCCGGACGGCCCGCACCGCCTGGGGAGGCCGGCGACCGAGGAGAAGGGAGCGGCGCTGCGAACGCTGCTGATGGAACGGATCCTCGCCGCCACGTGAGGCAGGGGTTGAGGCCGCGACGAGCCGGCGCTAGAATCCGCCGGTGGCGGGAGTTCAGATTCCGGCTTTGGGGGACTGCACCGTGACAAGGACAATCGGCTCGTTGGGGCTGTGCGTGGCGCTGGCCGTCGGCGGCTGCGCGTCGGCGGGTGCGGACATGGCCACCATCCGTCTGGGCGCGGGGCCGGTGCCACCGGGCTCGGCATCTGTTCTGCCGCAGGCCTGGGCCGCGCCCGCCCAGGCGCCGCCAACCATCGACGGGGTGCTCGACGACGCCGTCTGGCTCCAAGCCCAGAAGCTGCCGATGCAGCCGGTAATCGGTCGCGGCCGCGTCAAGGCGCCCGAGGACGAGTCCACCGTGGATATCACCCCACGCCGCTGCCAGCAGTTCAAGCCGAAGCCCGGCGAGACGTTCAAGTGGACGAACGCCTCCGGCGGCGAGGTCGTGCACGCTGGGAAGGTAGCGGCCGACAAGTGGGGCCTGGTCACGCTCGAGAACGTGACGGTCACCAAGGGCAGGAACCGAATCGTGGTTGCGAAGTAGGAGGCCGGCTATGCGCGTTCGGCTCGAGTGGGCTCTGGTGCCGGCGCTGGTGTTGTGTTGCGTCGTGTCGTGTGCGGCGCAGGACGCGGCGACATGGAGCTTTGCGGTCGGCGATCGGGCGACGGCACCGAAGTCGATCACCATCACCCGCGGCGGCAAGATCAGCGTGGACCTGTCGTCGCTGCCGAAGGGCGCCAAGGTCTTCCGCGCCGTGTTGTCGGCGTCCCGTCGCGACTACCGGCCGAACATCCGCCCGACCGACAAGCTGGTCTTCGTCCCGGCCGACAAGCCAACCGAGCCGCTGAAGCTGGTGCCGCCGGAGTACGCGGTCCTCGATGCGACCGACGCGGTCGCCCGCGCCGTCGCCGCCGGCAAGGGGGTGGCCGAGTTCCTCTTCACGGGCGGCCGCGGATGGCTGGCCGATAAGACGCGGCTCGCCGTGTCGTTCGTCGGCGGCAAGGCCAAGAACGACATCCACAGGCCCGCCGGCCTGACCGTGCGCCACCACGAAGGCCAGACCATCCTGACCTGGGTCGAGCACGACCCGCCGACCAAGGCGCCGTCGATCACCATCGAGGAGTGGCGGGCGATCCGCAAGGGCCTTGCCAAGAAGCCGGCCGTCAGCTATCGGGTCTATCGCGCGACCAAGCCCATCACCGTCGCGAACATCGCCGAGGCGGATCTGGTCGGCGGCGTCGGCCAGCTCTCCTGCTGGAACCGGCCGTACTACGGCGTGCACGGCCGCTACGGCAAGGACCTGAAGGTCGGGATCGCGCGCTACGTCGTCGAGGACGGCAAGCCGCCGGTTGCTCCCGGCACGGCCATCGCCACGTACAACCCGCCACCCGTCTACGAGAACCCCGACGCACCGGAGAAGGAACGCAAGGAGAAGACGCAGAAGGCCTGCTACGCGGTCGCCGTCGTGGTCAACGGCGAGGAGGATTTCTCGAAGCTGGCGACGGCCGGCCCGGTCGACGAGAAGTCCGGCGACGGGCCGTTCATCCTTCAGCGCACGGTCGGGCCGACGCAGTTTCAGTATGTCAAGAACGCCACGTTGAAGTACTACGTTCGCTGGGAAGGCCCGCCGCGCTGCAACCGGCCGGGTGTGCCGTACGACTACCTGGTCGCCGTGCCGTCAAACCTGAAGAAGCCGGCGCCGCTCCAGGTCTCGCTCCACTGCTGGGGCGGCAGCCTCAACGGCGGCTACGGCGGCTGGGCCGGCGGACGCAACGGCTCGCTGCTCATCTCCACCAACCAGATCCCCTACGACTGGTGGGTCGCCTACCACGATGGGCTCTACACCCAGCGGCCCTGGTCGGAGGGCGTGTGCCGCGACTTCACCATCAAGCGGTACTTCGGCCTCCTCGATTGGGTGAAGACCCAGTGGCAGATCGACGAGTCGCGGATATTCACCAAGGGCGCGTCAATGGGCGGCTCCGGCGCGAGCATGATCGCCGTGCGATACCCCGAAGGCTTCGCCTACGCGCTGTCCGAGGTCGGTGTCCACAACGCGGCGAAGAGCCCGACGTTCCATCGC
>CAZDHT010000070.1:0-20591 GCA_964505325.1 uncultured Planctomycetota bacterium | reverse complement strand
CCGATCAAGACCGGCTGGAACCGGCGTTCCAGCGCGGCGTCCTTCTCGATGTGCTGGCGATACTCGTCGAGGGTGGTGGCGCCGATGCAGTGGAGCTCGCCGCGCGCCAGCGCCGGCTTGAGCATGTTGGAGGCGTCGACGGCGCCCTCGGCGCCGCCGGCGCCGACGACGGTGTGCAGCTCGTCGATGAACATGATGATCTGCCCTTCCGCCTCGGCGATGTTGCGGAGCACCGCCTTGAGCCGGTCCTCGAACTCGCCGCGGTACTTGCTGCCGGCGACGAGGGCGCCGATGTCGAGCGCGATCAGGCGTCTGTTCTTCAGGCCCTCGGGCACGTCGCCGTTGACGATGCGCTGCGCCAGGCCCTCGGCGATGGCGGTCTTTCCGACGCCCGGGTCGCCGATGAGGACGGGGTTGTTTTTCGTGCGGCGCGAGAGCACCTGGATCACGCGGCGGATCTCGTCGTCGCGGCCGATGACGGGGTCGAGCTTCCCCTTTCGGGCGGCCTCGGTCAGGTCGCGGCTGAATCGTTCGAGCGCCTGGTACTTGCTCTCGGGATCGGGGTCGGTCACGCGCTGGGTGCCGCGGATGGACTTGAGTGCGGCGAGGATGCTGTCACGGGTCACGCCCGCCGCGTTGAGGAGGTCGCCGGCGGGGGTGCCTCTGGCGTCGGCGATGGCGATGAGCAGGTGCTCGGTGCTGACGTACTCATCCTTGAGGCGGCCGGCCTCGTCCCAGGCCTTGTCGAGGGCGGTCTTGAGCGTCGGCGAGACATAGAGCTGGCCCGCGGCGGAGCCGGAGACCTTGGGCAGGTTGTCCAGTTCGCTGAGCGCCCCCGCTTTGAGCGCGGCGAGGTCGGCGCCCAGCTTCTGGAGGGTCGGCACGACGGCGCCGCCTTCCTGCGCCAGCAGGGCGACCAGCACGTGCAGCGTGTCGACCTGCTGATGCTGCGACTTCTCGGCCAGCGATTGCGCCTTCTGTATGGCTTCCTGTGCTTTGAGCGTGAACTTGTCAAATCTCATTGTCTGGCTCCTCATGGGTCCTATAGGTCCTATAAGTCGTATAGGACCTACGGGCATTCTGCAAGATGGCGGGAGCGGGTGGGTTACCAGTTGCGGGGGGCGTCGAAGACGTCCCGCTTTTGGTGCTCTTCGGGATGCTCGCGGTGCCAGCGGACGGCGGCCTCGAGCGAGCGCCGCACGTTGTACTCCGGCGGCCCGAGCAGGCGGGTGACCAGAGAGGCGTCTCCCAGGAACGTGGACCTGTGTTTGCGGCTGTTGGTGATCGCCGGCTCGATGCCGAGGATGTCTGCGGTGATCCGGGCCATCTGTTCGAGCGAAACGATCTCCGTCCCGCAGACGTTGACGATTCGGGGGACCTCCGGGAGTTCGGCCAGCCCCACGGAGTAGCGTGCGCAATCGGGCATGAAGACCGGTGTGAAGCGATTCGGACGCTTGTCGCAGATGGAGACCGGACGCCCCCTGAGCAGCGGGACAATGACCCAGGAGTGTGGGAAGCCGTTGCGTTCGCTCCACGGCCAATAGTACCTGAGTATGACGACGTCGGCGCCTTCGGTGTCGGCGAAGGCTTCGCCGACGACTTCCATGGCGAACTTGTAGGAGTGGTAGGGCGTGGCGTCGGGGCAGCGCGCGGTGCGCTCGTCGACCCGTTCCTCGGACGGTGCGCACACGCCGCCGGTCGAGCCCAGGACGAATCGCTTGGCGTCCCGGTGGTACTTCCTGAACAGATCGAACACGCCCTTGATGGAGACCAGATACGCCTCTCGCTCTTCCTTGGCGTTTCGGATCTTCCAGGTGACCGCCTGATAGAAGACATAGTCGACCTTCGCGGGCAGCGGGTCGAGCCCATCCCTTCCGAGGGACATGTGATGGAAGTGGACCCCGCCGCGTTCGAGGTGGCGGCGCGCCGCGCCGTCAACACAATCGATCCCGTGCACCTCGTTGGACCGGGCCAGTTCGAGCGCGATGGTGGCTCCGATCCGCCCCGCGCATCCGGCGACGAGCACGCGTTGATTCTCCACGGTTGTCTCTTCTCCGGCTCTGACGGCGGTGGCGGAAGAGGGCGGATGCGATAGAGGCGAGACGCCCCGGGGGCGCGCCTATCGGGCAACGCGGCCTGTATGAAGCCCGGCGGTGTCACTCCCTGACCTCATAGTCCGCGTCGATGACATCATCGCCTTTCTTGCCGCTGTCAGGTTCCTCTTTTTCGTCCTTCGGCTGCTCGTCTTTCTGTTCAGAGGCCTGCTGTTCGTCAGCTTTAGCCCTATATAAGGCTTCGGCAAGTTTATGCGATGCTTGAGCGAGTTTTTCCATCGCGGCCTTGATGGCGACCGCATCGTCGCCTTCCTTGGCCTTTTTCAGCTCTTCGAGAGCCTCTTCGATCGCGGACTTGTCACTGGCTTCGATCTTGTCACCGTGCTCTTTCAGCGTCTTCTCGGTGCTGTATGCCAACTGCTCGGCGGAGTTCTTGGCCTCCACGATCTCACGCTTCTCCTTATCTTCCGAAGCGTGCTCCTCGGCTTCTTTGGTCATCTTTTCGACCTCCTCCTTGGACAGGCCGGAGGAGGAAGTAATCCGGATGGACTGCTCCTTTCCGGTTCCCAGGTCTTTGGCCGAGACGTTGAGGATGCCGTCGGCGTCGATATCGAACATCACTTCGACCTGGGGGATGCCGCGCGGGGCGGGCGGGATGCCGGTGAGCTGGAATCGGCCGAGGGTGCGGTTGTCGATGGCCATGTCGCGCTCGCCCTGGAGCACGTGGATGTCGACCGCCGGCTGGTTGTCCGCCGCCGTGGTGAAGACTTCCTTCTTGCTGGTCGGAATGGTCGTGTTCCGCTCGACCAGCCTGGTCATCACGCCGCCCAGGGTCTCGATCCCCAGGGTGAGCGGGGTCACGTCGAGCAGCAGGACATCGTGGGCGCCGGGCTCATCGAGGACGGCGCCCTGGATGGCGGCGCCGACCGCGACCACCTCGTCGGGGTTGACGCCCTTGTGGGGGTCCCTGCCGAAGATGTCTTTGACCAGCGCCTGCACGCAGGGCATGCGGGTCGAGCCGCCGACGAGGATCACCTCGTCGATGTCACTCTTGGCGAGCTTCGCGTCCTCCAGCGCCTGCTCGCACGGCCGGCGCATCTTCTCGATGATTGGATCGGCGAGCTCTTCGAGCTTCGCCCGGCTCAGGCTCATCTGGAGGTGCTTGGGGCCGGATGCGTCGGCCGTGATGAACGGCAGGTTGAGATCGGTCTGAACCGACGTGGACAGCTCGCATTTCGCCTTCTCGCACGCTTCGCGCAGCCGCTGCAACGCCATCTGGTCCTGCCGCAGGTCGATGCCCTGCTCCTTCCTGAACTCGCCGGCGACGTGGTCGATGAGGACCTTGTCGATGTCGTCGCCGCCGAGGTGGGTGTCGCCGTTGGTGGCCTTGACTTCCACCAGGCCCTTGCTCACTTCGAGGATCGAGATGTCGAACGTGCCGCCGCCGAAGTCAAACACGGCGATCTTCTCATCCTTCTCCTTGCCCAAGCCGTAGGCGAGCGACGCGGCGGTCGGCTCGTTGATGATCCGCTCGACCTGAAGGCCCGCGATCTGGCCGGCCTCTTTGGTGGCCTGGCGCTGGCTGTCATTGAAGTACGCCGGCACGGTGATCACGGCCTTCTTGACTTCTTCGCCAAGGTACTCCTCCGCCGCCTCTTTCAGGTTGCGAAGGATCATCGCCGAAATCTCGGGCGGGGTGTACTCCTTGCCGCGGACCTTGACCTTGACCAGCTCCTCCGGGCTGCCCGTGACCTCGTACGGCACCATCTTCTCCTCGGAGCTGACCTCGTTGTGACGCCGGCCCATAAAGCGCTTGATCGAGTAGACCGTGTTCCTCGGGTTGGTGACCGCCTGGCGTTTGGCCTTGTTCCCCACCAACCGGTCGCCCGACTCGGTGAACGCAACTACCGACGGAGTGAGCCTGGCGCCGTCCAGGTTGCTGATGACCTTCGGCGTGCCGCTTTCCATCACCGCGACGACCGAGTTGGTGGTTCCCAGGTCCATTCCGATTGTCTTCGCCATCTGAACTCCTCCTTGGCGGCCCCCTTCGGGGCCAGTTCTCTCCTGAAATTCCCTGTGCCCGGCAAACAGCATGTTCCTACACCAGACCTCTAGCAAAGAGTGTGCCAATCGTTCGCCGAATAGCCGGCGAAAGGCTAATTGGTGTAAGCGGCACTACTGCAAGACGTTACGCCGCTCCTCGGTGGTGGGGCACGGTGTCGAACACGGCGAAAACAGCCAAGACCGCCAAAATGACAGTGCCAGACCGCCAGCCTGACACCCAGGCTCGGAGTCCGGAGGCACGAGGGCATAGATCATGGGAACAGCCACCAGCAGGCGCGGTTCATCGAACTGCCTCCAGGGACCTTCGTGGGGGAAGCTTGCATGTGTCGATGGGACACATATATTAATGGTAAGGGACGGGGCTATGAGCGGAGGACAAACATGATTAACAGAGCGTTGTGCACAATTCTGGCCGCGACCGTGGTCTGCGCGCTTGGAGGACCTGCGATGGGACGAAATCTCAAGCTGATTGATGCCGACGGTGTGGATACGACGGACGTCCAGTCCCTGGTCGCATCGATCACCAAGGGCTGCAAGACCGACCGGGAGAAAGCGATCGCCCTGTGGGCGTACATCACGCGCAACCCGTATTACCATTGGTGCGAGCCGCGCGAAAACCCACACGGCACCACCGAGCTCGGCGTCGTCGTCGATCCCGTCACCGTGTTCAACGTTTACGGCACGATCATCTGCTACCAGGTGGTCGACGTGCTCGGCACTATGGCCGAGACGGCGGGCATCCAGGCGCGCACCCGCTCCGTCCCGGGGCACATGATCAACGAGTTCTTCTACGACGGAGCGTGGCACTTCTTCGACGCCCAGCACGACTGCGCAGCGTACTACACCGCCGACGACGGGGTGACGATCGTCTCGCTCGCCGAGCTCTGCAACGACGCCGGCAAATACATCCGCAACCCAAAGTTTCCGTCCAAGCCGCACTACCAGTTCGACAAGTACGGCGGCAAGTTCTGGCCGTGGGAGTCGAAGGAGTACG
Source organism: uncultured Planctomycetota bacterium (assembly GCA_964505325.1). Classification (GTDB taxonomy): domain Bacteria; phylum Planctomycetota; class PUPC01; order PUPC01; family PUPC01; genus CAZDHT01. Next base: position 15,479 of record CAZDHT010000070.1, on the reverse strand, counting down.
TGATCAAGAAGTTCTACCCGCCGCCCGTCGGCAAGCGGGCCGACGTCAAGGTGCCGTACATCGCACGCGGCCACACCATCCACCTCGATCTGCGGCGCGGCGAGACACTCATCCGCCGATTCACCCACCAGGGCAAGTGGTACTGCCCGGAGAACTTCGCCGCCCACTGGCACCGCGACCTCACGCAGAAGTGGGTGCCGAAGGGCCCGCACGACCCCCGCAACCCCAAGCAGACCTACGCCAACGGCGATCTCGTCTACGCGCCCGATTGGGCCGCCAGCGATAAGAACTTCGATGACGGCCTCTACGACGGCAAGGGCTTCGTCCTCAAGAGCGGCGTCGTGCATCCCAAGGGGCGCGGCGTTTGCGAGCTGATCTTTCGCGTACAGGTCCCGTACCTCATCGCGGGGAAGCCCGGCAAGCTGGACGTCGACGGTGACTCGACGGACGGGGCGATCTTCGAGGCCGAGTTCCTCCGCAAGACCTACTCGGCCTCCAACGCCGTCGCCGTCTCTACGGACAACGGCATCACGTGGACCGACGTCTGGTGGAACAAGAACCGTGGCCGGCGGGCCGTCCGCCTCGACCTGACCAACCACGTCGAGGGGACGTATGGGTACCTGGTCAAGGTGACGCTCGGCGCGCCCAAGCCGGAGGACGCCGGCCTGGGCAAGTTGCGGATGCGGACGTCGCTGTTCCTCTGTCCCGTCCCGCTGCCCAGAATCAAGCCCGGCCGGAACCGCTTCACGTTCTCGCTGGCCGAGGGGAAAGGCGTGATGCTCATTCGGCCGGACCTCGGCGACCGGCGGACGTACCAGCGGTTCTTCCACGAACTGAAGAACCTGCGGTACAACGGCAACTACGTCGGGCACCTGTCGCCGACGGGAGCGCAGGGCCACGCGGTCATCGAGGTCGCGCCGCCGCCGGGGACGAAAGTCGAGTGGCTCGCCGTGCATGGCTCGTTCGGAGCGGCCGTCGGCGGCGGCCAGTCTGACTCGGCCGAGATCCTGTACGCGACCGATCCCAAGGGCAAGTGGACGTCGATGTGGAAGAGCGACTTCTCGCGCCGCAACCAGAAGTGGCGGTGGGACGATTCGTTCGACTTCCGCCTGCCCCAGCCGGCGGAGAAGTGCTACGTCAAGTTCGTCCTCAACCGCCGGCGGCGAATGTCGCTCAACATGACCCGCATCTTCGCCCACACCGTCCGCACCGGCCACCGGCTGAAGCCCGGCAGCGTCACCGTCACGCACGAGTGGACCGAGGACGGCGTGGGCAAGTCGCGCGCGGTCCGCCCCGATGTGAAGGGCGAGACGTACACGATCAACGCGAAGGGCAAGAAGATTGAGAACCGGTCAATCGCGATCGAAGTCGCCAACGAGCGATAAGAAAGGAGAGAGGGATGCGCCACTACTGGACTACAATCGTCATGCTGACTGTTCTGGGATGCGTTACGACCGAGACGGGCGCCGCGGAGCGTGAGTCGGCGCCCGAGGCCGGCGTCAAGATCACGTTCCCCGGTGTGCCGTACACGTGGACCGCGCCGCCGCTGCCGGAGCCGAAGGGCAAGATCGTCCGCGTCTCCAACGCTCGCGAGCTCCGCGCCGCGCTCCGGGGCGGCGTCCGGGATACAACCGTCCTGCTCGCCGACGGGGTGTATCCGATCGACAAGCCGCTGTACATCTCGAACGCGCGGAACCTGACTATCCGCTCGGCGAGCGGCGACCGGGACAAGGTGACGCTCAAGGGCACGGGCATGGCGCACCAGCGCGGCAAGATGAAATACTCCGGCCTCAACTGGGCCGGCTCGTCCGCCGGGCTCCTGGTGGCTAACCTCACCATCCGCGACTTCCCCTACCACGGCATCCACGCCAGCGGCAAGGACGTCCACATCTACAACTGCCGCTTCGCCGACATGGGCCAGCAGCTCATCAAGGTCAACGCCGCGGGGAACCAGATCCCGGACAAGGGCGTGCTGGAATACTGCCTGATCGAGTACACCGACCGGCTGTGGGGCGGGAACTACACACAGGGCATCTCGATCGTCCGGGGTAAGAACTGGGTCGTACGCCATTGCGTGTTTCGCAACATCCGCGCGGCGAAGGGCGCCGGCCTCGGCGGACCGGCCATCCTGATGTGGGGCGGGTCCGAGCACATGGCCGCCGTCGGCAATATCTTCATCGACTGCGCCTGCGGCATCGCGTTCGGCCTCGGCAAGAACCGCCGCGGCCCGTACCACCTCGAGGACGGCCTCATTGCCGCCAACGTCTTCATCCGCAACCAGGTCGAGCCGGGCAGCGACTACGCCATCGCAGTCAGCAACGTCAAGAACGTCCGCGTCGTCCACAACACCGTCTGGAACCCCTGCGGGCGCGGCGGCGTGACGTGGTCCTACGAGTATCGCTTTGACTGCGACGGCCTGCTCTTCGCCAACAACCTCGGCATGATGAAGACACAGAAGCGCGAGGGCAAGCACACCAACGTCAAGCTCGAAGGCAATGTCGTCAGCAAGGAGACATCGTGGTTCAAGGATCTCAAGGGCTACGACCTGCACCTGACGGACAAGGCGGTGGGCGCGCTCGGCAAGGCCATCCCGCTCGAAGCCGACAAGCTCTCTCCGGCCATCGACGTTGACCGCGAGCCGCGTCCGCCGAAGGGCGCCGACGTGGGCGCCGACCAGCACAGCCGCCAGTGACCCGGGCAGCGGAATGTTGCAGAGCGCTCGACGAGCGGATTCGGCAGCTTACACTGCATGAGGATCGGTGGGGGGATTCCGAGCCGCCGACCAACCGCGGTGTTTCTGACGGTGCGATGTGGGCCACCAGCGGCGAGCCCTTTTCATCATTCCGTTCATCATTCGCTGGCTATTGACTTGGGGTGCCCGTCGGATAGAATGTCAGCCAACGGAGGCCAGCGATGGCGGCAGGGCAAAAGCAGGAACGTAAGGAAGGCGGCGACGAGCACTTCGTCGAGACGGTGCTGCAGCAGGGACTGATGAGCGAGTCCCAGATCGACGCGTGCCGCCGAACACAGGAACGCCTTCTCAAGGAAGGCCAGCACCGCACCCTCGCCGAGATCGCCACGCAGAAGACCCTGATCAGCCAGACCCAGGCCGATGGCGTTGAGAAAGACGCCCTGCCCAGCCACGTGCCCAAGAAGGTTGGCAATTACGAGGTCCTTCGCCAGATCGGCGAAGGGGGCATGGGGACGGTCTACAAAGCACGCCACGTGAAACTGGGCAGCTTCGCCGCGGTGAAATTCCTTCCCGCTCATCTGGCGCGGGACTCCAATTTCGTGCAGCGCTTCGAGCGCGAGGCCCGGCTGGCCGCCCAGTTGAGTTCTCCTTACAGCGTGCGGACCTTCGACGTCGGCGAAGTCGAGGGCATGCACCACATTCTCATGGAATATGTGGAGGGCGAGAGTCTCGACGAGCTTCTGACCCGTGAGGGTCAGATGGAGGAAAAGCGGGCCCTCCGGGTCACTCGCGACGTGGCCACCGCGCTGGAGGAGGCCCACGAGACCGGCATCATCCATCGCGACATCAAGCCCGGCAATATCCTGCTCACCCGACGCGGCGCCCCCAAGGTCGCCGACCTGGGCCTCGCCAAGAGCGTGGAGGCGGAACAGGTGAGCCTGACGTCCGTCGGCGCCATCCTCGGCACCCCAAGCTACATGTCGCCGGAGCAGGCGATGGGCCTCCCCGATCTGGACGCCCGCACCGACATCTTCTCCCTCGGGGCCGCCCTGTATCGCATGGTGGTCGGCGACTTGCCCTTCAAGGGCGAGACCCCGGTCAACGTGATGCACAAGATCGCCACCGAACCTCTTTCGACGCCCCTGACGCGGAACCCTGCGCTGTCGCGCGACACCGCCGCCATCATCTGCAAGATGATGGCCAAGGAGCGCAAGGACCGGTACCAGAGCATGGCCGAGGTGACGCGCGACATCGAGACCATTCTGTCCGGCGAGAAGACCGGCCTCAAGTATGAGGAGACCGTGGCCCTGGTGAATCCGGCCGCGCGCGCCGGGCGGCAGCCGTCGCGGCCGCGCGCGCGCCGAAAGCTAATGCTCGCCATTGGGGCCGGCGCGGTCGTCGTGGCTGTCGGTGTCGGTCTCTTCCTGGCGCAGCAGTATGGCCTCTTCAAGACGGCTCCGCGCCAGCCCGCCAAGCCGCTGGTGACTGCGGGCTCGCTGCTGACAAAGGCCCACCAGGCCGCCAAGAACAAGAGCTGGGAGCAGGCCCGTTCGCTGTCCAAACGGGTGGTTGATGAGTTCCCCAATGCGCCCGAATTGGCCCAGGCGGCCGCCCTGCTGGACACGGCCACCCGCGAACTGACCCTTCAGGGTCTCCTGCGCTTGGCCGTGGAGGGCGACGTCCTCGTGGCCGCGGGGAAGTTGAAGGAAGCCGAGGAGAAGTGGCCGAGCGAGAAACGGATCGGGGAAATCCGGCGGACCATGGACGCGAGGCTCGAGAAGGCCTACAACGGTGTCATGACAAAGGCGGCCGCCGCCGAGGCGAAGGAGGACTTTGTAGGCGCCATCACCGCGTACCAGGAGGCACTCCAATTCCGTGACACACAGGATGCCAAGAAGAAGCTCAAGTTGGCTCAACTGCGCGGCCAGCTCAAGCAGGCGGGGACGGTCAAGGACATCGGCCAGAAGTTGTCGGCCGTCGCCGCAGCATTTCAGAAGGACGGCGATGCATCCACGCAGCAGACCGAGGCGAAGATCAAGGAGCTGATCGGTGCCCGAGGCAAGGCCCTTGCCGCCCTCGAGAACGCGCGCAAGTTCCAGGAGAAGATGCCGCCCGCCATCGCCGCGGCGTTTCGCCTGACCGAGCAGAAGTGGACGCGTGCCGAGAAGAAGCTGGAGGAGCTTCAGCCGCTGGCGATGACCGCAGAGGCGCTCGATCGGGTCACGGTTGATCTCCTGGAGGCGGAGACCCGATTTAGCAAGGCAGCCTCGGACGCCTTCGATGCGCTCTTCCCCGGTATTGACAAAGAGCTGGAGGGGCCGGGCTTCGCGGCCGGTCTCGCGCGCCTGTGTCCGGTCAAGGAGCACTACGGCGACTATCCGCGAATGAAACAGCTTCTCGCCAAGCACGACCCCGGCGGCAGCGCCATGGCGATTGTCGACCTCGTCGCGGGCGCCAAAATCAAGGCGTCGGACTATGCGTCGTCGAAAGAGGCCGGCGACGTCTGCAAGAAACTGGATGAGGCGTGGCGCCGATGCCAGGAATATAAGGCCCCGGCGACCGCCGAGAAGAAGGCGACTTCACTGAAGGTACTGGTGCTGTCGCGCCGCGCCGCGGCGCAGGATGCGGCCGGGACGCCGCTGGCGGCGCTGGCCGACGCAGCGGTCGCGGCCACCCTGGCCGGCAGCGATCAGAAGTTCGTCGAACTGCTCTCTCCCGCCGTGGCCCATGCGATCGAGGACCTCGGCCGCGCGCTCAAGGCAGGGAAGGCGCACGACTTTGTGGAAAAGGTCGGCGACCTGCTCGGCGGGAAGGAGCACGCCCGCGCGCGCGAGTTGCTCGGAGCGGCGATACGCAAGATACCGTTCATGAGGGAGTTCATGCGGGATGCCGCCCTGGTGGGTGCGTGGTCGAAGACCGTCGCTCCCTTCGAGCCGCCCGGCATGGTCGCCGTGCCGGCGGGTATCTTCTCTCTCGGCCTCAAATACGAGGGCCTGGTTACGCTCGCACCGAGCAGCTCCCCCGAGCACCCCGTGAAGCTGGGCAAGTTCTGTATCGACGTGCACGAGGCGACCAACGAGGAGTTCCAGCAGTTTGTCGATGACGGCGCCTATGCCGATGACCGCTGGTGGGCCGAGGCCAAAGGCGTGGATCGCAAAGCGTTCACCGATGCGACCGGCAAGCCAGGACCCCGGCTCTGGAGCGCGGGCCGCTTCCTCAAGGGCGAAGAGAAACTGCCGGTGGTCGGCGTCTCGTTCTATGAGGCAGCCGCCTACGCCCGGTGGACGGGGAAGCGCCTGCCCACCGAGCCCGAGTGGGAGTGCGCCGCGTTGGGCATTCCTCCCAAAGACGGTGCGGAGACGTTCGGCAAGCAGCCCTTCCCGTGGGGCGAGAGCTACGTTGAGGGCAACGCGAACCTCGGTGAGGCCAAGGTGGGAAAGCCGGAGGCCGTCGGCGCACGACAGAAGGATAAGAGCGCCTCAGGCTGTCTTGGCATGGTCGGCAACGTGCGCGAGTGGACGTGCAGCGCCTATGATCCATATCCCGGGACGAAATGCCAGGACAAGAACTTCAAGAAAGGAATGTTATCCGTCCGAGGCGCGAGCTTCGCCGATTCGTTCATCGGGGCCACGCCAACGGTGCGCCGCGCTGTGGACAAGGCGACGCGCGACGCCCAGATCGGTTTCCGGTGCGCCTGGGCGCCCGCCGGCAAGCCGGGCGGCCCGTAGGTGGGCAGGGTGGTCTGATTTCGTGCGTGAGGATTCGGGGAATTTCTTGGAAGAAGGAGGTGGCAGATGTCAGGGATGATGCGCTTCGTGTGTGTGGGCTTGTTGGCGGCAGGTATACTCGGCGGCTGCGCGACGTCGGCCGATCTGAAAAAGGTGGATGCCAAGGCGGACAAGCTGCAGGAGGAATTGGGCAAGCTGGCAGGAGATCTGGGCGAGGTCCAGGCTTCGCTGAAAGGGATGACGGACGGCCTCAAGAAGATGGAAGGAACGTTGACCACGTTCCGCACGTCCGTCGATACCACCCTCCAGGCATCGACGAAGAAGGTTGATGACAAGCTGGCCGCGCAGGACGGGGACCTGAAGAGCGTGAAGGACTCGATGAAAGCGGCCCTGGACGACGTCAAGAAGGCGCAAGGAGACTTGACCGCGCTGAGCAAGACCCTGGACACTCGCCTGCAAGAGGTGGGGAAGCGCTTCGAGAAAGTGGAGGCGGACGTGGCGGCCGCCGGCAAGCAACTCCCCGCGGTCAAGGCCGAGATCGCCCAGTTCGGCGCCAAGTTCAAGCAGATGAACTCGTCCGTCACTGAGTCGCAGTCCCTCATCATCAAGAATCTGGAAAACGCCCGCGATATCTACAAGACGCAGTTCCTGGCCCTCGAGGAGGTCCTGCAGAACCTGAAGAAGCCCGAGAAGCCGAAGGAAGTCCCGGCGCCGAAGCCGTGACGCCGGCTTGCGGCGGGCGCGGTCTGCGGCACCGGAGCTATGGGAGGAAGACCTCTTCACGCGGAGGCGGGATGCGGCGTGCTTGTGCCCTTTCGGGGCAGGCCATCTCTCCGGCGCCGCGCCGAAATGCCTTGAAAAGGCGCCCGCGTATCACTATCCTGACCCCGGTGCCCTGAACCAAGTCCCCTTGGAGAGGCGAAGGGATCTCTGTAGGGCCTGCCGTCCCGTTCTCGTCCGAGGATATCAGCAACACCCGAGGAAAGCAGAAACGTCCTGACCCTCATCGGGTCGCCGGATGAACCGCCGCCTGCGGCCGCTGTTGAGCCCGGGTGAAGGAATCGAAGATCTGATGCCTGAACTTGTCTGGACAACTCCCAAGGGCCGCCAGGAACACGAACTCAAGGCCGAAACACGCATCGGCCGCGGCCTGGGAAACGACATCCAGCTCCCCGACTTCATGGCATCCACGTTTCACGCCACCATCGCTTGTCAGGACGGCGCCTGGATCGTCGAAGACAACAAGAGCACCAACGGCACCTTCGTCAACGGCGACAGGCAACAGAGGGCCATCCTGCATGACGGCGACGTCATCACCATCGGAGACGTGAGCCTGACCTTCAACAACGCGGTCCGACCGCAGTCATCGACGATCTTCATCCGAGAGAATGCGGCGGCGGAGACGTTGGCCGGGGGCAAGGCACCGGCCGGTGCTCGTCACACGGGGGATATTCTCGACAGCGTATTCCGCGACGACGCCGAGCTCACCCAGTTCAAAACATCCTCGCTCACGGTTTCTGCGGATGTGGCCGGGCAGCGGGTCGCAGACGCAGGTGTCCTGGAACGCCGACTCAAGGTCAGCTATGAGATCTCCAAAGGGGTCGCCGCCACCTTGGGCCTGCCAGAGATCATGGACCGTACCCTCGCGGCGCTATTCGAAATCTTTGAGGCGGCGGAGCGGGCGTTCATTCTTCTGGTCGATCCCGATACGGGTGAGGTGGGTTCAGCGGCGGTTCGCCGCCGCGTGCCCGACGACACGGAAGAGATCTCCATGTCGCGAACAGCCCTCCGCCAGGCAATGGATCGGCGAGAGGCGATCCTGTGCATGGATGCGTTGAGCGACGCCCGCTACTCGGACGCACGGAGCGTGGTTTCGCTGGGCATCCGGTCGATGATGATCGCCCCCCTCGTTTTTCAGAACCAGGTGCTCGGGGCGATTTACATGGACACTCGGCACGGCGCCGGCCGCTTCAGCGAGCCGGACCTGGAGCTCATCACCGTCGCGGCCGGGCAGGTTGCCGGATGCGTGGCGAACGCGCGGCTTCACGAGCAGGTCGTCAGATCGGAGCGGCTCGCCGCGGTGGGCCAGACCGTCGCCGGCCTGACGCACTGCATCAAGAACATCCTCCAGGGCATCACGGGCGGCGCCTACCTCGTGGACAAGGCGTTGGCCAAGGGAGACATGGACCGCGCTTTCTCCGGCTGGGACATGGTCAAGCGCAACAACGCCTTCATGGAGGACCTGGTCTTCGATCTGCTGAGCTACTCCAAAGAGCGTCAGCCGGAGTATCGCGCCACGGACCTGAACGAGTTGTGCGAGGACGTGTGCAAGCTGGCCGCCGCACGCGGCGACACCAAGGGCGTCCAGGTCACGTTCGAGCCCGACCGCACCTTGGAACCCGTAGAGGTCGATCCGACCGGGATCCGCCGCAGCGTGCTCAACCTCGCCATGAACGCGGTGGATGCCTGCGCCAACAAGGGGGGGAGCGTCACCGTGGCGACCGAGTCGCCTCGGGACGGGTTCGTGCGTGTCATGGTGCGCGACACCGGATGCGGAATGAGCGACGAAACCAGAGCCAAGCTCTTCACGATGTTTTTCAGCACGAAGCGTTCCAAGGGGACCGGGCTCGGTCTGCCCGTTTCGAAGAAGATCGTCGAAGAGCACGGCGGCAGAATCGAAGTGGCCTCGCAGGAAGGTGAAGGCACAACCTTCACGGTTTGCCTGCCTCCGACCCAACTACAGAAAGGAGAGTGCGATGACGGCCGAAGGGAAGAAGATCCTGATCGTTGACGACGAGCCGGACGTGAGAGAGTTCGTGCAAGGGGTCCTGGAGGAGAGCGGGTACCAGTTCATTACTGCCGCCGATGGCGAAGAGGGCCTGGCCAAGGCCAAGGCGGAAAGCCCGGACCTCGCCATCCTGGACGTGCAGATGCCGAAGAAAGACGGCTTTCGCCTCTTCAGCGAACTGCGCGCTGACGATGCCACCAAGTCCATGCCGGTCATTATGCTCACCGGCATCGGCGACCGCACCGGGCTCAGGTTCGACGCCGAGGACATGGGCGAGTTTCTCGGCAGCGAGCCGGAAGCCTACATCGAAAAGCCCGTCGACCCCGAAAAGCTCAGCGAAACGGTCGGCAAACTGCTCAGCGGCCAAAGCTGAGGCCCGGGTTGTCGCAAGGGCACGAAGCGGATGCGCCCGGGAGACCGGGCGCCGACGGCCCAGTTCTCGCATGCCCGTGGTTCCCTCACAAGCGCGATATTGCGGCCTACGGAAAGCCTGGGGAGGCGCACTGTCGGGCGCCGGCTCGACCGGTCGGGGAGCACTCGCCTGCTGTTGCGTTGAGGGGCTCACCCGCGTAGACTGACGGCGCCGGGAGCCGTACTGGCGCGCCCGGGTGTTCCCGACGACATGACGGTGTGCAGACTTGGCGGAGAATGAAATGGCCCGTTACGGTTATTTCGACGACGACCACCGCGAGTACGTGATCACCCATCCGGCGCTGCCGCAGCCGTGGCACAATTACATGTGGAACGACGAGTACGCTGGCTTGGTCACCCACACCGGCGGCGGCGCGTCGTTCTGGAAAGACCCGCTTCGGCTCCGGCTGCTTCGCTACAAGTTCCACCTCACCCCGTACGACCGGCCGGGCCGGTACGTGTACATCCGCGATCAGGCGACCGGGAAGTACTGGTCGGCGACGTGGGCGCCGGTGCAGATGCCGCTCTCGCGCACGCGGTTCGAGTGCCGCGTCGGCATGGGCTACAACCGCATCACCACCCGCTACAGCGGCATCGAGGCCGAGATGCTCTACTTCGTGCCGCCCGACGACGCGCTCGAAATCTGGCGGCTGACGCTGACCAACCGCAGCAAACGCCGGCGCCGGCTCCGCACCTTCTCCTACGCCGAATGGGCGGTGTGGGGCGTGATGCGCGACCTGATCAACATCGACAACGCCGCGACCTGTTCCCGATACAGCTACGACGGCGGCGTGTTCTGGCACGAAACGCCGAACGACATCGGCAGCACCGTCGGCACGGCGACGTGGGTCTTCCCCGTGGGATACTTCACGTCCGACGCCGAGCCGGTCGGCTACGACGGGAGCCGCGACCATTTCCTCGGCGTCTGCCGCGACGAGTCGCGGCCGGTCGTCGTCGAGCGCGGCGAGCCGACGAACCTGTGCGCCAACGGCCTATATCCGCTCGGCAGCCTGGCGCACGACTGGGACCTGCGGCCGGGGGAGTCGAAGACGATCATTTACCAGCTTGGCGCGGCGATGTCGCGCCGACCGCTCCGGGCCCGCATCCGCAAGTACCGCAAGTCCGAGGTCGTCGACGCGCAGTTCGCCAAGCTTCGCGATGTGTGGGAGCGGCGCCTGAGCACGTTCCAGGCCGACACGCCCGACGAGCGTTTCAATCGCGTCGTCAACACCTGGGCCCCGTACCAGGCGGTCATCTTCACCTCCCCCGCGCGGAGCATCTCGCCGGTCAGTTGGGGCAGTGCGAACACGATGGGCTTCCGCGACAACGGCCAGGCGGTGTTGTCCGGCGCCGCGCTGGACACGCCGCTCGCCGAGCAGACCGTCCGCACGCTCTCGCACGTCCAGCACCGCGACGGCACGCTGACCAAGAACTTCGCCCCGCCGGACTGGGGCGGCGAGAGCGGGTTCCTCGACGGCCAGGCGTGGTATCCCATCTTCGTCTGCGCCTACCTCAAAGAGACCGGCGACCTCGGCCTGCTCAAAGAGAAATTCCCGTTCGTGCAGGGCGGCGAGCGGACGTTGCTCGACAAGCTCGTCATCGCGATGAACGTGCTGTGGGACCATCGCGGCCCGCACGGCCTGGCCCCCACCGGCCACGCCGACTGGAACGACTGCATCAACCCCACGCCGCGCGGCGCCGAGAGCGTTTTCAACGCGATGCTCTTCTGCGCCGGCTGCACGGCGCTGAAGGACATCTTCCTCGAAGTGAAGCGCCCGAAAGACGCGCGGCTGTGGGCCGGCCGCCAGGCGCGGATGGCCCGGGCGATCGAGAAGCACGCCTGGGACGGCGCGTGGTACCGCCGGATGTTCCTGACCCACAGCGGCCGCGTCCTCGGCACGAAAAGGGCGAAGTGGGGGAAGATCTTCCTCGAGCCGCAGGCCTGGGCCGGGCTGTGCGGGGCGCTTCCGCTCGAACGCGCCCGCCGGGCGATGGACAGCGCCCGCAAGATGCTCGGCACGCGGTTCGGACTGCGCATCGTCACCCCGCCCTGTCCCGGGTTCGAACCCGAGGTCGGCAGCCTGGGCATCCTCAACATGGGCTTCAAGGAGAACGGCTCCGTCTACAGCCACGTAAACGCGTGGTGCGCGTGTGCCGAGGCCGAGCTTGGCCGAGGCGACCTCGCGTTCAAGACCTATATGGACTTCCAGCCGATCATGCGGAACGACGAAGCCGAGGTCCGCGAGATCGAGCCCTACGTCATCGGCGCCCAGGTCCAGGCCGAGCCGTTCATCCAGCCGGGCCGCGGGCGGAACCCGTGGGTCACCGGCAGCGCCACGTGGAACTGGCTGGCCCCGACGCACTACATCCTGGGCGTCCGGCCCGAGTTTCGCGGACTGCGGATCGACCCGTGCATCCCGTCGAGTTGGGACGGCTTCACCGTGACGCGGCGGTTCCGCGGCGCGGTCTATCGGATCGACGTGCGGAATCCCGACCACGTCTGTCGCGGGGTGAAGCGGCTCCGCGTCGACGGCGCGGACATCGCCGGCAACATCGCCCCGCTACCGTCGCGCCCCGGCCAGGTGATCGATGTCGACGTGTCCCTTTGTTGAGGGGGCGGTGCGGCGGGAACGCCAAGGGCCCCGGGAAAGTCGGCGGGGGAGTGGCACCGAGCTTTCGGGGGTGGGGCCGCTCCCGCGTGAGCCGGCGGGCCCGGAGATGCGGGATCCGGAAGGTACACCGTGGCCCGCCGACTTTCGGGCGGCGGCCGCCGCACCAGTATAATTATAGACCATGAATCGCCCGTGCGCAAGCCGGCCTGACACCTTTTGCCACGCCGTCTTTTCACTTGGCTGAAGTGACCACAGAGAGAGGTTTTCGTTTCCAGGTTCCTGGACTTCCCGATAGAATGGCCTGTGGCCGTCAGAAGGCCCTGCGTGTGAACCGGAGATCGGAATTGGCCACACTACCGACCGTGCCGTTCGGCCCGCATCAGGTCACGCGCCTGATCGTCGGCGGCAATCCGCTCTGCGGAAACTCGCACTACTCCGACGAGCTGACCCGCGAGATGCTCGAGTACTACACCCCGGAGAGAGTGGTCGAGGTCCTCCACCAGTGCGACCGGGCGGGCATCAACACGGTCCAGGCCCGTGGCGACTATCACCGGATCATGCACTGGCTTGAGCTGTACCGGCGCGAGGGCGGGACGATGCAGTGGATCGCCCAGACCGCTTCGGAGATGCACGACGTGTTCCAGAACATCCGCGTCATCGCCGCCGCCGGCGCGATCGGCATCTACCACCACGGCACCCAGACCGACCAATTCTGGCACGAGGGGAATATCGATCGGACGGTTGACTACCTCAAGTGCATGCGGGATTGCGGCGTTCAGGTCGGCGTGGGCACGCACATCCCCGAGGTGGTCTGCTATGCCGAGGAGCACGACTGGGACGTGGATTTCTACATGACCTCCTTCTATAACCTCAACCGCGCGCCCAGGGAGAGCAACCTGGGTTCGGGGGACTCCGAATACGAGCCGAAGGAATTCCGTGACGAGGACCGGGGCGCGATGTGCGACGTGATCCGGGGGACCGAGAAGACCTGCCTCGCGTTCAAGATCCTGGCGGCAAACCGAAAGTGCGCCACACAGCAGGACGTGCGCGACGCGTTCCGGTTCGCGTTCGACCACATCAAGGACCGGGACGCCGTGGTGGTCGGGATGTTCCCCAAGTATAGCGATCAGGTCTCGCAGAACGTGCGGCACACGCTGGAGGCGTTGGGAGTCGAGGACGAGCCATGAGACGGTCGCAAGAACGGAGAAGAACGGATATGGGCGGACTTGATTTGCGGTCTATCCTATCGGTCGTGGCGGTTCTGATCGCGCTCACATGCGTCGGCGGGACGTGCCACGCGGAGACGCATCGGGCGGACTTCGGCCTCGGAGGCTGCGGGGGGTTCTCTCGCGGCGGGTGGGATGAGAACGTGGAACGACGACACCGCCAGCGGGATGGACGTGTCGGCCTGGGCACGTGGGGATGGATGTTCACCTGCCGCCAGGGCCAAGTCATCGTCTCGCGCATCGGCAGGGGCAAGGGCCTGGGCGCCTGCGACCTGGGCACCGGTCTCGGCGGCCCGTGGCCCCGGCCGCTGGTGAGCGGCGGGCTGTTTGTCAAGACACCCCAGCCGGGCTTCGGCCCGTATGCGTTGCCCCTGACGTTCGAGGCGAAACTCGCCGATGTGAGCGGGTTCCTCGCGGCGAGTTCTCCGGCCGACGGCCGGGCGAAGTTCCTGGGTGTGGTGGCCGAGATACAGACCGCCGGCGGCGTGAAGCTGTTGTGCGCCGGGCTGAGGGGAACGAAGGACCTGAAGTACGGCATCTACGGGCTCCCCAGGTACACGGTGCTTTCCGAGCGGCCGTTGCCGCAATGGAAGGGCGCGGTCGTGGTGCTGGCGCGGTGCGCGGCGGACAAGTTCTCGGTTTCCTTCGGCGACGCCGAGCTCGAAGTGCCGCTCGACAAGGCGCAGAACGTGCGGGCCATCGCTCTGCGGGTGGCCGGTGTGGTGGGAAAGACGGGGCCGGTGGACCGGGCGGTCTTCGTTGAGGAGATAGCGATGTCGGCGCCGAACGTTCCCGATTTCCCCGGGAAGACAGAACCCACTCGCACGGCGACGGGCCCGTTCCTCGGCCGGCGCGGCACAAAGCTGCTGCTGGGCGAGCGGGAATTCCGCGCCGTCGGGATGAACCAGATCAAGCTGCTCTATCACTTCGCCGGGCTGGACGCGAATCCGACATTTGGCGAGTTCGTTCTGGAGAGCCTTGCCCGCGAAGGGTTCACCGTCCTGCGCGTAAGTTGCGCCGAACACGTCCCGCACTTCAACAAGCGGGACAAACACTACACGATGTTTCGGCTGTTCGAGAAGGACCCGGCCGCGTACTTCGCGGCGTTCGATCGGATGTTGGCCGCGGCGAAGAAGGCGGGCGTCCGCCTCGTCCCTGTGCTGATCTGGAGCCCGAGCAACATCGCCGACCATCTCGGCACGAGCAGCTACGGGAAACCCGACTTTGCGGCGATCCGCAGGACGTACCTCGACCGTTCGTCGCGCGAGCACAAGTTCCTGAAACGGTATCTCGAATCGCTGGCGAAGCGGTACCGGCAGGACGGGACAATCCTGTGCTGGGAGATCGGCAACGAGTGGCAGAACGCCATGCCGAAGACCGCACGCTATTACCGCTACAATCCGAACAACGAGACGCCGAACCCGTACGTGCCTCGGTGGAAGCAGCGGTTCGAAGACACGGCCGGTATGGACGCCCGGGAGCAGGTGCGCAGCGCGCAGGCCGCGTGCGCCAGCATCCTCAAGGCGGTGGATCCCAATCACCTCGTCCTGTCCGCGCCGGAATCGGTCTCCGTCCACTTCGCACCCGACAACAGCGCCTATCGAGCCGTGATGCGAAAGATGATGCCGCCGGAGGTCGACCTGGTGGGCTATCATCAGTACGCCAACAGCGCCGGCGCGCGGCCGATGAAACCGTGGGGCTATTCGCCGTTCCTGACGCGCAAGGGTATGCGGCCGTGGGACGCGCACGTCGAGGTCATCCGCGACGTGGCGGCCAGCCTCGTCGATGCGGGCCGCGTCCGCGTCGGCGACCTCGTCACCTCGACCCCGGATGATCCCCGGCTCCCGCTGCTTATGGTGATTGGCGAGATCCAGGAGCTCACGCTCGACCGGGACAACCCCGTCTGCTACGACGCGGTCGTCCGTTATCGGCTCGATCCGAAGCGACTCAGCCACGTGTTCATCGCGAACCGCTCCCGGGCCCGGATCGCGCCGGCGCCCGCTCGTCCCTGAGCGCAGGGCG
>CAZDHT010000069.1:0-20851 GCA_964505325.1 uncultured Planctomycetota bacterium | reverse complement strand
CGGGCTTGCCCTCCGTCCAGGCGGCGACGCCGAAGGGCCGGGACGCGTCCTCCAGCATCCCGTCCAGGCAGACCCACGCCTCGCGGGTCAGCCCCAGCAGCAGGGCGTTGTGTATCTGCGCCGCCTCGAAGTAGTCGCGCGGGATGGTCAGGAAGAACTGTCGCAGGATGAAAATCGAGAACACGTTCGCCGTCCAGGGCACGATCAACGCCGCGAACGAGTCGTACCACCCCAACGCGTCGATGGTCATGTAATTCGGGACCAGTGCCACTTCGAAGGGGATCATCATCGTCGCCAGGAACAGCAGGAAGATCAGCCGCTTGCCCGCGAAGTTCATGAACGCAAACGCATACCCCGCGAGGATCGACGTGAACAGCACGCCCGCGGTCACGGCGCCCGCCACGAACAGGCTGTTGCGGAAGTAGATGGTAAAGGAAGCGCGTTCGGACGAGGCATCGGCCGCAGAGCCCCATGCCGCCGGGTAGTTCTGCCATTGCGGCGACGCGGGCAGGAACGTCGGCGGGGTCGCGCCCGTCTCCTCAGGGGTTTGCAGCGACGTCGAGAGCATCCAGAAGAACGGGAACGCGACCAGCAACACGCCCAGCGTGAGGATCAGATAACTGGCTGCTCTCTGTGTCCCGCGTGTCTTCACGTTAACCCTCGCCGCCTACTACCTAGTAGTGCACCCTCCGTCCCAGCACCTTCATCTGGACTACCGTGAGCCCCAGCATCAGCACGAACAGCAGCACCGCGGCCGCCGTGGCAAGCCCGTAGTACCCGTCCTGAAAGTTGTTGAAGATCAGCATCGGCAGGTTCTGTGTGGTGGCGATGCTCTCCTGGCGCGTCATCACGTAGATCTGGTTGAACGTCTGGAACGAGCGGATGGTCGAGATGATGATCAGGAAGAACAGCGTCGGGGAGAGCAGCGGCAGCGTGATGCGCCACAGCTTCTGGCGCGTGTTGGCGCCGTCTACCTCAGCCGCCTCATACATTTCGCGGGGAATGGCCGACAGCCCCGCCAGGAAAATCACCACATCGAAGCCGAGCGCGTGCCAGATCGAGAACAGCATCACGCACACCAGCGCCAGGCTCGGTCCGGCCGCCCATCCGGGCAGCTCGACACCGAGACCCTCCGCGACGAGCTGGAACACCCCGGTCGGCTCGTAGTACCAATGCAGCGTCTCCCGCCCGAACCAACTGAAGACGGTGTTCGCCAAGCCGCGGCTCTCCGGCGCGAAGATCCAGCGCCACACCATCGCCGCGGCAACCGTCGACGTGACGTACGGCAGGAAGTAAATCGTCCGGTACAGGCCCAGGCCTCGGAGCTTCTGGAACAGCAGATTGGCGACCAGAAAACCCAAGACCAGCGCGACGGGCACCGTCCCGGCCACGTACCACACCGACACGCCCAGCGCGTCCCAGAATTGGCCGCCGGTAACCAGCAGCTCCTCGTAGTTCGCCATGCCGACGACCCGCTGCGTCGGTTTGCCCCACTTCGTGAACAGGCTCATGTTGAAAGCGTGGAAGAGGGGATAGATCGAGAACGTCAGCAGCAGGATGGCCGCCGGCGCCAGGTACAGATAGGGCTGCCACCTTGCTCGCCGCATGCGCACACCGTCCCCCACACAACCGCCCAGTAAGGTAGCAGCGGGGCCATTGGAAGTCAACGCGCGGCATGGGCCGGCGATTCCGTTGGACTTGCCGTCCGGCCGCGCTAGAATTGAGTAGCCCACACTGTCAGGAGGAAACGCGATGAAGATGTGGCCCGTCTTCCTGTTGATTCTCGTCACCGCCTGCGACGCACAAAACGCCCGGGTCCGGCCCGCCGCCAAGGCGGGGACGTGGTACACGAAGGACGCGAAGAAGCTCCGGAAGGAGATCGAAGGGTATCTGGCCGCGGCTCCGAAGGTCCGGCTGGGGGGGCCACCGGTCGCGCTCATCTCGCCGCATGCGGGCTACCAGTATTCGGGCCGGTGCGCCGGTGCCGCGTACGCCCTGCTGCGCGGCCGTGACATCCGCCGCGTGATGGTGCTGGGGCCGACGCATCACGTCGCTTTCCGCGGTGCCTCCATTGCCGACGTGGACTTCTACGAAACCCCGCTGGGCAAGATTCCGCTCGACCGCAAGGCATGCGATGCGATCCTCAAGTCCCCGCTGGTTCGGAGCCTCGCCGCCGTCCACAAAGACGAACACTCGCTCGAAATGGAACTGCCGTTCCTGCAGGTGATGCTGAAGAAGTTTGAACTTATCCCGCTCGTGCTGGGCTTGCTGAGGGAGGAGGACTACGCGAAGCTGACGGCAGTGCTCCGCGACCATCTCGACGCGCATACCCTGGTCGTCGTCAGCTCGGACTTCACCCACTACGGACGGATGTTCCGCTACACCCCGTTCGTAACGAACATCCGCGACAACATCGACAAGCTCGACAAGGGAGCCATCGGTCATATCCTCAAGCTCGACGCCGCCGGGTTCCGCAAGTATTGCGCAGACAAGAAGGCCACCATCTGTGGCCGGGTGCCCATCGGCGTGCTGCTCCAGATGCTCTCGCCCGACTGCCGGGGAATGTTGGTCAAATACTACATGTCCGGGGACCTGGAGAGGGACTATAGCCACTCGGTGAGCTACGCCTCGGTAGCGTTTGCGGTGGGGCCCGGCGAGGTCAGCCCGGCAGGCCGGAAGGTGCTGCTCGACGTCGCCCGCAAGACGCTCCGCGCCACGCTTGCCGGCAAGGACCTGCCCACGTTCGACATCAAGGGCAAGGAGCTTCTGGTCAACCGCGGGGTGTTCGTCACGTACAAGAACCGGGGTCGGCTCCGCGGGTGCATCGGGCACTTCTATTCCAAAGAGCCGTTGTGGAAGCTGGTGCAGCAGATGGCGGTCGCGTCCGCCACGCAAGACCGCCGCTTCAAGGACAACTTGATTACGGCGAAGGAGGAGCCTGACATCGATATCCAGGTCTCCATCCTTTCGCCGAGGACGCGGATCAAGGACCCGCTCAACTTCATCGTCGGGGTGCACGGGCTCTACATCCGCCGCGGCCGCAAGGCGGGAACCTATCTGCCGCAGGTCGCCACCGAGCTGAAGTGTGACAATCGGACGTTCATCGCTCACCTCTGCCGCTTCAAGATCGGCCTCCCCGCCGACGCCTGGCAGTACGGCGACACCGAAGTCTACATCTATTCCGCGCAGGTGTTTGGCGACAAGGAGTGATGAGTGGGGAACGGTGAGGAGCAGGCTGGGATGGGCATCGAAATGGCAGATGAGGATTACAGGGCGGCGGTGAAGGGCGCCGTCCTGGAGGAAGAGACGTTCCTCCGGCTGACGCTGAGCAAGAAGCTCCGCGATGACGGCCTGCCGTGGGTCCGGATCAGCATCCGGCCGGTGCTGGTCCGCGGCCGCCGCGAGATGCAGTTCTCGTACTTCGATCCGAAGAAGCACGTCACCAAGAACTGCTCGGGCGAAGAGGCGGAGAAGCGCCTGGACGAGGCGCTCGCCATGCCGTTCGGCCAGATGCACGTGCAATCCACCTCGGGCGACCTGCAGGTGATGGTCAGCCGGAAGGGCGAGGCCCACGTCACGAAGTCCAAGCCGTCGCGGCGCGAAGAGGCGCCCGTGCTCTCGCACAACCGCGTCAAGCAGTATCCCCTCCCGTCGAGCAAGAAGGCCCCGTTCCTTCGGGCGATCAGAATCCTGAACAAGAGCGGGAAGGTGCGGGCGGCCATGCGGGGGAAGTTCCTCCAGATCAACGAGTTCCTCCGCATCATCGACCAGGTGCTCGGGCCGGACAAGGGAGCCGAAGCCATCCGCATCGCCGACTGCGGGTGCGGCAGGGCGTATCTCACGTTTGCGGCCTATCATTACCTCAATCACGTGCGCGAGGTGCCGGCGACGGCCGTGGGCGTCGATGCCGACCGGGAACTGATCGGCCAGTGCGTCGCGTTGCGCGATTCGCTCGGATGGGACGGCATCGAGTTTCACGCCTCGACTATCGCCGAGTTCGAGCCAGCCGAGCGGCCGGACATTGTCCTGAGCCTGCACGCGTGCGACACGGCGACCGACGAGGCGATCGCCCAGGGCATCCGGTGGAAGAGCCGCGTGATCCTCGCCGCGCCCTGTTGCCAGCACGAACTTCATCACCAGCTCGAGGCAGAGCCGTTTCGGCCGGTCCTGCGCCACGGCATCCTGCGGGAGCGGCTGGCCGACATCGTGACCGACGCGTTCCGCGCTCTCGTCCTCCGCATCATGGGCTATCGGACGAGCGTGGTAGAGTTTGTCTCGCCCGACAGCACCTCGAAGAACCTGCTGATCCGCGCCGAGCGAGGCCCGAGGCCCGGCCACGCGGGCGCCGTCCGGGAATACCGGGACCTCAAGGACTTCTGGAACGTCACCCCCGCCATCGAAGCGATGCTCGGAGAAGACTTGCAGCGCCTTCTTGGCACTGTCGGGGAAGCATGACCGAAGCTGACGTCCGCGCGAGGAGCCAGCCGTGAACAAGCCCAGAGATATCTTTCTTGGCGCGCTGGCGAGGCAGCGCGGCCGTCGCCCGGCGACGGGTAGCGCCACGTCCATCGTGACCATGGACCTGATGGACGAGGTCGGAGTGTTCTTCCCGGAAGCGCATCTTGACCCGCACAAGATGGCGGGCCTCGCCGCCGCCGGCCACACGGTGCTGGGCTTTGACAACGTGATGCCGCTGTTCAGCGTGTGGCACGAGTCGGCCGCCATGGGCTGCCAGGTCGAGTGGGGTGCGCCGGACCGAATGCCCGACGCCCGCCATCCGCTCTGCGCGATGGGCGATGAAATCCGCATCCCGCCCGACCTCCTCTCGCGGCCGGGCTGCAAGGTGCCGCTCGACGCCATCGCCATCCTCAAGAAGCGATTTGATGACGAGGTCGCCGTGGTCGGCAAGGTCTTCGGACCGTGGACGCTCGGGTATCACGTGTTCGGTGTGCAGCAATTCCTGATCGCCACCCTGCTGGACCCCGACACGGTGCGGAAGGCGATGGACGTGCTGATGCAGGTGACCATCCGGTTCGGCCGCGCCCAGATCGACGCGGGCGCCGACGCCCTCTGCCTGGCCGACCACCTCACGCGCGACCTGTGCGCGCCGGAGATGTACCGCGACTTCCTGATGGACCGGCACCGCGAGCTGAACGACCAACTGCCGTGCCCCTTGATCTTGCACATCTGCGGCGACACCTCCGACCGGATCCGGTACATCCGCCAGACGGGCTTGCCGTGTTTCCACTTCGATTCGAAAGTGCCGACAGCCACCGCGCGCGAGCTGGCCGGCGGCGGCCTGGCGCTGATGGGCGGGACGAGCAACTTCGATATCGTCCGCGAAGGCACGCCGGAGACGATCGTTGCGGACGTGCGTGAGAAGGCCGACTGCCGCATCGAGATCATTGGCCCGGAATGCGCCGTGCCGCTCGATGCGCCGTACGCCAACCTGAAGACCCTGGCAGAAGAAGCGAAGAAGATCCACCTCGCGAGTTGAGCGGCCGCTGCCATTGTCGAGACCGCGAGGGGCGGCGTGGCTTCCGCGAGGCCGGACGACCCTGGTCCCCTGCGCCCGGCACGGCCTGTACCTGATCGAGGAATGCGCCCACGCGCTGTCCTCGCTGTACAAGCGTCGCCCTGTCGGTGTCAGTGGCGACTTCTCCGTGTTCAGCATTTGCAGGACCATTCCGGTCCTGCACGCCGCCGCGCCGGTGATCAATAATCGTAAGTTCAGACGTCAGGAGCGGCTGCCAAGCGGCGAGGCTTGACATCCCGCGAGTCCTATGGTGCTGTCTCAACACCGCCACTCGCGACGGAGGCTTCGAAGGCGCCAGGGGTGGAAGAGCCGCGAAGACCGCGTGACCGCGCTTGGCCGTACGAGGTCAGCGCCGGAACTGACCTTGGAACGGAAAGGAGGACCTCCGACGGACGCCGGGGAGGTCCCCGCGGTCCCCGGGTGTCCCCGCCACATCAGGCGGATGATTTCCCTTGCAGTAAACGGCAGGACGGGTATGATAATAGAACTGACTGGTCAGTTCCATTTCGCGATGGTCCTGTCGAGGTGGGGCCGTGGCCAAGAGAGACCGACGTGCGGAGCTGATGCGGGCGACCGAGACGCTGTTCGCCAGCCGGCGCTTCCACGAGATCACCCTCGACGACGTCATCCGCGAGGCGAAAGTGGGCAAGGGGACGGTCTACCGCTATTTCAAGGACAAGGATGATCTGTTCTTCGGAACCGCGATGGCCGGATTCGACGAGTTGTGCGACGTACTGCTCAAGGCGGCGTCCAGGGATGCTCCCTTCGACGAGCAACTGCTCAGGACCTGCCGCCAGATCAGCGCCTTCTTCCGCAAGCGCCGCCCGCTGTTCCGAATGATGCACTCCGAGGAGTGGCGCGGGCAATGGCGGAAGGGCGGATTCGGCCGGCGCTGGCACGACCACCGAAAGAGGCTGGACGCCGCGGCTGTGGAGATCATCCGCAGAGGCATCGCGGAAGGCGCCCTGCGCCGCGACATCCGTCCGGAGATCCTGGCCCGCTTCCTGCTGGGGATGCTGCGCACCCGGTCTCGGGGCGCCGCTCACGCCGTGACTGGATCGGGTGGCTTGGCCCTGGTTGTGGATCTCTTCCTGCGGGGCGCCGGCGCCAAGCGCCAGCGGAACCGCAGCCGCGGGCAGAACGCGACATGCTGACCCTGGACTAGAGAGGATCGAGGCGTGGAAACAAAGGCGAACAGCGGCGGCGGCTCGCCGTCGCGCCCAAGGAAATCGCGATGGCCGGTGGTCATCGTGCTGGTGTTCCTCGCCGCCGGGTTGTCGGCGGCGGTCTACGTGGTGTGGTTCGGCGGCGAGAGCGTCGGCAGCGACATTCCCACCGCCGTGGTCCAACGTGGCCCGCTGACCATCAGCGTGACGGAGTCCGGCACCATCCAGAGCCGCGAGCGGATCGTGCTGAAGAGCGAGGTCGAAGGAACGGCCCGAATCCTGTTCCTGGTCGAGGAAGGCAACCGCGTGCGCAAGGGGGAGCTGCTCGTGGAACTGGACTCCAGCGGCCTGCAGGAGCAGAAGGACCAGCAGAAGATCGTTGTGCTGAACGCGGACGCCAGTTTCATCGGGGCGCGGGAGAACCTGGCCGTCACGCAGAGCCAGACCGACAGTGACATTGCACAGGCCAAGCTGGCCCAGCGCTTCGCCGAGCTGGATCTCAGGAAATACCTGGAAGGCGAATACCCCCAGGAGTCCCAGAAGGCCCAGTCGGATATCACCATCGCCCAGGAAGAGCTGGGGCGGGCGAGCGAGAAAGTGCGCTGGGACAAGAAGCTGCTGGCCCAAGGCTTCGTGACGGAGTCGGAGCTTCAGGCGGACGAATTGGCCGCCAAGCGGGCCCAGATCACCCTGGACCTGGCCAAGGGCAGGCTGCAACTGCTGGAGAAGTACACCCATCAGCGCAGCCTGGAGAAGTTGAACAGCGACGTGAAACAGTCGGAGGAAGCCCTCAAACGCACGACGCTCAAGGCCTCCGCCGATCTCGTCCAGGCCCGGGCGCAGTTGAAAGCAAAGGAGTCCGAGTTCCAGCGTCAGAAGGCCAAGCAGGAGAAGATCGAGGCGCAACTCGCCAAGTGCCGGATCGTCGCGCCGATGGACGGCATGGTCGTTCACGCGACCACGGGCCAGTTCCGCCGGCGCGGCAACGTGGAGCCCCTGGCGGAAGGGCAGCAGGTGCGCGAACGCCAGGCACTGATCCGCCTGCCCACGACGTCGGCGATGACGGCGGAGATCAAGGTCCGCGAGTCGAGCCTGCGCAAGGTGAGCGCCGGCATGCCCGTCCGGATCACGGTCGACGCCGTGCCCGGCCAGGTGTTCTGGGGCCGCGTGGCGAAGATCGGGGTGATCCCGGACTCTCAGAGCGCCTGGCTGAACCCGGACCTGAAAGTCTACACCACGAGAATCGACCTGGAGGGCGACACCAACGTGCTGCGACCGGGGATGACCTGCCGGGCCGAGGTCCTCGTGGAAGAGCACGAAGACGCGTTGTACGTGCCCGTCCAGGCCGTCGTCCGGATCGGCACCGAGACCGCGGTCTACGTACCGACGGCTGACGGGTTCGAGCCTCGGACGGTAACGGTCGGGCTGGACAACAACCGGCTGATCCACGTCATTGCGGGGCTCCAGAAGGGGGAGCGAGTCTCGATGGCCCCTCCTTTGGCCGCGTCCGCCGTTCCCCTCGAGAGCCAGCCTCGTCGCCCCGGCGAATCCCGTCCGGCGGCAACGTCCGCCCCTGCGGCGAGCTCCCCCGGCGCCGCGACGTCCGGTCCGTCGAGCATCGACCCCAGCCGACTGCGAGACATGTCGCCGGAGCAGCGGAGGAAGTGGCTCCGGAGCCTCACCCCAGAGCAGCGCGCGAAGCTGCGCCAGCGGGGCCAGCGCTCAGGCGGCCGGCGCGGCTCGCGGCGGAGCGGAGGCGAGCAACCGTGACCGGCCCCCCGCCAAGCCCCGGAGGCGACTCACCCGGCCGCCGCACGGTCATCCGGCTGCAGGACGTCCACAAGGTCTACCACATGGGCGGCACGCGCGTGCCCGCCTTGGCCGGAGTCACCCTGTCGATCCACGAGGGAGCCTTCTGGGCCATTACGGGGCCCAGCGGATCGGGCAAGAGCACCATGCTCAACCTGCTCGGCTGCCTCGACCGCCCGACGCACGGCCGATACCTCCTCAACGGCCAAGACGTGGGCGCACTGAGCGACGATGCCCTGAGCGAACTGCGCCTGCGAGAGCTGGGGTTCGTTTTCCAGAGCTTCAACCTCATCCCCCAGTTGACCGTTCAGGAGAACATCGAGCTGCCCCTGTTCTACCTCGGGTGGGACTCGGCGGAGAGCGCCCAACGCGCCGGCGAGCTGGCCGACATGGTCGGCCTCGCCGATCGACTGGAGCACCGACCGACCGAGCTGTCCGGCGGCGAACAGCAACGTGTCGCCATCGCCAGGGCCCTGGCCAATGATCCAGCGGTCATCCTGGCCGACGAGCCGACCGGGAACCTCGACTCCGCCACCGGCACACAGATCATGCAACTGCTCGCGGAGCTGAACCGCGGCGGCAAGACCATCGCGATGGTGACGCACGAGACAGAAATCGCCGCGCACGCCGGGCACCATCTTCGTCTTCGTGACGGGCACATCGACGCGATCGAGGGAGGGGACTAGATGCGTCGGCTTCGCATCGCGCGCAACATCCGGCTGGGGATCAAGACCCTCCTGGTCCACAAGCTCCGCTCGCTGCTGACCGTGCTCGGCGTGGTGTTCGGCGTGGGCAGCGTCATCTCGATGCTGGGCGTCGGGGAGGGAGCCAGCCGAGAGGCCCTCGGGCAAATCCGCAAGCTGGGCAGCAACAACATCATCCTCCGGGCGACGAAGCCGGTCGAGGATGAACAGGCCAGCGCGGAACGGGTGCTCATGAGCATGTACGGGCTGCTCTACGAAGACGAGCAACGCATCCGCGAGACGATGAGCTCCGCCGTGCAGCGCACGGTGCCGGTCAAACAGGTCCGCGAGCAGGGCCGCCTCGGGGAGCGGGCCATCGAGTTACGGGTCTTGGGGACGACGGCCGGCTGGTTCGATCTGGTGAACCGCCGAGTCGTGGCGGGGCGTGTGCTCTCCCAACGAGATGTGGACCAGCGTGCGGCCGTGTGCGTGCTGACGGAGCACGGCGCCCGCAGACTGCTCGCGACGCGGCACACCATCGGGGAACTGATCCGCATCGGGGGAAACTGCTTGCAGGTGATCGGGATCGTCCGAAGCGAGCAGTCGGGGGGCAGCATCCAGACCCCCGATCAACACGTGGACGCCTACATCCCACTGGACCTCGCTCGGGAGCAATACGGGGACATGACGATCCGCCGCAGCGCGGGGGCCAGCGAGCGCGAACTGGTGGAGCTGCACATGATCCTGGTCCAGGTATGCTCCACCGATCAGGTGCGGCCGACGGCGAAGGCCATCGAGTGGATGCTGAAACGGTTTCACAAGAAGGAGGACTACCGGATCGACGTGCCCCTGGCGCTGCTCCGACAGGCGGAGGCGACCAAGCACACGTTCAACATCGTGCTCGGGTCCATCGCCGGCATCAGCCTGCTCGTCGGCGGGATCGGCATCATGAACATCATGCTGGCGTCGGTCACCGAGCGCACCCGCGAGATCGGGATCCGCCGGGCCATCGGCGCCAAGCGGCGGCAGATCATCGGCCAGTTCCTTATCGAAACGGTGGTGCTGTCGACGGTGGGAGGGCTGATCGGCACCGGGGTCGGCATGATGACCCCGTGGCTCATCACGTACTTCGCCGGCATGCCGACGGTCGTGCCCGTGTACGCGATCGTGTTGTCCCTGGGGATCAGCGTCGGTGTCGGCATCCTCTTCGGGCTGTACCCGGCGGTCCGCGCCGCCCGGCTCGATCCGATCGTTGCCCTGCGACACGAGTAGACGCTCGGGGGAGCAGACCTAAATCCCGAAACGTGCCTGGCGTTCTGGCGCGCCAACGGAGTCAGTTGTGCCAACTGCATCGCCAGTTGTCCCTTCAGCCGGCCTGGTGAGTGATCGCACGGCGTGCAAGACACCCGCCCGGTTCTGAACTCCCTTCACGAGTGACGAGAGGGACCGAATCCGGCTAGTCGCATCCCGGCACGGCGGGGCGGCCGTCCCAGGTACGTGCGTTGCGGGCGTCGTCCCACGGGCTGGTGTCGAGCGCGCGCTTGCCCGGCGTGGCGCCGGCGCCGCACCCGCACACGTAGGTCGCCGGCGTGAACCCGAGGTCCGGCGCAAGGCTCTTCCACATGTCGAGGCTCTCGGTCGAAATCGCCACCGGGATGTCGGGGTCGCGCTTGCGAATCTCGGCGAGGTAGTGGCGGTAGATCTGCTCGCGGAATTCGGCCGGGAACGGCCCGGTGCGAGCGCTCCGCGTCTGTGCATCCGCGTTTTCGCCGGCGCGGACGAACTCGGGATCGAGCAGCTCATCGGGGATGCACGCCCGTACGTCCTCGATTCCCATCCACATCAGCGCGGTCATGCTGAGGTTGTCGGGCTGCGTGCGGCTGAGGGCGAGGTCGACGGCGTACGCGGCCTCGTCGCGCCAGTTCGGCACGGGGATGATCGGCTTGAACTTATAGCGGATCTGAATCCCGGCCTCCTGGCACTGCCGCGCCGCCTCGATGCGCGTCTCGGTCGTGCCGGCCATCTTCTCCAGTTGCGCCGACTGCGTCGGCCCGCTCAGGCTCCACGCGATGATGGTGTTTTCCGGTGCGCCGGCGTCGATGATCGGTCGCACGCGGTCGGTCTTGGTGTGGATGATGAGGTAGCGGTCGCCGGTGGTTTCGAAGAACTGCATCAGCGGCCGGAGCGAGTCGTGCTGCGGTTCGAGCGTCGGCACGTCCATCACGTCGTCGTAGAGGAACGTCTTCTGCCACGGGTTCTGCGCGAGCAGGTCGGCGAGACGGCCGATATACTCCTCCGTGTTGACGTTGGTGAGCAGGTGCCCGCCGAGGGCGCAGTAGGCGCACTGGTGCGGGCAGCCGCGGCCCTGCTGGATGCGCCACTGCGGCCGGCAGACGTGCTCGGGGTTGGGCCGAATCTTGTTGAGGCCGGAGCAGAAGAAGCGGAACGCCCCGCCGCCGGCGGCGAGGTGCCAGTTGAACCCACCGTCGCCCCGGTACGCGGCACGCATGCGCTCCTCATCGCGCCGGACCGCCTCGCGGTCGAATCGGAAGACGCTCAGCACGGGGATAGGCGGCGGGACCTCGGCCAACTCGCCCATCCGGGGAAAGTGGTCCCAGCCCTCCTCGACGACGATGCCCGGCAACTCGTCGTACGTGAACGTGCGGACCTCGGCCCCCGCGCAGGCTTCGGCGATGCGTTCCGCCCGCCGCGCGCACTCCGGCCGGTCCCACGCGTCCTTCAGCACGTAGACGCGCGGAGGCTGGAAAGCCAAGGGTAGGTCGTCGTGGGTCATCGTATCTCTCGCCTATCCGGGCACGGGGCACACGGCCCGGGCGGCATATTCGAGGCCGATGATCACGATCCGGCGGTTCACGCTGTCGGAGACGTAGACCTTGTCGGCGGCGACGCCGACGAACGCCGGCCACGCGAAGTGCGGCTCGGGGCCGCGGTCGTCCGCGTTCCCGTACTTGCCGATCCGGGCGAGCTGGTTGCCGTCCGTGTCGAGCATCTCGACACAGAACCGGAACACGTTCGGCGCGAACACGCGGCCGTACGGGTCGACCGCGAGCCGCGAGGTCATGCACACGCACGCCGGGTCGCCCCACAGCCGCTCGGAGCTGGGGATGATGCCCATGCCCGGATAGCGCCACTTGGCGCCGACCACCTTGACGCGCTGGTAGAGATAGCCCGACCGGTACTCGGGCGCGCTCTCGGGCGCGTTCTCCGCGTCGGCGACCAGGGCGCGGTTGCGGCGGCCGCCGTACATCATGCTCCCGCGCCCGTAGAACGCGCCGCCCTCCGGGCCGAACTTGAAGACCGCGCCCCAATGGTACAGGTACTCGTTCCGCATGCAGAAGTACCACGGCCGCGGCCGGTAGTGCCACGTCCATTGCGCCCAGCACAGCCAGTCGGTCGCTGGCACTTTCCCCTCGAAGCCGGTCTGGTAGAGCTTGTCCTGCGGCTTGACGTTGGCGCCGACGTAGATGTTGCCGCGCGCGTCGACGCCGATGCCGCAGTCGCCGATCCCCATGCCGTCGATCAGCGCCGCCTTCTTCAGCTTACCGTCCGGGCCGTACACGTCGACGCGCGCCTGCACACCGCGCGACATCGCGGCGCGGATGAAGTATACGTCGCCGTTCGGCGCCACGCACAGGCCGCGCTGGCCAAGCCCGAGCCCGAGCGACATGTACGGCCGGGTGCGAACCTTGTTGGACTTGGACCCCACGAAGGGCAGCGGCCGACCGTCCGGGTCGAACCGAAGCATCAGGTTGCTTTGGTACGTGCTCGTCGCGAAGATCGTTCCGTCCGGCGCGATGGCGGCCTCGCTCGTCCGTTTCAGCAGCGTTTTCTTCTCGCCCGTGGTCAGGTCCACCGCTCGGGTCGTGTACTTCGCGCTCAGGCCTTGAATGAGCACGCGGTTCCGTTTGGGGTCGGGCACGATGTAGCCGGGGTAGTAGAGCCCCTTGCCGCTGTTGATGGCGCCGCCGACCTCGAGCTTGCCGCCGCGGTCAATGATCGGCTTCACGGAGCTGTGGCCGAACTTGCCCCACAGCTTGGGCGGCGAGGCGCCCGGGTCGAGCGCAATCACGCCGACGCCCTGGTCGAGCCGGGCGAGGACCGCCGGCTTCTCACCCCGCTTCCACGCGGAGAACTTGAGCAGCTTGGGCGGGCGCGGCTTGGGCCACTTGGTCTGGCGCGCCGCTTGCCGCGCCTTCCAGCGGCGGTACTCGGACATCGACATCGGGCCGGTGTCTTTGGGCTGGCCGCCGCGGCGCCGCTGGCGGCACGCCACGTACATCACCCCCCCCTTCGGGTGCACGGCGATCTGCTGCGGGTCCTCGCAGGGGAACTGGCCGAGGTAGTCGCCCTTCGCGTCGAAGATCATGATGCGGTTGTTGCCGCGGTCGCAAACGTAGATGTTGCCCGTCGGATCGGTGGCCAGGCCCTGCGGGTCGTTGAGGTGCGTGTTGTCGTGACCGGGGTGGAAGTCCTCGCCGAGGAAGGCGTCCTCGACGCCGGAGCCTTTGTCCTCGCCCCAGTGCAGGCGGAAGACGGCGTGGCGCGAGGTGTGCGTCGACGGCGCGTAGTAGATGTGCTTCCCGTCCGGGCTGCAGGCGAGGTGGTCGAAGCAGGGGACCTTGGCGTCGCCCACGCCCCACATCATGCCGGTCGGCGTGCGCAGCTCGGGGCCGACGAACCGCATGCCGTCGGGCGCGCCGCCTTCCGGATGGAACGCAAGGAGGTGGCGCGGGATGCCGTGCTCGAACGCCGTGCCGATGCTGCTGACCACCACGAGGTGGCCGTTCGGGTTCCACGCCATGGTCTGATCCTTTAGGCCCATAGCGAGCGGGTGCAGTGCGTGGGCGTGGCCGCTGAACACGATCGGGATGCGCTGGCCGTCGATCATCAGGTGGCCGACGGACTTCGTCCGCTCCGGCGGGGTCTTCGCCGAGTAGGGCATTAGGGTGCGGAGGTACTTGCCGTTGCGGTCGAAGACGCGCAGCTCGGTCCGGCCGCGTGAGACCCATGACCGCATCAGCACGTATAGCTCGCCCTTCTCGCCGACCGCGAGGCTGGCGACGGGTGAGAGCGTGTTGCCGTCCCAGCCGAGGTATTTCTCCAGCGTCGCCCGCGACCCGATGCGGACACGAGCTTTGAACAGGGCTCCCTTGGCCGGCTTGCCGAGGTCGTCCTCACCGTCCCAGACGATTTCCTGCGAAAGCGAATTCTTCTGGAACGGCGCCGGCGCGTTCTTGCCCAGGAGCCCCGCGGCGAGATGGCGGACCACCTGGCCCTTCGCGTCGAGGATCGCCACTTCCACGTCCGTCGGCGCCGAGACCGTGAACGTGATCTTGACCTTGTTGCCGTCCCTGGCCGCGGTCGGGGCCTGGACGAACGTCGCGTCGGCGCCTTTCCGAGCGTCGACGGGCGCCTCGTACGTGGCCGCCGCGACCGGCAAGCTGAGACAGCAACCGAACAGAACGGCTCCCATCAGCGATTTCATCTGTGCCTCCTCCAACGGAATGTCCGCGTCATTGCCCCGGCCCTCCGTTACTCGATTTGACAGGTCGCCTCGGCCGCGCAGCCCAGGTTCACCTTGACCACGCGCATGCCGATGGTGTCGTTCACATAGGCGTGCGTGTCCGAGGCGGCGACGTAGGTCGGCCACGCCAGCGGGATGGCGGGCGTCTTCACGATCACCTCTTCCTTGCCGTCCTCGTTGAGCCGCGTCGAGCCGCTGTCGCGGTTGCCGTAGTGACCGAACGTGGTGATGCGGTTGTTGTTGGTGTCGACCACCTCGACGCGGAACTGCCCGAGGTTAGGGAAGAACACACGGCCGAAGGGATCGACGTCGAACCCCGCGCCCTCGCACATGCAGACGGGCGTGCCGGCGGGATAGGTCTCGGAGTGCGGGCAGAACCCAAACCGCACCCACTCCGCGCCCAGCACTTGCCCCGTCTTGTGCGGGTAGTAGCCCCGGTCAAAGTCGCGGAACTCCCGCGCCGGCTTGTTGAGGATCGCGTCGGGCAAGTCCTTGATGTTCTTCGGCGTCTGGGCGGACCAGACGAACGCGCCGCCCTCGGGCGGGAACTTCACGATGCTGCCATACATATAACAATACCAGTAGTGCCCCTCGCCGAGGTTGCGGAAGTAGTCCGGCACCTTCCCCAGCTTGCCGTCGAAGAAGGCCGGCGTGTCGCGGTCGACCGGCTTGATCTTGGTGGCCAGGTAGATGTTGCCCCTCGCGTCGAGCCGCGGGATGCTGCCCTTGCTCAGGTTCCAGATTACCGTCCGCTTCTCGTTCAGACCCATGTCGAGCACGCGGAGGCAATAGGGGGCCTGCGGCTTGATGATGTAGATCTGGTCCTGGAAGAGGGTCATGTAGTTGAGCTGGAACGTCATCATCCCGCCCCACGGCGTGTTGTTGACCTTCCGGCCGTCCCAGTTCAGCGCCTTCCCGTCGCGGGTCCAGCGCATCAGGCCGCGGTTCTTCCCCCAGCAGTGGGTGATCAGGTTGCCCTTCGAGTCGACGCCCAGGTTCGCGCCGTGGCACGACATGTACGGCCCGCCGCTGCTCGGTCGAAATTTCACCGATCCCACGACCTTGCCCGTTTTTTCATTGAAGCGATACCAGTGCTCCACGCCGGCCTTGACGTAGAGTTCACCACGGTGCCGATCGACGAGCAGGTCACGCGGGCCGTTCGCCCACGCGCCCGGCCGCAGCTTGAGCTTGACCTCGCCGAACGTCTTGCCATCGTCGTCGTAGGCAATCAGCCACCTTGCCGCGCCACGGCCATACGGGACGCCCGGCATCCAAAGCCGCGGCCGTTCGCCGGTGAAGTCGCCGACGATCCGGTGCGTCCCCATGTTCGGGCTCAGCCCGGTCTTCGGCAGGGCGACGCGGTAGAGCTCTTTGCCGTTCTCGTAGCCGCTCAGCTTGACCATGTCGGCCGTCTGCGAGCCGGTGTACGAGCACACGTAGATCGCGCCCGTCTTCGGGTCCACGTCGACGGTCTGGGGTGACTTGACTTTCACGTCGCCGACGAACGAGCCGTCCCTCTCGTTGAACACCACGATGCGGTCCGCTCCAGCGTCGGCCACGTAGACCAGCCCGGCGACCACATCGACGCCGCGCGGCTGCGTGAGCAGCCCCTTCTCAGTTCCCGGCTGGCCGGGCTTGCCGGCGAAGACCTCGGCCTTCCGCGTGGCCGTGTCGATCCGCAGCACGGCGGGGTAGCCCTGGTACACGTATATCTTGCCCTGGCGCTTGTTGCCGCTGCCGAGCCCGGAGAGATACAGATACTTGCCGTCGCCGCTGATGGCCAGCGACGGAAGGATCACGCCGGCGCCCTTCAGCCCGGCCGTCACAGATTCCCCAAGGAAGCTGGGATACGAAAGGCCGCCGTCCGGGTCGAGCGCCGCCAGCCGGTCGCCGAGGATCCAATAGAGCCGCCCGTTTGCATCGACGACGGGCAGGCCGAACGGCGACGTGCTCCGCCGCCGAGCGATCTGCGTGTCCGGGTAGAAGTTGAGTGTGTGCCAGTTGTGGAGTTGCGGCACGAGCCGCCCGTCCTCGTCCCGCAGCACGCCCAGCGCCTTGACCCGCTCGTACGCTATGTCCGCCGGGAAGGGCATCAACTGCTTGACGTGGCGGCCGTCGCGGTCGCGGATCGCGATCTTCAGTCCGCCTTGGTTCCCGTTCGCCGTGGGGTCCTTGTAGAAGCAGTAAATGCGGCCCTTCGGGCCGACGGCGACGGTGTGGATGCCCGGGCCGCCGTCGGGATTGTGGAGCAGAAACGAGTCGAACGTCGGCTTCATCCCGAGGGCGACGCGGACCTTCGTGGCGCCCGTGACCGGCCGGCCCTCGTCGTCCTTCCCGTCCCACTCGACGCTCTGCTCCAACGAGTTCGCCCGGAGCGGAGCCGGTGGATTCTTGCCGAGCAAGCCCGCCACGAGGTGACGGACGACCTCGCCCTTCGCGTTCTCGATGGTCACCGCGACGTCGGTGAGGCGATTGACCGTGAACGTAATCTTGACCTTGTTGCCGTCCCTGGCCGCGGCCGGCCTGGCTGTGAACTCGGCGTGGGCCGCCTTGCGGGCCGCCAGCGGCGCCTCGTGCGTTCCGGCGCCGGCAGTTGATGCCGCCAAGTGGGCGATCAGGGCCGACGCGATCAACGCGGTTTTCCTCGTCATCGGGTGCCTCTCTTTCGAATTCCGTTCAGTCTCCGTCGGCTTTGTCAGGGACATCCTTCAGCGGCACGCTCTGGCTGGCGTGGTAGCCGAGCCGGACAACGAGCACGCGGCCGTTGCCCTGGTCGGCGATGAACAGCCGCCGATCGGTGTGCGCAGCCAGGTAGGCGCCGTGGAACAGCGCGACCTCGTCGCCCCCCACCGATTTCGGATTTCGGATTTCGGGATGCGGAATAAGGGGGACGCCGTCGTCGGCGTTCCCGTACTTGCCGACGCGGACGATCAGGTTGCCGTTGGCGTCGAGTACGGCCACGCTGTAGCGGTCCATCTCGGGCGCGAACGAGCGCGCGAAGTAGTCGAAGGCGAACCGAGTGTTGAAGCAGGCGCAGCCCGTGCCGCGGTTCTTCCCGCACCAGCCGACGCCGCCGTACATCCACTCGCCGTCTTCCACCCACGCTTTGCCTTGCCCCGCGTTCTCGAGGTCGAACGGGCGTTTGCGGTAGGCTCCCTGCGGCAGGGTCACCGGGGCCTTCTTCAAGGTGCTGTAGATCTTGCCCCGTCCGGGCCGGAACTTCATCATCGTCCCGGTCATGTCGTTGAAGTACAGCGCCCCGTCGAGCACGCGCGTGGCGGCAGCGAGGAGATAGACGTTGTCGTCGGAGTCGAGGCCGAGCCCGTAGGCGTTGTCGGCAAGCCCCGGGACGATGTCCTCGTGGACGAGCTGGCCGTGCTTGTCCCAGACGTGGAGGAACACGCCGCCGCCGCGTCCGGCAACGGAGCGCCCCGGATACACCCTCGGCTCCCACGACTTTCCGCCGCCGACGGTCGCGTTCGCGTCATCTTTTCTCGAGGCGAACGTCGGTATGTAGTTGCAGCCGACGACCAGATGTCCCTTGGCCGACACGTACATCCCCGCGTGGTGCCAGCCCCCGTTGGCTGGAAGGCGCAGCGCGGACGCCACGTCAGCGGTCCGCCGGGTCCGCCAGGTGCTAGTGGAGACCTTCTTCTGTTCCTCGCCGTAGTCCCAGGGGACCTCGCGCCAGGCCGCCGCGTCGTACCGAGCCACGAGCGGGATCGTCCGCAGGTAGGCCAAACCGTCAAGATCGAAGCACATGTCCTCGGCGTCGAACGGCAACTGCTCGACCCGGAATTTCCCCGTCGCCGGGTCGATCACCCACGCCTCCCTGAAGGACTTGGTGCTGAACACGCCGCCCTCGGTCAAGTACAATTCGCCCGTCTTGGGATTGACGTACATGCGCTGGCGATGATACACGTGCAGCCTGCCGGGCACGCCGGCCCGCTTGAGCTCCTTGCCGAAGTCGCGGAGGACATTCAGCTTTCCGTCCTTGATCCTGAGGATCACGATGTTCGAGTAGTCCTTCTCGCGGCGGGTGATCACGTTGTCTTTGCTCCACTCCTGGACGATCCAGAACGTGGGGTCGGCGGCCCAGGAGTCAAGCTCGGCGAAGTACTCGAAGAACGTGGTGCCGTACCGAGGGTTGAACCGCGACGGGAGGCCCTGGGTGCTAAGGTCGTAGGCGGCCAGCTTCTTCGCCGCCGGCAGCGGCCCGAAACGGGTCAGGGTCGGCCGGCTGCGTTTCCGGCTGAAGCCCTTGCTGTATACGGTCATCACCGTCCAGGAGAACACGTACACCTCACCGGTCCGCTGGTGGACGGCCACCTTCGCCGGCCTGGGCGTCTGGATGCTCTTCAGCCATTTGCCCTCCGGCGTGAAGACCTGCACGCGGTCGTTCAGGTAGTCCGAGACGTACACCTGTCCCTTCCGGTCCGTGGCGGCGGAGGTAGGCAGGTTGAAGTGCGCGTTGTCCGAGCCGTTCTCCCCCAGCTTGGTGCTGCCGATGAACACCTCCGGCTCCGTCCCCTTTTCCACGTCCAGCCGCATGACCGCGTGGAAGGCGTCCCAATTGCTGTTGGTGATGATGTCCGCGGACGCCTTGCCGATGAGATGGGCAAAGACGAAGCCGGTGTAGTACAGGGTCTTGCCGTCCGGGCTGAGCGCCGCGCTCCGGGGCGGGACCTCGACAGTCCGCCGCCGGCGCTTCTCGAGGGGGAGAACGACCTTCGGCCCGGTCAGGGGCAGGCCGCCCGTGGTGCCGTCGGTGGCAAGACGGTTAAGGAAAACATGCACAAGGCCGATGCGGCCGTTGTTGACCGCCATCGCGGAGCCGGCGCCGCCCTCCATGCCGTAGTGGGCGTTGAACGCGTTGGCGACGACCGAGCGGTAGGCTTTCAGGTCGGGCCGGTAGGTGAGCACCTTGTACGAGTTGGTGCCCGACGTCAGCATCGTCATCTGCGTGAAGTTCGACTTGACGGGCAACCGCTTGCCGTCCTGGGGAAACGTGTGCCAGAGCAGGCCCTTCGTGCGCTCGACCTTGTCGGCGGGGAACGGGTACACGGTGCGGACGTAGCCGCCGTCGTGGCTGTAGAGGCGGAGGAAGTCGAGCGAGCTGCCGCCGTCAAAGACGTAGACGCCGTCCGGCGCCGCGGCCATCAGCGGCGGGAAGCGCGAAGACCGCCGCTTCGGGAACCAGAACAGGGTCCGCTCGAACCGCGGCTTCAGGCCGAGCGATACCCGGACCATCAGCGCGTCCTTGTCGTCGATGTACTTGCCCTGGTCGTCCTTGCCGTCCCAGACGATGGTCTGCTTGAGCGAGTTCTTCTGGAACGGCGCCGGCGCGTTTCTGCCGAGCACTCCGCACGCAAGGTGGCGGAGGACCCGTGCGTCCGGGTCCTCGACGGCGACCGTGACGTCGCAGTATCCCTTCGAGGCGAAGCGGATTTCAATCCGGTCGCCCTTGCGGGTCACTTCCGGCTCGCGGGTAAACTCGAAGACCTGCTGCCGTTTAATCTTGAATTCGTCCAGGTGGCCGCCGTGGGCGCGCGGCGTGGCGAGCAGGAGGAACACGAGCGAGAAGACGGCTGTCAGGCTTCTTGCGCGGCGGCTCATTCCGGTGACAGCATCCTCCGTGCCGGCCAGGACTCCATCCCGATTATACCCGATTCGGCGGGCGCGTGAAGTGCCGAGCATCGAGCGGGTCACCTGCTCCCTGTTCTTTCTCCCCTTGCGTTCCGGCGCGTCATTCTCTCATAAGAACCGCTCTCTCGAAGTCGGCCTGTTTCAGGCCCGTTGCTACGGCGAACACGGGCGAACTGGAGAGCGACGCGGCATTGCCCTTTATCGGATTCCCCATCAGGTCGATGAGCTTGACGTTCGGGTTGTTCGTGACGAGCTGCATCGGCTTGACCTGTTTCGGCTGCCAGGCGGCGAGGATGAGGCGTTTGCCATCCTTGTATAAGTAGGCCCAGCAGCCATCGCGTTTGGGCCAGGCGCGGACGAACTGCACGTCCGATGAGAAGAGGGCGTTGAACGCGGCGACGGCGGGGTAGATCTTGCGCGGCTCGCCGTTGTACTTGTAGAACACGCTCTCGACCTTGTCGCGGTT
>CAZDHT010000068.1:0-20865 GCA_964505325.1 uncultured Planctomycetota bacterium | reverse complement strand
TTTCACCGTTTTGGGCCGTTGTCACGCCTTGCTATAAGACAAGAACAGAATGACACACTACACTAGGGACATGGACGGGCGCGCGTTCGGGTCACGGAGACAACCGTGAAAGACACTCTGTTCATGTTCGCGCTGTCGGTGGTGGTTTCAGCCGGCATGGCGGGCCGGACTGCGGCGAGCGCAGCCGAGGGACCGGAGGTCAGGCTGACTGCCAAGAGGGCCGCGGGCGTGGCCCGCAAGGGCGAACCCCTCCCCGTGTCTAACCGGCACATCCCCTACGAGGATGTGCTCGACCACTGCGACCTCGTCCTTGCGGGTAAAGTGATCAACCAGCTCCCCTACCAGCCCGGTGTCAGCATCGAGCAGAAAGAGGTCCTCGGCCGTATCGACCTCGAGGTGCAGAAAGTCCTGCGCGGCAAGTACACGAACAAGGTCGCGAAAATCGTCCATGGGACGGCGTATTTCGGGAAAATCGACGCCAAGAGGGTATACGTCTTCTTGTGCGTTCAGGGGGCCGACGGCAAGCTCCGGCTGGCCGGCGAGCCGCCGATGGGCGGCGGTCATGTCAGAGAGGGCCTGCGGCTCATGGAGAAACTCCTGGAAGCCGCGCGCGACCCGGCCAAAGGTTACCAGTCCACCGATTTCGCCGTCAAACTCAGCTCCGCCTATCGCCTGACCCGAGCTTGGTTGAGCACGCCGGCCAAGGACCGGCCCGCCCCTCCTCCCGGGCTGGTGAAGACACTCCTGGGCGGGTTAAGGGCCTATCAACACGGACTGAGCCAGAACGTGGACGCCGCATCCTGGCACGCCATCAGTGCGCTATTTGCCTGCGACATCAAATCCATCTGGGAGTACCCGCCCGAGATGAAGAAGGGCCGGCGGACCAAGTTCGCCAACGACGTGACCGCCGCGTGGGAGCGAACGAAGACCACCGTACGCGAGCGTCGTGCCGAACGCGCCAACCGGCCCAAGCCGGCGAAGTTCCGGGCCGAGGTCGCCGCGCTCATCGAGAAACTCGGCAGCGACAACTTCCAGGAACGTCAGGCCGCCCGATACGCACTGGTGAAGATCGGCAAGCCGGCACTGAGACAGGTCCGGGAAGGCACCAAGAGCCAGAACTCACGGGTCGCCTCCGGCTGCCGCCTGCTCACCATGCTCATTTCGCAGTTGCGGGACTTCCGCCCGACACAGCAGAGCTACCGATTCGATCTCGACCGCGCCGAACCCTTCGTCCCGCTCACCGACCCAAAGCCGGCCGAATAAGGACATCGCGCCTTCGGCGACCCCAACAGCCAGACCCCGACTCCGCCCATTGTCCCAGGTTCACGTTGTCGGGTAGCACGTCACAGCGTATACGCGCCGGAGCAGATCATTCG
Organism: uncultured Planctomycetota bacterium; assembly: GCA_964505325.1. GTDB lineage: Bacteria > Planctomycetota > PUPC01 > PUPC01 > PUPC01 > CAZDHT01. Next base: position 19,489 of record CAZDHT010000068.1, on the reverse strand, counting down.
CAAGCTGCGAAACGAGCTGTTGAACGGCGAGATCTTCGACACGGTTGTTGGAGGCCAGCGTCTTGACCGAGCGGTGGCGGCAGGAGTATAACCACGTGCGGCCACACAGTGCATTGGAGCCCCCCCCGGCTCCGGCGGCGATACAGCCCGGGCACTGACGTGGCGGGTGGTACAACAACCGGGGGCCGTTTACCCTTGCATGCCACGCCGGCCTGCTGTGCGACGAACCGGACTTCCATCCGTGGAGCTTCGGCTCGCCACCGCCAAGTGCAACACGAAGGCAGCAGTTGCGGATCCGGAAACTGAGACTTTGATCCTTGATGGATGCCAACATGTTCGATCTGATGGAAAACGCGTACAAGGCCGGCACGGTCATCCCGGGATTCAACATCCCGTACCTGCCGATGATGGAGCCGGTCGTTCGGGCGCTGCGCGATACAAACGCCTTCGGTCTGGTAATGGTCGCACGGCTCGAATGGGAAAAGTTCGACGCGAAGGGCCTCCGAGCGATCCGTGATGAATACGAGCGCGTCGGCGACCGACGCTTCACCCGGTTGCACCTCGACCACACGCCCGTGATCGACGAAGACGGTCTCCGTGTCGACTTCGATGCGATCCTGCGCGAGGCGGTCGAGCTTGGCTACGATTCCGTGATGGTCGACGGCTCGCGGCTGCCGTTCGAAGAGAACGTCGCAGCAACACGGGCCATCGTCGAGATGGCGCACGCCTGTGGCGTGCCGGTCGAGGCCGAACTCGGCGCGGTTATGGGCCACGAGGCCGGGCCGATGCCGCCGTACGAGGAGTTGTTCGCCAGCGGAAGAGGCTTCACCGACCCCGACGAGGCACGGCGGTTCGTCGAGCAGACCGGGGCCGACTGGCTCTCCGTCGCGGTCGGCAGCGTGCACGGCGCGATCTCGGCCGCGAAAAGGCATGAAAAGAAAGTCGCGGCGCGGATCAACATCGAGCATCTCGACAAGATTCGGCGGGCCGCCGGCATCCCGCTCGTGCTCCACGGTGGCACGGGCATTCGGAAAGAGTACATCGACGAGGCGATCCGGCACGGCATCGCCAAGATCAACATCGCGACTGCCATCCGTCAGCCGTACGAGGCCGCCCGGGTCGAATCGGTTGACAAAGCGCAGGCCACCGTCTATGAGACGGTGTTGAGAATCGTTCGCGAGGAACTCGAAATCGAGAATTCAGCGGACCGGATTGTGAAGGAGAGCGAGTCATTGTGAAGGAGAGCGAGTCATGAAGACGGAGAAGACGACGTTCGCTTTGTTTTTCGGCAACCGCGGCTTCTTTCCCGCGTCGCTCATCGCCGGCGCGCGACGCGAGTTGTCGCAAACGCTCAAGAAGCTCGGCCATAAGACACTCATGCTCGACGCTGGTGCTACCCGCCACGGCGCGGTCGAGACCCCCGCCGAGGGCGAGAAGTACCGGGAGTTCCTCCGCAAGAGCCGCGGCAAGTTCGGCGGCGTCATCCTCTGCCTGCCAAACTTCGGCGACGAGACCGGCGCCGTCACGGCACTGAACGACGCCGACGTGCCGATCCTGATCCAAGCTTTCCCGGACGAACTCGACACAATGGCGCCGGAAGTCCGCCGCGACGCCTTCTGCGGGAAGTTCTCCATCATGGACCTGTTCTGCCAGTACGGCATCAAGTTTACCGCGCTCAAGCCGCACACCGTCCATGTCAACAGCTCCCGCTTTGCCGAACAAGTCGACTGCTTCGACCGCGTCTGCCGCGTCGTCAACGGGATGAAGCGCCTGACCGTCGGCGCGATTGGCGCACGAACCACACAGTTCAAGACCGTCCGCATCGACGAGGTCGCGCTCCAGCGACACGGGATCACAATGGAAACGTTCGACCTCTCCGGCGTCTTCGCTCGAATGGACGGACTCAAGGACAGTAGCAGGGACGTGAAGGCGAAGGCTGCGAAGCTCACGAAATACTCCTCGTGGAAGGGCGTCCCGAAGGCCGCTCTCGGCACGCTCTGCAAGCTGGGCGTCGTGCTCGACGAGATGATCGACGAGCATGGGCTCGACGCGATCGCGCTCCGCTGCTGGCTCGAGATGCAGTCGCTTCTCGGCATCTCGCCGTGCATCCTGCTTAGCGAATTGAACGACCGCGGCATCCCCGCCGCGTGCGAGGTCGACGTCGGCAACGCGGTCTGCATGGCCGCGCTCCGCATGGCCTCCGGCAACGTGGTCACGTGTCTCGACTGGAACAACAACTACGCGGAAGAGGACAACAAGTGTATCCTGTTCCACTGCGGGCCGGTGCCGCAGAGCATGATGACCGCGAAGGGGCAGGTCGTCGACCATGCGATCCTCGCAAACGCCGTCGGCGAAGGCCGCGGCTACGGCTGCAACGTCGGACGGATCGCGCCGACCCCGTTCACCTTCGGCAGCCTGCTGACCGAGGCCGGGACGCTCAGGTTCTATCTCGGACGGGGCCGGTTCACGGACGATCCGATCCCAGACGATTTCTTCGGCTGCGCCGGGGTCGCCGAAATCAACAACCTTCAGGATGCGCTTCAAACCATCGGATACGCGGGCTACCGCCACCACACGAGCGTCACCCCGGGCCACGTGCTCGAACCTGTTCGCGAAGCGTTCGATCGGTATCTCGGCTACGACGTGACTCTCCTCTAGCCCGGCAGTCTGGGCGGCCCGATCCGCGGAGTTCGTGCATGAGCTACATGGGCGTCGACGTGGGGACGACCGGCTGCAAGGCGGTCGTGTTCGACGAGAGCGGCAGGCAAGTCGCGCTCGCCTACCGCGAGTACCCGCTGCTCGCCCCGCACAAGGGTTGGGCGGAACTCGAATCGGCCGACGTGTGCGCGAAGTGTTTCGCGGTCATCCGCGAAGCGGCCGAGGCGGCCGCTGCTGACCCGGTCCGCTCACTGGGCATCTCAAGCCAGGGCGAGGCGTTCACGCCCGTCGGCGCGGGCGGCGAATTCCTCGGGAACGCAATGGTCTCGTCCGATGCGCGCGCCGCCTTGATCGCCGAGACCTGGAGCGCCGAGTTCGGCCGCGAGAAGCTCTACCAAGCCACCGGCCACACCGCCCACCCGATGTTCGCCCTGTTCAAGCTGCTCTGGCTACGCGAGAACCAGCCGCAGACGTGGGCCGCGGCGCGGCGGTTCCACTGCTTCGAGGACCTGCTCCAACTCCGGCTCGGGCTCGAGCCCGCGATCAGTTGGCCGCTCGCCGGACGCACCATGATGTTCAATGTGCGGACACACGACTGGGACGACGCGATTCTCGACGCGGCCGGGCTCGACCGCGGCAGGCTCGCGCGGCCGCTGCCGTCCGGAGCCGTTGTCGGCACGATCCCATCGGACATCGCGCGTGAACTCGCGCTGCCCGACGGCGTCGCGGTCGTCGCAGCCGGGCACGACCAGGTCTGCGCCGCGCTCGGCGCGGGGGTCACGACCGAGGGCCGGGCGATGTACGCGACCGGCACCGTCGAGTGCATCTGCCCTGCATTCGATGAGCCGCGCTTCAGCGACGAGCTTTTCCGATGCAACCTCTGCACATACGACTACTCCGTCGAGGGAATGTACGCAACGATCGCCTACAGCCTGACCGGCGGCAATCTGCTCAAGTGGTTCCGGGACGAGTGGGCGCAGCGCGAGGTCGAGGAGGCCGCTGCGGCCGGCTCGGACCCTTACGACCTGCTGATGGCGAAAATGCCGGCCGAACCGACGGATTTGCTCGTGCTTCCCTACTTCACCCCGAGCGGCACGCCGTACTTCGACGCGCACACGACCGGCGCCATCCTTGGTCTCCGCTTGACGACGACGCGCGAGGAGGTGATGCGCGCACTGCTCGAAGGCGTCGCGTTCGAGATGCGGCTTAACCTCGACATCCTGGAACGATCCGGGATCCGCGCCGACGAACTGATCGCCTCCGGCGGCGGCGCCAAGAGCCGCATCCTCGTCCAACTCAAGGCCGACGTGCTCGGCAAGCCGATCACGACCCTCGCGATCACCGAGACTGGCTGCTTCGGCGCCGCGCTTCTTGCACGGTCCGCCGATACCGGCACTCCCGTTCGCAAGCTCACTGACGAACTCATCATGAAAACTGACCGCATCGAACCCAACCCCGACCGCGCCGCCCGCTACGCCGAGCGCTTCGCCGCCTACAAGCGCCTCTACCCCGCCCTCCGCCCGCTCCAGGCGGAGTAGCCCAATCCGCGCCTGCCCGCGGTGAACTCTCCTCCTGCTGACTTGCCCGCAGTTGCTGTACCAGCCGCTGTGTTCGTGCCGCGGGTATAGGTCTGGCCTGGAGGCGTTTCAAGAGGGGCTTGAGAAAAATGCAGCCGCCGCCGCCACGTCGTTCGCCCGGCTGGCGCCAACAGCCGTTACGTTTCCGAGCTTGGGAATCGAATACGGCGGTTCCGCTGCGGACAACGAGCCGGCCCACAAGCCAGCCGCAAGGAGGGCCGCGAACATAGCCGTTCTGCTATGCATAGCGTCAGAAATGCCGCTCGCCTTGGAGCGGAGCGCGTGAGCGTCCCGGCCGGAATCGTAACCGATTCCGCTCCGGGATGCGGCAGGGCTCTTGAGGCCACGCATAATCGGATGGACCGTGGGAGTCTGCTTACTCCTGTCTTTGGCCCGCCGGCGGCGGTGCAGAGCCCTTGAGCGGCGTGATCCCGGCCTTGGCCGGGTCAAAGCGCAGGACCCAGACGCCGCCGTTCCAACTGGAGTCGCCGACCCAGAACAGCCCGCGTTTCGCATCCCAGTTGACCGAGCTGGATACTGAGTTGGGAGTATCGAAGGCTCTCCAGCGACCCCCGGCATCCAACGGAAGCTTGAGCGTTACCCAGCGGTTCTTGCCCGCATCGTAGGCCGGAAAGAGGTCTGGCGAAGCCTTTCCATTAATCTTCAGACGGTTGATCCAGAGGAACAGGTCGCTTTCCGGGTGATACGCGACTTCCCGCAGAAACATGCGCCAGTTCTTCGATTTGCCCATGCCCTCTGGGTTCAAGACTTCGACCTTGCGTGTCCTCAAGTCAAGCGCGTGAATCTGCCCGTCGTACGGCTTGCCGTAGCCGCCGAGCGTCACGAAGAGCATTCGGTCGCGCTTCGGGTCGTAGACCATGCCGCAACTGTCCACGCCGGTCCCGGGCATCTTGCCCTGCGCAGCGATCTTCTTCCACTCCCGGCTCTTCGCATCAAGCAGCCAGGCCTGAGCGCCGTACCAGGCAAGCATCCCGTGTTTGGTGTGGCGGACCTGTATGTGGTAGGCGTTGTTGCCCATCCCCGCCGGCAGGCGATGGCGCGAAACCCAGTCGGCCTTGTCGGGATCGTACAGGTAGCAGTACGGGTCCAGCTTGGCGTCGTTCGCGCTGGCCATGACCATCTTCCTCAAGCCCGGATCGTATGCCTGGCCGTTCCAAACGTGCTTCTTCACCCAAGGCCGCAGGTTGAAGTTGAACCCGGACGGGTACTGCTCGTTCGTGCCTGCGCAGCCCAGCGGCACTTCAACGGGATCGCTGATCTCCCACCGGTCGGTGGCCAGGTGATACCGGGCAACGTCGTTGCCTGGGTAGCTGACATGACCGCCGGCCCAAACGTAGAGCATATCGCGGTCGGTGTCGAAAACCCACGTCGCCCAGTCCCGGCCGCCCAAAGCAATCGGCGTCTTGAGCCGAACCCAAGTATTTATGGGCAGGGCCTTGAGCTTCGCCTCGTTAGCGGCGGCATCGGGTCGCGGACCCTTCATGAAGTTCTCCGGCCCCGCCGGCGGCCAATATCTGGCCGACCTCATGTCCGCGGGATGGGTCTTCTCCTGGTGGCCATCGGCGGTCCAAGTGTTCTTCTTGACGTCGTAAATCCAACGCGCGGGGCCCGAGTGGACGTAGCCGCGGCCGTAGCAATAGCCGCCGCGCATCGCGATCCGCCCGTCGCCGAGCGCGTCGAAGTGGTGGTCGCCGCGGGGCTCGGGGGCGGCCCCGGGGTGACGCTCAAACCAGCGGCGCCTGGCCGGGTCGAAGACCCACAGGTCGTTGGTGACGTAGTCCATGTGCTCGCCGCCGAAGATCACGTAGAGCTTGGTCTTGGGCTCGAAGGCAATCCGGCACAGCGCGCGCGGCGGCGGCTCGGCGTCGAAGGCCTCGCCGGCCAGCTCGAGCTCAATCTGTGCCCTGCGCATCGTGGCCATCTGCTCGGGAGAGGTCCTCGCGCCGAAGCGCTTGACCTGCCCGGCCGCGGCCGCCAGGTGCTTCAAGGCGAACCTGACCTGCCCGGCCTCGTATTCGCCCAGTCCAGCCAGCCCCTTGAGCTCGGCGGTCAGCGCGGCAAGATCCTCGATAAGTTTCTCGACCGCCGGATCGGCGTCGGCCTTGAGCAGCTTGGCCTCCTCGCCGGCCGTCTTGCCCTCGAAGTAGATGTGCCGCGCCTTGGCGAGCGTGTCCTTGCAGGCGTTGCGCAGCCCGCGGACCCGGTCGAAGCGCTTCTGGAGCGGATTGTTCTTGCGCAGCTCCTCGACGATCGGCTTCCAGACGCCGGCCACCTTGATGCGGGTGTGCGGTCGGCCGTCCTCGGAAGTCTGGTCGACTCCGCCGAACGCGAGGCCCGAGCCGTCGGGCAACTCGCAGGTCCACCCCCAGAGCACCGGGTCCCTCTTCCACTTGGTTGCCGGGACCGGGTAGCGCTTGCCTCGCGCATCGGGCTCGGGGATCTTGCGGTCCGGGACGGTCACAGCCCTGATCTCGCCGGTCTTGGCGGCCGGCTTCGGCGCTTCGCCACCGAACACCAGCCCGCAGGCCGCCATCACGAACACCGCTGCTGCCGCAGATATCAGTCGCGCCATCATGTCCATACGCCTCCTCAAGATACACCGCAAATCTGTCTGGCCACCACAGAAGCCGGTCCGTCCGCCTCGTCGCGTAACTCAGTTCCGCAAGTCTACTGGTTTTTCTCCGTCTCGACAACTAAGCCCGCAAGCCGCCCAGGTCCGGGCCGGAGCGCATCGAAGTCGTCGTTGTCCCTCCCGAAAATTCAATCCGATGATGAAAACGGCGGCGCAACGTGGCCAGCCATCTGCGCAGGACTGCGGGCGCCGGTGCAGCGAACGGAATCGCCGCGCTCGGATGAACGTGAGCCAATGGTCCGCAGGTGTTGGTGGACAAGTTGGGGCGGCGCAGGCGCACCGGTAGCGTTGGCGAATCTCAGCGCAAGGGCCGATTTGTAGTTCACGCCACCCGCGTGTACCGATGATGCAGGCCGCCGAGGAAGGGGACCGAGATCACGCGACCCTTCGACGGCGGCTCGACCTCTCGCGGGATCGGCGAGTTTCCCTCCAGCGACGTGTGCGTTCTGGATTCGTTGCAGTAGCGGACGTATTCCGAAAGAGTCCGCCGCCGGCTGTCTTCGCTGAAGATCATCATGTGGTCGAGGCAGTTTCGGCGGATCGATCCGATCACACGCTCGCAATATGGATTCTGCCAGGGTGAGCGGTAAGCCGTGATGACTTCCTCGATGCCCATCCCTCCAAGTCGCCGGCGAAACGCCACGCCATAGACGCTGTCGCAGTCGTGAAGCAAGAACCTTGGTGCAGTGTCGTCTGGGAATGCCTCGATGATCTGCTGTGCCGTCCATTCGGCGGTCGGGTTCGGAGTGACGTTCAAGTGGATGATGCGGCGGCGGTCATGGCTCAGGGCCACGAAGCAGTAGAGCACTTTGAACGTGATCGTGTACACGGTAAAGAAGTCGATGCCCGCGATCTGGTCGGCGTGGTTGGCAAGAAAGCTGCGCCAACCAGGCGACGGCGGCTTTCGTGGCTTGATCCTGTACCTGGCCACGGTCGATTCGGCCACCTCGTATCCGAGCAGGCGCAGCTCGGCGCGAATGCGCGGGGCACCCCAAGTAGGATTGTGGCGGAACATCTCGCGGATGAGGTCTCGAATGATGCGGCTCTTCCTCGGCGTGCCAATCGTCGTCCGCGACTTCCAGCACCAATAAAGGCGGAAGCCAGCCTGGTGCCACCGGACCACGGTGTCCGGCTGCACGATGACCAGCACGGAACGCCAGCCCTTCCAGAGCCGTGACAGCCACGCCCAGAAGACCCGATCCCAATTCCTGAGCCGCGGTCGGCGGCCGCTCCGCTGAAGCACGGCCAGTTGCTGGCGCAAGGCAACATTCTCGGCGACCAGGGCGGCTTTGTTTGAGAGAAAGAGGCGCAGAAGGCCGAACAAGACATGGAGAGCCAACATCTGTCATCTCTCAGGTACCGGATCCGTGCTGCAACAGCCCCGTGAGAATACTTGCACATCGCTGTAAGTCTAGTAATATGACGGCGGACGGATTTTCGGGAGAAACACGGTGACATTTTCCCTTTGGCGTTAAGGGGTGACATAATCGCTTTGGCACGACACACAACCTGAATCATAAGTTGACAGCGTGCATGAAGGCTGCTACCATAACGGAGGCTGGAATCTGCCTGCACTCGTTGCGGCACTCGTTCGCCTCTTGGCTTGACTAGCTTGGCGTGCCGCACGGCGCGGTGCAGGCCCTGATGGGACACGCGAGCAGGGACATGACGTTCCACTATACGCATAGTCTCCCTCAGGACAGGCAGGCCGCCGTCGACAAGCTGGGCCGGGCAGTGAAAGACGCAATTGAGGCACTCCCGCACGAGCGAGTGGTGCGCAGGAAGTGCGCACCGGATCCAGAGAGCGAAAAGGAGGTTGCGTAAGCTACTGCAAACAAATAGCTTGGGCGATTAGCTCAGTCGGCAGAGCGCTACACTCACATTGTAGAGGTCACTGGTTCGAGTCCAGTATCGCCCACCATTAAGTTCCTTATGCCACAGGGACTTACGGACGACATCTCGCTGACCTTTGTTAGCCTTATCCACCAGAAAACGGCAAGAAACACCGTCATTTGCCGCCCCATTCCCAAACATATCCCAAACCGATTTCGGCTCCCTTCTCTCTCCGTAAGCGTGCGGCTCGAAGATTCGTTGAGACCGTACGTCGCGTGGACGTCGGCCCCACTCTTGGGAGCAGCTCGACCGCCGCCTGCTGGCCGTGGGCCACTGCCCAATGCAGCGGGGTCGCCCCTGTCTTCGTCTTGCTGTTGATCTCCGCGCCGGCCTCAAGGAGCAACTCCAACAAGTCCGTGTGACCGTGCATGGCTGCGAGGTGCAGGGGGGGGCTCGCCAGCGGTAGTCCGTGAGCTTACGGCGGCGCCCTTCGCCAACAGTAGCGAAGCGACGTCCTTGTGGCCCAGTCCGGCCGCGAAGTGGAGCGGGCGAAGATCCGCTCCACCAGGCGCGCTGGCCTCCGCTCCTTCGTTAAGAAGCAACTCGACAACCTGCTTGTGCCCCAACCCCGCCGCCCAGTTCAGGGCCGTGTGGTCATATTCATCGCAGGCGTTGAGGTCGGCGCCTTTGCGGATGGCGGCCGCCACGGCGGCGACATCGCCCTCCTTAGCCGCTTCATGCAGTGGCAGCGGGGCCTTCGTCTCCGAGCAGCCGCACACCGCCACCAACAGGAGGAACGCAGCCCATTCCTTGCGCGAGTTCATCTCGAGCAGGGGGACAGTCACCTGGTTTTTCCCGGTTCTTTCTAGGGCGGCCGCGCTTTCTGCGGCATTTTCGGAGGAGCACCACCCAGTTGTCGCCCTCGTTGCCGCCGCCTATGGAGAGTATACCACAAGAACGGCCCGCGCGCACGCCCGTCACCGACCGGCGCCCTCGCCGTGGCTGACACGTCCCCCCGCTCCCATCGGCCTCCGCGAAGCTCTGACGCCCAAAGATGGCCCCGGTGCAGAAAAAATGCCCAGCCGGGCAGATTTTTCCCACCCCCGAGCCACCGTGGCGTGTGCGAAAGCTCTTGCGGGCAATGGCGGATTTGCCCATAATGACGCTGGGGACCGGACCGGCCAGCACTGTTGCGGGGGAGTGGGAAAGGAGCCGCGGTCTGATGGATACCAGAATACTTTTGGCGGTACTTGTGGTGGTGGGGATGTCGGCGGTGTCGATGGCGCTGGCGGCGGAGCCGGAGAAGAAAGAAGAGGGGGTTCCGGAGGCGCTGCTCAAGCAGCCGTGGTATCCGAAAGCGCCGCCGCTGCCCGAGCCGACGGGCGAGGTGATCAAGGTCAAGACGGTCGGCGAGCTGTACGGCGCGGTCCGCCGGGTCAAGAACGGCGGGACGGTGCTGGCCGCGGACGGTGTGTATCGGTCGCGCCGGCCGCTGATGGTGGTGGGCAAGAAGAACGTGACCATCCGGGGCGAGTCGGGCGATCCGTGGAAGTGCCGCTTCGACTTCAACGGGGGCAACAAGGGCGTGGCGTTCACGCGCTCGACCGACTGTACCCTGGCCCACGTGATGGTCGAGAACGTCCGCCAGAACGGCATCAAGATCAACTCGAATATCCAGGTGCATCGCATCCGCATCTACAACTGCGTCACCCACAACGTCTGGCAGCGGCACGTGAAGGGCGTCCGCGCCCCGATGAAGGACGGAAAGACGCAGCACGTGCTCGACTGCCGCGTCGAGTATTGCCTGATGTACAACGACCGGCCCAAGCGGCGCGGCGACGACCCCTACGAGGACAGCCACGGCAACTTCGGCTTCAACTACGTCGGCGGGATGGACGTGATGGGCGCCAAGGGCTGGGTCATCCGCAACAACGTGTTCATCAACATCCACGGCAAGACGTGGGGCGCCCGCGGCGCCATCTTCATGTGGAACGACACGACCGACTGCCTCATCGAGGGCAACATCTTCATCAACTGCGACCGGGGCATCTGCCTCGGCAACGGGCACCGCGCCAAGGACAAGACGACGGGCAAGCCCATCCTGCCGATCCACGACACGCGGATGATCGTGCGGAACAACTTCATCACCATCCCCGGCAACACGAGCCAGGACAACGGCATCCTGTGCGAGTTCACCCAGGACTGCAAGATTCTGAACAACACTATACACGATTTGAGGAACCGCACGGTCCGGGCGATACGCATCGTGCAGGACAACGACGGGCTGCTCGTGAAGAACAACATCGTGAGCGGCCGGAAGATTCGCATCGAGAAGCACACGGGCACGATCAAGGTCGAGAACAACCTGGAGAAGTTCGCGCCGGGATACTTCGTCGATCCGAAGAACGGCAACCTGCGGCTGACGGCGAAGGCGGCCGAGGCCATCGACAAGGCGGAGAAAGTGAAGGAGGTCGAGACGGACATCGACGGCGCCCCGCGCGGCGACAAGCCCGACCTCGGCGCCCACGAGCTCGGCGCAAAGCCGGCCGGAAAGGAGTAGGCCCAGCATGCTGAAGCTGAAGAGCTGGATTGTGCTCGCCGGCCTTGTCCTCGCCGTGACGGCCGTATCTCGCGCCGCAGAGACCGTTCTGCCCAAGGTGCGCGCGCTGGAGAAAGGGCCGGCAGTGGACGGCGCGCTGGGCGATGCCGCCTGGGAAGCGGCGCTCACGCTGAAGCTCGACGGCTACTGCGACCAGGCCCGACGCGACAAGGGCGACAAGCCCAAGGACGCGACCGAGGCGCGCGTCGTCACGGACAAAGAGCATCTCTACGTCGCGTTCCGCTGCGTCGAATCCCACGCTGACGGCCCGTGGATCTACCGCAACGAGAAGTACAAACGCCGCGGCAACTCGCACGTGATGGCCGGCGACTATGTGGCCGTCGCCATCGACATGGGCCGCTTCGGCTTCTACAACTACTACATGTTCTTCGTCAATCCTGCGGGCGAGCTCTTCAAGTGCTTCACCTGGCCGCACCGCTACGACCTTGTCCTGCGTGACCTCGCACTGCCCGCCGCGACCGCCGCGGCGAAAATGGATAAGGCGAAGAAGCAGTGGACCGTCGAGTTGAAGGTCCCGCTCAAGGAGATGCTCCGCCATCCCGGCGACGGGTTTCCCAAGACTATCGGCTTCGACCTGCGCCGGCTGCAGTGGGGCGACGAGCGCGGCAAGCACAAGTTCAGCGTCTACTGGACCGGCATGGCCAACGTGGTCGGCAACCGCATCAAGCCCCAGTATGACCACATGGCCACGTGGAAGCCGCTGTTCGAGACGTATCCCAACAACCAAGCCTACGCGGCGGGCCGCGGATGGGTGCAGCTCGTCTTCCCCGAGTCGTTCGGCCACCTGCAGCTCGAGGCGGGCACGATCGAGAACCAGTTGGTCGCGGGGCGCGGGGCGCGGCTGACCGGGCTGCTCGGCACCCAGACCAGCATCTGGCACAGGTACAAGACCATGCTGGCGAAAGCGGTGAAGCGGCTCGACCGGCCGCGGATGGAATACTGGGCCGACCTGCGGCCGGAGCATCCGACGGGCACGCCGCGGGTGGTCTCGACGCCGCCCGTGCGGAGGCCGGGCGTGGTGCCGCGCTTCGTGAAGAGGCCGAGCGCGCGGCCGGGCAAGGACGGAACGCAGGTGTCGTTCGAGGTGTCCGTGCCGACGGACGTCGTCGTCTCTGTGACGGACGCGAAGGACAAGGTCGTCCGTCATCTGGCGGGCGGGGTGCTCGGGCCGAACCCGCCGGCGCCGTTCGAGAAGAACAAGCTGGCGCAAACGATCACCTGGGATCACGCGGACGACTTCGGGGCGCCTGTGCAAGCCGGCCGCTACAAGGTCGCAGTCTCGCTCGGGCTGACGGCGCGGTTCCATCTCGCGATCCCCATCGACAAGAAGAACTGGTGGTACCAGGACCCGACGCCGACGGAGAAGGGGCTGGACATCGACAATATGCCGAGCCCGAACATCGGCAAGACGCTCGGCCATTTCAGCCGCGGGAACATGAACTACCTCAGCGTCGACCGCGAGCGCGAAGAGGTCTACGTTCAGACCCGCTACGTCTACGACGGCCGCACCGGGAAGAAGCTGAGAGACCTGAAGCCGCAGGGGACGAAGCTTTCCGGAGTCTACAAGGCGCCGAAGACCGGCGAGCTGTTCCCTGCGCGGTGCGACGGCCTGCTCTACATGACCGGCCCCAACGAAGTATGGCGGTTCGAGCGCACGGGTAAGCCGGTCTCGTTCAAGGCGGTGGGGCGCCACTTCATCCCCGAGCTATGGGGCGCACACAGCAACCCGCACCGTGGCATCTGCGTTGGCCTCGACGGCGACATCTACAAGGTGCATCACTACATCCCGCACACCGCCTTTTCCAACCAGGTCACACGGATCGGCCCCGACGGCCGGATCAAGGATTACGGCTTCATCGAGATCAAGGCGCTGGCTGCGGGGCTCCGTGTCGACCGAGCGGGCAACGTGTATGTCGGCTGCACGATCCAGCCGCGGGGCGCGCTTCCGCCGAAAGAACTGGCCGCGAAGATGCCCGAGCGACCCCGGAAGCTGTTCCCGCGCCTCTACGGCTCGATCGTGAAGTTCGGGCCGGAGGGCGGCATCATCAAGCCCGACCCCACCGGGAAGCTCGTCGTGCCGGGCGCGCGGAAGCCGGTTCCATTCGTCGCGCAGGGCGCCCAGTGGGTGCATCCCGGCTACTCGCCGATGCTCTCGCGCATTAGTGACAAGCACGGGGGGCCGGGATGCTCGTGCCGCAACGGGCGCTTCGATCTCGACGACTACGGCCGACTGTTCATCCCCGACGCGGTGTTCGGCCGGATCGAGATCATCGATACCAACGCAAACACCATCCTCTTCGTCGGGCGGCGCGGGAAGCCGGACGAGCAGGCGGGGGTGGAGCTGGGTTGGCCGACCGTGGTCGCCGCGTCCGACGAGGCGGTTTACATCGCGGACTACCTTCGCTACCGGGTCGTTCGCGTGAAGCTGGGCTACGCCGCGCAGGGGAAGGTGGCTGTCACCGTGGCGCCGCCCCAGCCCGACAGATAATTCCCTCTCCGCAAGCGCCGTGACTTATCGTTCCCAGCCGATACAATGGGCGCGAGACACAGCTTGCTCGATAACTGGAGCCGGCGGATGATCTATCACGAACTGGGCAGCTCGGGGCTGAAGATCTCCGCCCTGAGCTTCGGCTCGATGCGGTGGATGAACGAGAAAGACTGCCACGACATCGTCAGCCGGGGTATGGACCTGGGGATGAACTACGTGGACACCTCGACCGGCTACGTGGGCGGCAAGAGCGACATCTGGACGGCCAACGCCATCCGGGGCCGCCGCGAAGAGATGTTCTTCTCTTCCAAGTCCCACTGGGCGGGCGTCCCGTCGGCCAAGGAAGTTCTCAGGACCATCCGCAAGACGCTGAAGAAGGTCGACCTCGACTACCTTGACATGTATCAGATCTGGGGGCTGAGCTCGGTTGAGGACGTCCGGAGCGCCGTGAGGAAGGGCGGCTTCATCGAGGGGGTGCGTCAGGCTCAGCGCGACGGCCTGGTCCGGCAGGGCCTCGGATTCACCTTCCACGGCTCGCCCCAGGGATTCAAGGCCGCGGTCGACACCGGTGAGTTCATCTCGGCGACGATCAGTTACAACCTGATGAAGCGCGAGCAGGAGGACCTCATCGACTACGCCGCGGCGCACGGGGTGGGGATCATCATAATGAACCCGCTCGCCGGCGGCGTGCTGGCGATGGCCGGCGACCGCAGGCTCGACTTCCTCCGCCGTGAAAGCACCGGGCCGTGTTACGGCGCGCTTCGGTTCCTGCTCGCCAACCGGAACATCACTACGTCGCTTGTCGGCCTCAGCTCGGCCGAGCAGGTCGACGAAGATACCCGGGCGCTCGAAGACCCCGGGCAGCTCACCGAGGAATACCGCCGGATGCTCGCCGACCGCATGGACAGCGTCGAGTTCACCAAGGGGAACTTCTGCACCGGATGCGGCTACTGCAAGGACTGTCCCAACGAGTTCAATCCAACGCAGTTCATGGAGTTCATGCGGGACTTCTCGATGTACGCGATGAGCGAAGAGAAGCTCAACCACTGGCTCGCCACGCGGTACAGCCGCAGCGGGCGGACGCTGGCAGAGGTGCTCGGGAAGTGCACCGAGTGCGGCCTGTGCGCGGAGAAATGCCCGCAGAAGCTGCCCATCGTCGAAGAGATCCGAAGGGCCAAGGCCACGCTCGGCAGCTAGCAGTTCGGTGCGAGTGGGTGGCCCCTTCCGTTTTGCGCTTGATTTTCCGCGTGTCACGTAGTTGAGTGGTACATGTTGGATCGCGGGCGAGCGTTGCCCGCGAGGCCAACGTTATATGCCTTATGATCAGGAGTAAGTCGATGCCGGATCATCCGTCCCCACGGGGCGGCGCGCTGCCGCCGGACTGTCAAACCGAAACCTTGGGCGTGGCGTTCTTTGACCTGTCTCGGATTCCCGAGTGGTCGTCCGCCGACGAGGATGCGCGCGTCGCCGGCTTCTTTCAGGCGTTCTACGCGCTGACGGCGCGGCACGTCGAGCCGGCGGGCGGGCGCATCGTCAAGCTGATGGGCGACGCCGGGCTGGCCGTCTTCCCGGTGGAATCGGCGGAGCCGGCGATCCTGGCGCTGTGCGCGTTGGCGCAGGAGGCGCGGGCGTGCGCCCGGGAGTTCGGCTTCGACACGTACCTGAACGTGAACGTGCACGTCGGCCCGGTGCTGGCGGGGAGCTTTGGCCCGCCCGGTGCCGAGCGGTTCGACGTGATCGGCAAGACGGTGAACATCGCGGCACGGCTCGGCCGGCGCGGAGTGACCCTCTCGCCGCAGGCGTTCCGGTGCCTCAGCCCGGAGGCCCGAACTCGCTTCGAGAAACTCGTCCCGCCCGTCACATACCGGTTCCGTTCGCAGGGGGCTGCGGGGTGATCGTATTCCACGGCACCACCCACCGGCGGGCGGAGCGGATCTGCGAGGTCGGCTTTCTGCCCAGGAAGCCGTCGCGCCGGGTCTGGTTCGCGAAGGGCCGGGGCTATGCGCTCCGCCGCGCCCGGCAGCAGGCCCGCCGCGCCCGCGACCGCCCGGTCGTGCTGACCTGCGACATCAACATCAGCCAGCTCCGCGAGCGGCTTGGCAAGAAGCGGGTGCGCTACAACAACGGCATCCTGGCCATCGACGCACCGATTCCGGTCAGCGTGCTCCGGTCGCATCCGAGCGTGGTGGGCCAGCCCATGACCCCGGAGGAACTCGCCGCGTGGGTGAACCACCTGCTCGGGCTGAAGCCGCACAAGGGCGCGAGCCGCCGCGATCCGGGGATCGAGCGGCTGGCGCGGTGGGTGATGAACCGCGTCACGTCCCAGCCGCGCGGCCGGCTGCGCCCGCGCGAACTCCTGCACATGGCGCGGCAATGGCTGCCCGAGCATTTCAAAGGGGTCGAGGTCGATCCGAAGAGCCTTCGCGCGTATCGCCGGGTGAGACAGATCGACGTGGCCGCAGGGATGGACGCGCCCGAGCCCGACCCGCGCGACGACGAGGCGCTGACCCTGCTGGCGGACCCCAAGCCGAAGCGGCGCATCCGCGGTCTGGCCATCCTGGCGGACATGGAGGACCCGGATCTCTTCGAGTGGTGCGTGATGTACCTGAACGACAAGTCGGCGAACGTGCGGGTGGCGGCGCTCCACACGATGCTTCGGTCCGAGGAGGGTGACGGCGAGGTCATCGCTCCGCTGGCGCGGTCGGAGAACAAGCGGGTCCGGGCGGCGGCGATCGCCGCGATGGCCAAGTTCTCGGAGGACGATGCTCCCCGGTGGTTCGCGCGCGGTCTGAAGGACCCCGAGCCGTGCGTGCGCATCGAAACCGCCGCCGTGCTGTCGACGCTCGATCCCGCCGAGCACCGCGGGGTCTTCGAGCTGGCTCTGTACGACCCGAACCCCGACGTGGTGCGTCTCGCCCAGAAGCTCACCGCGGGAAAGGGCTATCCCAAGCGGCTGTGACCGCCGCGAGGGGCGCCGCGCGGGGCCGTTCGCCTTCGGCGAACGCCTTAGAAGAATGGCGTCCGGGCCGCCGTTCTTCGCGTCATTCAGGTGCTTCTCCTCTTTCTCAAGCCGAGCATCGCCAGCCCAATGAGCCCGAGGCCCGCCGGTTCGGGGATGGGCAGGACGGGCTCGCTGAAGAAGAGCACCAGCCGGGCCGCGCCGGCGCCGCCCCACCGCTCCTTGGCCATGTTCACGTCGTTGAACCAGCCGCTGGCAATGTAGTCCTCCATGCGGAGGCCGCGGCAGTTGGGATCATTCAGCAGCGCGTTTACCAGCGCCTGGTCCAGCATCGCAGTGTTCCACGAGACATTACCTCCCGTGGACGCCGTGCCCCAGCCGCCGACCACCGGCGCGGTGTTCATGATCTCCGGCAGGCCCCAGAACGTGACGTACGCGTAGCCGGGCGTCGCCCAGGACACGCCAGGCGACGCCACGTTGTTGGTGGCGCCCGTCTCCGTCCAATCGACCGCAGACATGAAGGCGGCGACTTCCGGGACGAAACTGGCGCCGCCGTGCATGCCCCAGTCGTTGGTGGCGGTGCGGAACTCGACATAGTAGTCGGTCCCGTAGGTCCCGCCGCCGCTCGCCAGCGTGGCCAGTTGGTTGCCCAGGTCGGTCAGGTCGGCGTCGCTCCAGTCGCCATACCAGGTGGTCTCCTGCCGGTGTTTGGCGGCACGCTTGGCGTCGCTGTTGCCGTAGTTCGCGTTCGGCGCCAGCGTGTCGTTGTAGTTGTCCTGATCAACCGTCCACTCGCCGAGCTGGACCACGCCCGCCTGTGCTGCCGCGGCCAGGAACACAACGCACAAGCCAGTTGCCACAATCTTGCCGTACCGCATTGCCATGTCTCCTTTCCAGAAAAGGCCTGCGTGTGTCATCAGCTTCTCTTCCTACGTAACGAGAGAACCGCCAGACCGATCAGGCTCAGCCCCGCCGGCTCGGGGATGGCGGCGCTGGGGCCGGTCAGAACCTCTAGGGTGGTGGTGTCGGTGGCGAAGTTGATGTAGTCGACGTAGCCGGGGTAGTCGGCGGCGAACGTCGCTTCGGTGTAGATATCGGGGGCGACCTTTTTGCTGTCGTCGACCTCGCCCGTGCCTCCGTTCCACGTGCCGCCCAGGTTGAGGGCGAGCACCCTGGCGTCGTCCTGCAGGTCCATCAGGCCCTCGCTGCCCGACAGCAGATACAGGGTGTTGGTCCCGTTCAGGGCGTTGGGGTCGGTGATCTCCAACTCGGCGCCGCCATGGACGATGATGCTGTTGTTTGAGCCGAGCGCGTTGGCGGCCGCACCGACCAGGATCAGGTCAATCGGATCGCCAGTGTTGGGAGCCTTCACCACCCGGATGTCGCCGGAGAACGTGCTGTTGTCGGCGGTGAACTCAGCCCGGGCCCAGTCGTTCAGGCCGTTCTGGCTGTTGTCGTTGGTGCCGTCGTCCTTGACGATGACGGCCGCGGAGCCCGTGAGGGTGCAGCCGACGTTTCCGGTAGCCATCCAGCGGCCGTCCGGCTCCATGAGGAACGTCGTCTCGGCGTTGACGTAGAGGTTGCCGCCGGCGAACCCGCTGTTTTCGTCACCGAGCTTGATGGTGGCGCCGTTGCTGTAGACCTCCCAGTTGGTGACGAGCACGTTCGCGTGGAACCCGTCGCTGTCCCGGAAGCGGAGGACGCTGCCGGAGGCGAGAGTCACTTTGTTCGGCGCGGGGCAGGCCACGCTGTCGGTCTGGTCGACCTGCACGTACATCCTGGAGTTCACAGTCGTGTCGCCGGTGCCGAGAGCGCCATCGGCGCCGAGCCCCAGGCCGGGGCGACTCCACCGTGAGGATCCGGGAGCATCCACCAGGAATCCGCCGGAGAAGCCGCTGTTGTCGCCCGACACGACGAGCCCGGAGGCGTACTGGCCGAGGACGTGCAACTGGCCGGTCGTCGCGCCGTCCTTGATGTCGCCGTTGATGAACGAGGTCTGCGTGGCCTGCGTGTTGCTGTGTCCGAGGGCGTAGGTCTCGGAGGCGGTCTCGACGGTGACGTCGCCGTTCATGACGCTGCCGGCGCTCTGGCGCTGCTGCCTGAGCTGGCCGCCGTCCAAAGTCATGTCGACGTCTTGGTTGACGGTGGTGTTCAGGATGCCCTTGGTGGCGGTCTTGCCGACGGTGACGGAGACCTCGGGGCGGATAGCCACGTTGCCGGTCACCGTGTTGGAGTCGATGGTCGCCGTGTCGGGGTCTGGGACCTCCGGCGGGCCGGGGAGATACTCCTTGCCCGGGTAGTCACCCCCGACGCCGGTGCCCCACGTATCCTTGGTGCTGGCGTCCCACTCCCCGTCGTTCTGGTCGTCGAACGCCGTCGCTCCCGCCTGGGCCATCCCGCCGAGAGCCGCCACCAACACAACCGTCATCACCAATCTAACCAGTCTCATCTGAGACCTCCTTTCACAAGAGAAACCACAAATCCCATCCACGAAATCCCAAACAAATCCCATCCAGCCTTCGCAGCGGAAGCTGCTTCGGCGGAGTAGGCAATCCGAAACCGCAAACGTTAACGCCTCCTTTCTTTCTCTTCTTGATCTGGTTTCCGTCATTTCTGTTCCTGTGCCATTGACCTCCTTTCGTTGTGTTCTTGAACTGGTTTCCGTCATTTCTCTTTGTGTGCCATTGATCTCCTTTCTTTG
>CAZDHT010000067.1:0-20971 GCA_964505325.1 uncultured Planctomycetota bacterium | reverse complement strand
CGGCCATGTCAGCAACCAGGTAGTCGCCCACGATCGGGACCATTATGCCGCCGATGCCCTCGACAATCAAGCAATCGAGCCGGTCGGCCAGCGCGCGAGCGGCATCCCACACCACCGAGAGGTCGATGGAACGGTCCTCCAGCTCCGCGGCGACGCTGGGCGCGAGCGGATGTCTGAGGCGTATGGGGCAGACCAGCTCGTGCGCGTCATCCACCCCGGCGGCTCGTGCGAGGCAGGCGCCGTCGGCGGAGACCAACTCGCCGTCGGCCTCGTCGCACCCGCTCGCCACCGGCTTCATCACCCCGACGTCCCGGCCGCGCTGCTTCAACAGCACCGCCAGCGCCGAGGCCACCGCGGTCTTTCCCACCTCGGTGTCGGTGGCCGTCACGAAAAGTGCTGGGACGGACAACTTCGCCGGCATCAGGACCTCCAGCCGTCTCCCGCCGGACGGAACATATCAGCCGCCTGGCGAAGGGTCAAGGCCGTTCCGTCTTTTTGCCTGCTCTACTTGATTTATCGCCGCGGCCGGGTCTAATGGGCCGGTCGGGCCGGCCGGTGGGAGTGAGGAAGGAGGACGCGTGGACCGCGAGCGGATCTTCGGGCAGTTGCGCAGCTTCGATCACGAAGGACTCGACGAGGCGGCGTTCGAGCGCGGCGTGCTCCGGCTGCTCTCGGGCGACTTTGCCGGCGCGGACGACGTGCACGCGCACTTCCTCGCGCGTCCGCGGCGGCCGGGGCAGGCGGAGCTCTCCGACGATGGACTCCGCCAGGCCGACGACTGCCTCAAGAACGTCTTCGAGTTCTACGGCGAGCAGCATTTCGTCGGCGACGACATCGACTGGGATCACAACCCGGGCACGGACCACTGGGTCCACGACCTGAACCGCTTCACTTACCTCAACACGCTCATCCGCGCCACGACGGCGACCGGCGACGAGAAATACGCCCGCAAGGCCGCGCAGCTCGTGCTCGACTGGGTCGACAAGAACCCCGTCACGCGGTCGTGGTTCTGGCGCCCCGGCGTGCGCGTCTGGGACATGCCGAACGGCGCGTGGCGCTCGTACCTCAACATCACGATTCACACGCAGCGGTGGGCGGAACTGTTCGAGGAATTCGTGCGCTTCTGGACACCCCGCCAACTGCTCCGCGTTCTCAAGTCCATCCACGACCAGCTCGGCTACCTGGAGCTGGTCATCCCGACCATGACGAACAACTGGGTAGTGATCGGCGCGGACGGCATCCTGGGCACGGCCGTCCGTCTGCCCGAACTCCGCGACCGCCGGCACTGGATCGACTACGCGTGGGACAAGATGGCCGAGGCGGCGGATCGGCAGGTCCTCCCCGACGGCGTGCAGTTCGAGCTCACCCCCGGCTACCACTGCGTGGTGGTGCGTCTCTTCTGCCACGCCATGGCCGTCTGCCGGGAGACGGGCATCGACGTGACGGCCAAGATAGAGAACGTGACGGCCAGGATGCTCGACTACCAGATGCAGACCATCACGCCGGATGACCACCTCCTGCCGTTCAACGACACGGACCCCGGCAGCGCGCCCGGCGTGCGGAGGCTGCTTGCCGAGGAAGGAACGCTCCACGGGCGGCGGGACTGGCTCTACGTCGGCACGCGGGGAGAGGAAGGCACACCCCCGTCCGTCCTTTCACAGGCGTTCGAGTACGGGGGTGTCTACGTGATGCGCACCGGTTGGACCGCGGGCAGCACGTACCTGGCGTTCGACGGTGGCCCGTGGGGCTACTCGCATCAGCACGACGACCGCCTCGGGTTCTGGCTCAGCGCCCACGGCCGGCCGCTGCTCATCGATCCCGGCCGATACCTGTACGACTCGAACAACCCTTTTTCGCGCGACAAGTACCTGAACACGACGCGGGCGCACAACACCATCACCGTCGACGGCGAGAGCCAAGCGGATCGTCACTTTCGTGAGACGTGGCAGCCGAAGGACCGGCTGGCCGACAATACATGGCTCGTCAACGACACGTTCCAACGCGTGGCCGGGTCGCACAAGCTCGGCTACGGAAAGGACGGCGGGATCCGGGTCGAGCATCGCCGCAGCATCACGTTCTGGCCGCCGAACGTCTTCCTTGTTCTCGATCGCCTGACCGGCGACGGCGAGCACGAAGTCCAATCCCGCCTCCACTTCTATCCCGGTGACGTCGTCAACACCGGCGACGTGTGGCACACGACCCGTGCGGATGCCAACATCGCGGTGCTGCCCATTATGGAGGCGCCCTTCGAGGCGGGCGTGGTCAAGGGGCAGCTCGACCCCACGTTCGGCTGGTACTCGGAGCGGGTCAACCAGATCGAGCCGTCCCCGACGCTGATCGTCTGCGCCCGAAGCCAGTTGCCCCTGCGCGGCGGGTTCCTGCTCGTGGCGTACAAGGAAGATGTCGTGCCGGCCATGGCGCTGGTGTCTCATGACGACGCCGCCTGGCTCACTGTCGATGGCACCGAGCGAACGCTGAGCTACGATGATGCGATGCGGTAGCGCCCGGGGGGATGTCCGTCCGCTCCCGGGGGGTTGCGGCGGGCGTTCATCGCCCTGCGAGAGTCTTGGCAGGAGTCGGGATCTACAGTAGAATTGTCTCGCTGCGACACTCAGCTACTTGGAACTGTTGCGTGCAAAAAGTGTCAGGACCCCTTTTCGGAGCATAACGGGCGATTACTGGAAGAACGGAAGAACGGAAGAACGGGGACAGATAACTTTTTTCGCCAGGTGGAGCGCCGGTGGCGATCCCTCTTGCTCCCTCGGCGAAAGAAAGTTATCTGTCCCCGTTTTCCCCTTTGGCCCCAGGCGAGAGTAGAGCTTGACCGAATCAGACCGCAGCATTGGAATCACCACGACCATCCCTGTGGAGATCGTTTACGCCGCGGGATGGGTGCCTGTCGACCTGAACAACCGGTTCATCACTTCGCCGAACCCCTCGAAGCTGGTTGAAGACGCGGAGCACGCCGGCTTTCCGCGCAACATCTGCGCGTGGATCAAGGGCATCTACTCGGCCGCTCGCCGCGAAGGCGTGCGGCGGGTTATCGCGGTCGCGCGCGGCGACTGCAGCAACACCCACGCCCTCGCCGAGATCCTGGAAACGGAGGGAGTCGAGGTCATAGACTTCTCGTTCCCATATCGCCGCGATGCGGCAGAGCTGGAGGCCGAGCTGAACAAGCTGTGCGAGCGGCTGGGAACGACGATCGAAGCGGCGGAGGAGCAGAAGCGCCGTCTCGACTCGGTGCGCCGCATCGTTCGAGAGATCGACCGCCTGACCTTCGAGGAGATGCAGGTGTCCGGCGAGGAGAACCACCTGTGGCTGATCAATTGCAGCGATTTCACCGGCGATCCCGCCCGGTATTCGCAAGACGCCGCTGCGTTCCTCGACGAGGCGCGCCGGCGTGACCCGATTCCGGAGCGCATCCGGCTCGGCCTGATCGGGATCCCGCCCATCTGCGCCGACCTCTACGCGACCATCGAAGAGTTCGGCGGCTCGGTCGTCTTCAACGAGATGCAGCGCCAGTTCAGCATGCCCTACGACACGGCCGGTCTGCTGGAACAGTACCAGCGATACACGTACCCGTACGATATATTCTTCCGGCTGGACGACATCGAGCGCGAGCTCGAGCGGCGGCGCGTTGCGGCGGTGATCCACTATGTCCAGAGCTTCTGCTTCCGCGGCATCCAGGACCGCCTCGTGCGCCGCCGGCTTCGGGTGCCGATACTTACCCTGGAATGTGATCGGCCCGGGCCGCTCGACGCCCGCAGCCGGACCCGGATCGAGGCGTTCATGGAGATGCTGGGCGCGTGACGGCAGAGAGAAACAGAATCCCGCGCTGGGTCTGGACGCTCGTCAAGCTCGCGCTGGCCGCATGCGTGGTCGCCGTGATGGTGCATGAGGGCGCCATTCGGCCGGAGCACCTGGAGCATGCGGCGCAGCGTTGGCCGCTGCTCCTCGCGGCGCTCGGGACGGTCCTGGTCGGCATCTTCCTGACCTCGGTCCGCTGGGGCGTGTTGCTCCGCGCTCAAGACATCCAAATCCGTGTCACCGACTTGTTCCGGCTGACCATGACGGGGCTGTTCTTCACGTTGGTTGCGCCCGGCGGCCTGGGCGGCGATGCGATCAAAGCCTACTTCGTCGGGCGGGGGCGGGAGAAGAAAGCCGAGGCGGCGACGACAGTCTTCCTCGATCGGTTCCTCGGTCTGGCCACCATGTTCCTCGCGGCGGCCGCCATGATCGCCGTCGACTTCGACCGGCTGTGGAACGCGGAGGTCAAGGGGCTCGACCTGTCTGGCATGCCCGGCGGGAGGGTGCTGGTTATCCTGATCGCCGCCTGCATGGGGAGCATGGTGGTGTTTGCGGCGGCAATGATGAGCAGGCGGCTGCGACGGACAGGGTTGTTCGCCGCCGTTTCGCGACTCGTCCCTTTTCGCCGAACCGTCAGGAGAGTCTACCGGGCGATCCATCTGTATCGCGACCATCCCGGGGCGCTGTGCTGGGCGGCGCTGGTCTCGGTCGGCGCGCAGATCCCCCTGTACATGATCTACTACCTGTATGGTATTGCGGTCGGCGCGGACATTCAGTTGTGGCACGTGGCTCTGATCGTGCCGCCGGCGATGGTCATCCGGGTGCTGCCGCTCGCGCCTGGGGGCGTCGGGCAGGGTGCATTCGCGATGAGCCTGCTGTTTCCGCTGGTCGGCCTGTCCAGCGGCGGGGACATCGGGGCCGTCGGTGACGCGATGTTCGTCATTGTCTACCTGATCGGCGGCTTGTTCTTCCTGTTCGGCAAGGCGAGCTTCAGCGAGATGCGCGCCGCCGCCGAATCGGGCGCTGAATCGGAATAGGTATGGCGGAACTGCGCGAATATAAAGGCGTGCTCCACGTCCACACCGCCTACTCCGACAGCTCCGGCCGGATGCCCTACGTCGTGCGCTGCGCGAAGGCGGCGGGCCTCGACTACGTGGTCGTCTCCGATCACAACACGCTGCAAGCGCGGCGCGAGGGCTGGGAGGGCTGGCACGACGGGGTTCTCCTGGTCATCGGCGTCGAGGTCACGTCCTCAAGAGGCCACGCTCTCGTGCTTGGGCTCGACCGCTGTCCGCGATGGCGGTACGCCCACCCGGACGAGTATCTTCCCGAGGTCGAGCGGATGGGCGGCACGGCGTTCATCTCGCACCCGGAACGGAGCGAACGCGGCAAGCTCTACCGCAGGCCGCAAGCCTGGCCCGACCTGAGGACGGACAGTTACGCCGGGATCGAGATCTGGTCCTACATGCACGACTGGGTCGACTGGGCCTATCCGTGGCACCTGATCGCCGGGGTGCGGGATCCGGACGCCGGCATCATCGGCCCGCATCCCGAGGTCCTCAGGAAGTGGGACCGGGTGGCGCTTCGCCGCCGCATTTCGGGCGTTGGAGCGCTGGATGCCCACGAGCTCCGCTTCCCCGTCCCGCGCCTGAAATGGTCTGCGCTCAAGGTGCTGCCCATGGAGTACGTTTTCGGGACGGTGCGCACCCACGTGCTTCTGCCGGAGTGGTCGGGCGATGCGGCGGCCGATGCTGCCGCGCTGCGCGATGCACTCGCCGCCGGCAGGTGTTTCACGGCGTACGACTTCATTGGCGACTCGACGGGTGCGCGGTTCGAGGCACGACGCGCCGGAGAGATTGCAGTGATGGGTGACGAGGCCGCAGCGGGGGGCGAACTGGAATTCGTGGTCGAGGTTCCGCAGGAGGCCGAGATTGCCTTGCTGCGCGATTCGGAAGTCATTGCGAACGCGAAGGCCTGCGAGCTCCGCCACCGGGACGCGCGGCCCGGCGTTTACCGCGCCGAAGCACGTCTCGGGAATCGCCCCTGGGTCTTCACGAATCACATCTACGTCAGGTGAGCGAGTTCAGGAAATCGGCCAGGCGTGTGGCCGTATGTTCCGGTGTTTCACCGCGCGCGACGTCGAACCAGCGCACTCCCTCGATCCGCTTGAACCACGTCATCTGCGCCTTGGCGAACTGACGGGTGTGGAGCTTGATCAGCTCGACCGCTTCCTCGAGCGTGCAGTCGCCGTCCAGATGCGCGAGCAGTTCCTTATAGCCCAGCGCCTGTGAGGCCTCCTTTCCCAGCGGCCTGGGGCCCGACGCCAGCCGCCGGGCCTCGTCGGGCATGCCGGCCGCCATCATCGTGTCTACGCGCCGGTTGATGCGGTCGTGGAGGTCGCCTTTCTCGTGGCGGAGGCCCATAATGGTCGCGTCGTACTGCTCGTCCGCGCTGCCGAACTGCCTTTGCAGCTCCGAAATAGGCGTCCCCGTCTTCTCGTACACCTCGAGCGCCCGCTCGATGCGGCGGAGATCGTTCGGGTGTATTCGTTCGGCGGCGGCGGGGTCGACCTCGGCCAGTCGCCGGTGCAGGTGTTCGCTGCCGAGCGTGGCGGCTTCGCGGCGCAGCGTGGCGCGGAACTGCGCGTCCGCTGCGGGGCCCTCGAAGATGCCCTCGGTAATCGCCTTGAGATAGAGCGCCGTGCCGCCGACGAACAGCGGGACGGCCCCGCGCGAGATGATGTCCTTGACGACGCGCTCCGCACCTGCGACGTACAGAGCGGTGCTGAAGTGCTCGTGAGGGTCGACCACGTCGATCATGTGATGCGGGACCTGCCGGCGGCGTTCCGCCGACGGCTTGGCCGTGCCGATGTCCATGCCTCGGTAGACCTTCATCGAGTCGAGCGAGATGATCTCGGCTCCGATCTGCCGGGCAAGGACGGCGCCGGCGGCGCCCTTGCCGCCGGCGGTCTGGCCGATCAGGAACAGGGTGCGGATCGGTCCCATGGGCTAACGGTTCAGCAGTTCTCGCACGGGCTCGTAGCGTTGCCGGAGCAGGCCGGACCAAGCCTGGACGATCTGAAGGCCGACGTAGACCGCTACGCCGGCATAGATGACGACGGGAAGGATGACGGCCATGCGATTGAGAGCGGTTTCGGCCTCCTCCTCGTAGTAGTCGGCGGTGTTGCTCAGCATCTCGGATATGTTTCCGCTCTCCTCGCCGGTGGCGACCATGTTCAGGAAAGCGACCGGGAAGTCGCCCACTGTCCTCATGGCCGTGCTGAGGGCCTCGCCGTCCCGGATCATGGGAACGACGGCGCCCACCTTCCTGCGGAGAAGCTCGTTACCGCAGGCGCCGGCCGCTACCGGCAACGCCTCGACCAGGCTGATGCCCGAGCTGTACAGCCCATCGATCGCGCGGGCGAGCCGCGCCACGGCCAGCTTCTCGGTCACGCCGCCATAAACCGGGACCAGCTCCTTGAAGGCGTCCAGCAAGTAAGCGGCTGCGGGGAACTGTCGCATCATCCTGGGCGCCGCGAACAGCACGAACACGACGCCGTAGAAAATGGCGAACCTCGGCCAGGCCAGCCGCCAGTAGGATACCTCGACCCCCTGGATGCGCTCGACGAACGGGATGACCAGAAAGGCGAAGTTCAGCAGAAAGAACGGATAGATGACCCCCGCGATGAACTTCCTCCCCAGGCGTGAACGCCGCTTGCACGCTTCCGAAAGTACTTCGAGCACTTCGGTGAGGCGCCCGCCACGCTCGGCAGCGGCGATCATGGCGATATGGACCGGGTCGAAGACATAACGGAACAGCGCGAAGGCGCCGCCCAGGTCGCCGCCCTCTTCGATGTGCCGTCGCATCCGCGGAATTCGCCGACGAATGATCCCGGAAGAGCAGCGGCCCTCGAGGGTCTCGAGCGCGCGAAGAATGGGCAGCCCGGCGTGGAGCATAGCGGCGAGCTGGTGGTAGAAATCGGAGAGAGTTCGCGCAGTGGGGAACACGTAAAACGGGTCGATCAAGAGGCGGCGGAAGAAAGACGGCTGCGGATTCTCGGCATCACCCATTTCAGGGAATAAGATACGGCAGTGAGAGGCGAATTGCAACCGTATCGGGCCGCGCGTGGCAATGGGCAAGCGGGATTCAAGCCACGAGGACGCACGCCTCTCCCGGCGAGAGGTCGGGGCGGCGTTGCGCTAGCGGATGCGCGACTTGGATTGCCACGGGTCAAGGTTGGCGCCGAGCTTCAGCTTGAGCGGCTCCGTCGCCCCGGCAAGCTCGGCGAGGACGTCGTCGGGCAGTTCCACCTCTGCCGCGGCGGCGTTTTCGCGCGCCTGTTGGGCGCTGCGGGCGCCTGCGATGACCGACGTCACCCCGGCCCGCCGGATCAGCCAGGCGAGCGCCACCTGGGCCATGGGCAGGCCCAGCCTCTCGGCGACCTGGCGGACGCGGCCCACGGCCTCGAACGTTTCCTGCTCCGCCCCCGCCTCGTCGTGGCGGACCTGCTCCCGGTCCTTGCTGAAATGGCGGGTGCGGGCGCGGCCGACGGGTACGTCGTCCGGATTCGCGAACTTCCCGGTCAGCAGCGCCTCGGCGAGCGGGGAATAACACAACACGCTGACCCCGTTCTCGATGCAGACGGGGAGCAGTTCGTACTCCGGGGCGCGGAAGAGAAGGTTGTAGCAGACCTGGTCCGCCTCGGGCCGGGAAATGGGGAGCAAGTCGGTGAGATCGCGCGGGCCGAAGTTCGACACCCCGGCCGCCCGGACCTTTCCCTGGTCGAGCAGGCCCCGGATCGCCTCGGCCGTCTCCTCGAACGGGACATTGTGGTTGGGCCAGTGGAGCTGGTAGATGTCGATGTAGTCGGTCCCGAGGTGCCGAAGGCTGCGTTCGCAGGCCTCGACCACCTTGTGGCGCGGCATGTTGCGCCCGCTCACCTTGCTCGCAATGACGACTTCGTGGCGGCGAGACCTGAGGGTTCGCCCCAGCAACTCCTCGGACGCGCCGGCGCCGTAACCCTCTGCCGTGTCGAACAGAGTAACGCCGGCGTCAACGCTGGCCTCGATGGCCGCCACCGCATCTTTCTCGTCTTGAGAGCCCCAGGTTCCCGAGTCCACAATGGCCCAGCAACCCATGGCGACCGCCGAGACTTCGATGTCCGTCCTGCCGACCTTGTGGTATTTCACGTTCTCTCTTCTCCGCAGACTTGCGATGTCCGACTCCGCACAGTCTAGCGATCTGTCGATTCGACGGCAACACCCTGGGCTCTCAGGCCGGCCCCGAATGCGGATCGGCTCGTCACGGATGGCCGATTTTTGCATTGACTGGCCGCGGCCGGCGGCATAGAATAATAGGAGTGTGAAACCCGTTGGTCGGGCGGCCGGGGCCGCCCGACGCTTGTGCACCCTTGTTGGTGTTCGTTCTGTTGTCGCAGGCACGCTGACTGGCAAGCGGCTTAGATAACGGAGAGCGCCCGGGAGAGAATAGAGCTCTTTTTTGAAACGCAGCGCGTGGCGCGGCTCGGTCTGGAAGGGCTTTCCAGCCGGTCCGGTGTGGTGCGCTGACGAGGTTTGTAGAGTCGTGCGGTAGTTCGGCGCAGCTCCGTAACTTACCTTTGCGCCGCAACTTGTGTGGAGGTGTGCCCGACAAATCGCTCGCGTGGCCGGGCCGGTGTGGTTCGGCGGACGCGAGACCCGTTTTGCCGCCCGTACGGTTTGCCGGGTTCTTTCCGCAACGCGGCAGCGTTGCCAGAAATGTCACCGCCGCGCGACTCGCCTGATGGCGAGCCCTCCTCTTCTCTCCCGTTTCGCTCTCCGTCTGCGCTCGTATCCGCCTGCGACCACGTGAGTCCGACGCGGCCTGTCTCGCGTCGGGCGCTGCGTGACAACCGGGGCTCGGGCTCTGTCCGGCAACCGGTGCTGACGCGAAAGGAGTAAAACGGTGGAAGGCTTGTTGTGGCTGGTACGGCTGGCGCAGGCTTCCGGGGGTACGTACGTGTTGCTGTTCGGCCTCCCCAGTCTGGTCGTGGGCTTGGCGATCGGCTTCGGCCTGATGTACGCGAGGCGCCGCGAGGCACAGCGGAAAAGGGACGAAATCGTTGAGCGGGGCAAGCAAGAGGCGGATCGCATCGTCAAGGACGCAAGCGTCGATGCGAAGGAGCAGTTGCTGAAGATCCGCGCCGAGTTCGAGAAGGAGACCCAAGAGACTCGGCAGGAGCTTCGGCAGTTGCAGCGCCAGCTTGCCAAGCGCGAGGACAACATCGATCAGAAGAACGACATACTTCTCAAGAAGGAACGGTATGTCGAGAACCTCGAGAAGGACCTCGCCGAGCGCCTGCGCAACGTCGCGGGCCGCGAGAAAGAACTGGAGGAGCTCGTCAATCGGGAGAAGGACACGCTCTTCAGCCTGGCCAACATGTCGCGCGACGAGGCGATCAAGCTGCTGCTCGAGCGGATGGAGGGCGAAGTCCAGCGCGAAGCCGATCAGACGATCCGGCGCTCCATCGAGCGGACCCAGGAGGAGGCGGACCGGAAGGCCCGCGAGATCATCGTCGAGGCCATCGGCCGGTGCGCGGTCGAGCATACCGCCGACAATGTCGTCTCGACCATCGACCTGCCCAACGACGACATGAAGGGCCGCATCATCGGCCGCGAAGGGCGCAACATCCGGGCCTTCGAACAGGCGACCGGGGTCGACGTAATCGTCGATGACACCCCGGGGGTCATCGTGGTGTCCGGGTTCGACGGGGTGCGGCGCGAAGTGGCACGCCGCGCGATGGAAAAGCTCATCAAAGACGGCCGCATCCACCCCGCCCGTATCGAAGAGATGGTGGCGAAGTGTCAGAAGGAAGTCGAAACGACGATCCGCGAAACAGGGAGACAGGTGTGCACCGACCTGGAAGTTCAGGGCGTGAAAAACCAGGTGGTGGATTGCCTGGGGCGCCTCAAGTTCAGGACTTCGTACGGCCAGAACGTGCTGCAGCATTCGATCGAGACGGCGATGCTGTGTGCCGCCATCGCCGGCGAACTCAAACTCAACACCACACTGGCCCGGCGGATCGGGCTCTTGCACGACATCGGGAAGTCCGTGGACCACGAAGTCGAGGGGGGCCATCCCGAGATCGGGGCCGACCTCGCCCGGCGGGCCGATGAGAGTCCTATCGTGGTCAATGCGATCGCCGCGCATCACCAGGGCTGTCTGCCGGAGAGCGTGTACGCCGTCATCGTTCAGGCAGCCGACGCCATCAGCGCCTCCCGGCCCGGCGCTCGGCGCGAGAGCCTGGAGAGGTACATCAAACGGCTCCGGAAACTGGAGGAGATCGCCGGATCGTTCCAAGGCGTCGAAACCTCATATGCCATCCAAGCCGGCCGAGAGGTCCGAGTCATCGTCAAAGCGGATCGTGTGGTGGACAACCAGCTCGCGGTTCTCGCCAGAAACATCGCCAATGAGATCGAGGGCGAACTCGCCTATCCGGGTGAGATCAAGGTGACCGTATTGCGCGAAACGCGGGCCATCGAATACGCAAAATAGGCGGAACGGGGACATGACCATCAAGATTCTCATGATCGGCGACATCGTCGGTCGGCCCGGTCGGGACGTCATCCGCCGCCGATTGCCTGATTTCGCCCGGGAGAGCGACATTGATTTCGTCGTAGGCAACGGCGAGAACGCCGCCGGCGGCTCCGGCATCATGCCCGCTCTTGCCGAAGAGCTGCTCGAGAGCGGCATCGACGTGATCACCACCGGCGACCACATCTGGAAGCGGGCGCAGATCGCGGGGTACATCGAGGGGGACGTGCCGCTGCTCCGACCGGCCAACTACCCCACAGAGGCCGCGGGCCGAGGGTCGGGGGTCTTTGCCTCGCGGAACGGCCGCCAGGTCGGGGTGGTCAACCTGATCGGCCGCGTCTACATGGGCCCGGCGGATTGCCCCTTTCACGCCGCCGACACAGCGGTCAAGAACCTGGCCCGCCAGACCCCGATCATCCTCGTGGACATGCACGCCGAAGCCACGTCCGAGAAGGTCGCCATGGGGTGGTACCTTGATGGCCGGGTTACCGCCGTCATCGGCACGCACACCCACGTGCCGACCGCCGACGAGCGCGTTCTGCCCGGCGGGACCGCCTACATCACCGACATCGGCATGACCGGACCCTACGCCTCTGTCCTTGGGCGCCGCGTCGACAGAGTCCTGCACCGTTTCACAACCGGGATGTACGCCCACTTCGACGTCGCGGCCGAGGACGTTCGCCTTTGCGGGGCCGTCATCGAGGCGGACCCCGAGACGGGCAAGGCCCTGGCAATTGAGCGGATCACAATAAGAGACTCCGACTCATGAAGTCCGCCGCTCAGCGCAGCCTCTCATCACAGGGACTGAGCGCGGTCCTCGTTTGCGCTGTGTTCCTGCCGACATTGTTCTTGACCGGCTGCCAGAAACCCGAGCAGGCGATACGGAAGGCCTTCAAGAAAGAGGGACTCATCCGCCTCGGCGCGACCTGGGAAGACGCAGAGATCCGAGAATATGCGCGCAAGATCTCGCACGGCAGACGGACGGCGAAGCCCAGCGAACGTTCCCTGAAGGACCTGGACGACCTTGTCAAGCAGGGCCAGGGGCAAGCCAAGCTTCGGCGTTTTGTCGATGACGCGCTTCTGCGGAAGGGGTGGCTTCTTCTCGAGCTGGGGCGGCAGCGCGAGGCCATCGCGGTCTTCCAGCGCATCATCCGGGACCATCCTGACAGCAAGATGGACTGCGACCTGGGACTCGAGATTGGCCTGCCGGGGTTCGGCGTCATCGAGTTCGAGAGAACCAGCGGCTACGTGCTGAGACACCTGAACCGGTCCGCCGACGCGGCTACACTTGGCATTGCTCGGTGTCACATGCGCCTCGGGGAGTACGAGAAGGCGTGCGCCATTCTGGAGAGCTACGTTCCCGCAAAGACAGGGCGGCCGCCGAGCAAAGACCCCGTAACCGCGGACGACAGAGACGAATACGTCAGCCGGCTCTTGGGCACGATGGCGAGGTTTTTGCGCAGCCTCCCTGAGACAAGGATGGAGACTCGACCGGACGGGACGGCGTACCTCTACAACGCCTGCTGTTACGACGGCCGCGTCTGGGAACTGGAGTGCCGTCGAGCGGACAAGGTTGCCATTCTCTTGCTGGCGAAGTGCAGAGCCGCACAGGGCAGGACTGGCGAGGCGACGCTCCTTTACGAGCAGATGATGCGGATATTCCCCTTCTGTGCCGACGAAGCCGCGCGCGACGTTGCGGCGCTTGCAGCGGGCAACGGAGACCGGATTACCAAGGACATCGAGTCCCCGGGTTTGCACTATCTGGGCCCCACGCTGGCTCCGTCTTTGTCCAACGAGACCGTGGAGCGCCTGCGCAAGATGTCGGATCAATCAGAGCGCCTCGAGGCGGCTCGCGCTCACCTGATGAAACACTACGGCTCCGACCCCGGCAAGTGAGGCAGCCATCGCCTCTGCATCGCCATTGTTCCGGAACGCGCAATATCCGATATTCCGCGATATTCGCGATATTCGGGACAGCCACGTATTTCTCATCCGCCTCGCTGGCTACCGATGTGGGCCCGTCGTGTCTCGGCCGGCGTGAAAGCGGCGTGGGGCGGGTCGGAGTCTCGCCCCTTCAGGGCTTGGGGTGTTGTTCGGGTCGTGTTCCCAGGGCGTTGCCCCCCTTCGGCCGTGAGTTCAGGGCCGAACGGTGGGCTATCTCATTTCGCCGCTTCGCGGCTGAAGTTTTCCGAAAGATGGCCCTCCCGGGCGATCAGAACACGTCAGTGACTTTCAGTGTCCCTGCCTTCTCCGCATCTGGCGTTCGTGTCTGGGGACATCATACTAATTTCCTTGACGCGGCGCCCGTTCCGGGGACCGTATACTTGTCTCTTCACTGATATCCAGGACAGGCGCCGTTTTTCAGTCAGGGACATGGTGGCCTTGTGTGTTGACACCGTCCGGGCCACAGGTATCGCGGGGTTATGGCGTGCGAGGGTTAGAATGGGACTCCGCATAAAACGTTGGCTGTCCCGAATATCGCGGATATCGCCGGGGCAAGGTCCGTGCGACCGACGCCGGGACCGGGCGGAGCGTGTGGAACGGCGCGGTGAACGGCAAGGTCACCCATCTTGCGTTCAATGGCGGGCGGCTTTTTGTGGTAACCGACGCCGGCTCTGTGGTATGCTTTGTGACGGCTAACCGGCAGAAGCAGAGGGAGGAGAGAGTCATGCAACTCAACATCATTCTCGCGGCGTGGTTGATGGGCGCGGTCGCGGTGACGGCGGCCGCCGCCGAGGCGCCCGTTGTCCTTGACCCGCACGTCAGTACGGACCAGGCGCCGGACTTCCGCACCATCGACCGCCTCATCCAGAGCGTGGTCAAGAAGGGGATGACCAACGAGAAGAAAGTGCTCGCGGTCTTCCACGTCATTCGGCGGAACTTCATCCACGGCCCCACGCCGCGGCACCTGGCCTACGACTTTCACAAGATTCAGCACTCGCTCGGCACGGGCGCCTGCCTGTCGATGACCACGCCGCTCCACGTCATCTGCGAGCGGATGGGCCTCAAGAGCAAGAGCTGGGTGCACAACGGCCACCACATGATGGAGGTCGAGTACGACGGCGGGTGGCACTGCCTCGATCCGCACATGTGCTTCTACTGCTATGACCGGTCGAAGCCGCCGAAGATCGCGTCCATCGAGCAGCTCCGCGCCGACCCAACCCTCGCGACGAACGCGGTGAGAGAGGGCCGGGCCGGCAAGGGCTATCTGCTGTGCGGCGATTCGCCCAAGTACTTCGCGCCCGGCGGCCGGTGGAAGCTCGAACGCGACGGCCGCTGGCCCAAGATGAAGATCGAGGAGCCGTTCGGAAAGATCGCACTCCGGCGCGGCGAGACGTACATCCGCACCTGGTGGCCGGGCAAGGACTGGTACAAGGAGAGTTGGCCGGAGAGGTACAAGACCGGGCCGATCCACACCTGCGGTGGCCGCGCCGACCGGAAGGATGCCGCGAACTGGCCGCTCTACGAGCCGCACGGCGCCAGGCCCGTCACGCATCAGGGCACGCCTTGCGGAGGGACCTACTACCGCATCTGGGCGGTCGGGCAACTGGTCTACACGGTGCCCACGATCAAGGACCACTACAAGGACGCGGTGGTCAGCGAGAATAATGTCGCTCAGACGTCGAGCGGCCTGTCTCAGCAGGACCCTGTCAAGCCGGCGGAACTGGTCTTCTCCGTCGGATGCCCCTATGTCCTGACCGCGGGAGAGGTGAAAATGCTGGTGCCGAAGGGCAAGGTCGCCGTCTCGGTCAGCATCGATGCCGGCAAGACGTGGAAGCCTGTGAGTCTGAAGACAAAGGAAGAGGGTGTCCCGCTGGGATTCTTCGACGAGATCAACGGGAGTTTCGACGGATACCGGCTCAAGGTCGAGCTGGCCGATGGCGCGACGCTGAAGGGCCTGGAACTGGTGAGCCACTTCCAGGTCAATCGGTTTTCGCTGCCGCACCTCGTGCCGGGGAAGAACACGGTCAAGGTCGAGGCGGCGAACTACGGCTCGCCGCTGACGGTGAAGTACGAGTGGTCCGAAGGCGAGGACTGGAAGACGCCGAAGTCGGTTTCAAAGACCTTCAGGAAAGATGGCACGTTCGAGATCACCGTCGCCGGGCCGAAGTATCCGCGGATGAAGGCCCTGACCCTCAGCGTCGCCCCGTGAGCCGGCTCGCGTGTCGTCCCGGCCACCCTGGGTGGTGGATGGGGGCGGATCACGATAACGTCTCTTCAAGTGCGCAATTCCGTGCGGCAGGCAGGAATCCTTGCGCCATCGGGTGAAGCAGCAATCCCTGGTGGGGCAGACATTCTTGTCTGCCCTCCGCCGCTCGGGGAAGACGCAATTGCACACTTCGCTTGGCGTTATCTCGTCTCGTCGGGGGCTTGCTTTTCACGGGGCGAACGGGTATCATCCCGCTTCGGTCAGGGTTTCTTACGCGACAGAGGAGAACGACATGGCAGGCGGTAACTACTCGCTCGTCCCCAAGAAGGTCAAGAAGGTCCGCACGAAACACCGCCGGATCGTCACCGAGATCCCCCCGCGCGAGTCGATCGCGATCCTGAAAAAGCTCCGAAGACGCGAGCCGGTTTCGATGACCGGCCAGCCGCCGGTGATGTGGGACCGGGCGGAAGGCCTGCACGTGTTCGACCGCTGGGGCAACAAGTGGCTCGACTGGAGCTCGGGTGTGCTGGTGGCGAGCGCCGGCCACAGCCGCAAGGAGATCGCCGCCGCGATCATCGGGCAGGTGAAACACGGCCTGCTGCACAACTATTGCTTCCCCAGCGAGATCCGCCAGAGGCTGGCCGAGAAGATCGTGAAGCTGGCGCCGAAAGGGCTGGACAAGGTGTTCCTTCTCACCACCGGCGCCGAAACCACGGAGTGCGCCATCAAGCTGTCGCTGACCCGCGGCCTCGCAGTGGGCGGCCGGAAGAAGAACATCTTCGTGACGTTCGAGGGCGCGTTCCACGGGCGGACGATGGGGGCGCAACTCGCCGGCGGCATCCCGGGGCTCAAGGAATGGATCACGATGGACACCCGGAGCTTCGTCCAGGTCCCCTACCCCGGCGACTACCGCTGCGAGGATCGGAGCTTTGCGGCGTTCGAGAAGGCGCTGAAGAGAAGGGGGGTGAATCCGAAGAACGTCGCCGGCGTAATGAGCGAGACCTACCAGGGCGGCGGGGCGAGCTTCATGCCCGTGCCCTTCGCCAGGGCGCTGCGGAAGTGGTGCAGCAGGTACGACGCCCTGCTGACGTTCGACGAGGTCCAGGCCGGCTTCGGCCGCACGGGCAAGATGTTCGGGTTCCAGCACTACGGCGTCGTGCCTGACCTGACGTGCCTGGGCAAAGGCATCTCGAGCTCGCTGCCCATCTCGGCGCTGCTCGGCCGCGCGGACCTCATGGACCAGTACCCGCCGGGCAGCATGACCAGCACCCACACCGGCAGCCCGGTCTGCTGCGCCGCGGCGCTCGCGAACCTCGAGGTCATCGTCAAGGAAAAGCTGCACCTGAACGCCGCCCGGATGGGAAAGGTGCTGCGGGCCGGGCTGCAGAAGGTGCAGAGGAAGTACAGGAAGGTCTGCGGCGCCGTCTACGGCAAGGGCCTGGTCGCGGGCGTCTACATGATCAAGCCGGGTACCAAAGACCCGGACGGCGGCCTGGCGCTGCGAACGGTCGAGCGCTGCATGCAGAAGGGCCTGCTGATGTTCTCGCCGGTGGGTTTTGGCGGGGCGCTGCTCAAGATCGCCCCGCCGCTTACGTCGACAGAGGATGCGATCCTCGAGGGCGTGGCCGTTCTCGACGAGGCAATCGGCGAAGTCCTGGCCGAATAGCAGGGGTGGCCCATGCAGGAGTTCCGGGTTCGCACCCGCTCCAGGACGGAACTCGTCGACATCACCGGCGAAGTCTGCGCCGCCATTCGGGAAGAGGGAATCCAGGACGGGGTCTGCGTCGTCTACTGCCCCCACACCACCGCCGCGATCACCATCAATGAAAACGCGGACCCCGACGTCACCAGAGACGTGCTGAACGAACTCAACAAGATCGTGCCCTTTGACGACGGTTACCGGCACAGCGAGGGCAACTCGGCAGCGCACATCAAGAGCAGCACCGTCGGCTGCAGCGAGATGCTGGTCGTCGAGGGCGGCCGACCCGTGCTCGGCACGTGGCAGGGCATCTACTTCTGCGAGTTCGACGGCCCGCGCAATCGGCGGGTCATTGTCAAATCCTGCAACACCGGTTCGTAAAGGTTCCTATGACGCCTCCGGCCTACCCCCGGCGTTCCAGGCTGTTCACGGCGCTGACCATTTTCGTACTGCTCTACATCTTCGTCTCCGGCATCAAGTTAATGGGGAGCGGCTGCAAGGCAATGGAGTCGCACCCGTTCGTCAAGAAGCTCATCAAGGGTGCCGACAACCCGTTCATCGCGCTGCTTGTAGGGATCGTGGTCACCAGCATCATCCAGAGTTCGTCGGCCACGACGTCGATCGTGGTGGGGCTTGTCGCCACCCAGGTCCTGACGGTCAGAGTGGCGGTCCCGATCGTCATGGGAGCGAACATAGGCACCACGGTCACCAACGTCCTGGTCTCGATGGGCTACGTAATGCGGAAGGACGAATTCCAGCGCGCCACCAGCGGCGCCGTCGTGCACGATCTGTTCAATCTGCTCGTCGTGATCATCCTGCTGCCGCTCGAACTGGCGTTCCACGTCCTGGAGCACGCGGCCGGCTGGCTCCAGACGTTGCTGCCGGAGATCAGCACGGACGGCGTCGCCGCGGCGGGTGAGGCGGCGAAGAAGATCAGCGTCAAGGCGTTCAATCCGCTGGGGCCGATCCTCAAACCGCTGTTGGACCTCGTGAAGTCGGTCGTCGGCGAGCCCACAAGGCCCGGGTGGGTGGCCGGCACCACCGCGATCATCGGGCTGGTCTTTGTCTTCTTCGCGCTGCTGATGCTGGTCAGAGTCCTGCGGTCGATCATGCTGGGCCGGGCTGAAACGTTCATCACCAAGGTGCTGGGCAAGTCGGGCTGGATGGGCATCGTCATCGGCCTGTTGGTCACCGCGATGGTGCAGTCGAGTTCGATCACCACCTCAGTCATGGTGCCGATGGCCGCCGCGGGCCTGGTAACGGTGGCCCAGATCTTCCCGATCACGATCGGCGCGAACATCGGTACGACCGTGACGGCGCTCATCGCTGCCATCGCCGCGGGCGGGGCCGGCGTGACGATCGCTCTCGTGCACTGCCTGTTTAACATCGCGGGCCTGCTCCTGTTCTATCCCATACCAGTGCTTCGGAGAATCCCCGTGAGGCTGGCAGAGAGAATCGGGGCGTATGCGGCGAACTCAAGGAGACTGGCCCTCGTGTACGTCTTTGCCGTGTTCTACGGCGTCCCTGGTCTTCTTATCTTCATTTACCGGCTGTTCTGAGGAGGTGAAAAATGCTGCGGGAACTTCTGCGGATGTGGAGAAAGATCGACCTGCTCAAGCAGGCCTTGGACGACTTTATCACGATGATCGACCACGTCGAGGCCATGTTCCGGTGCGCCACCGAAACCTTGTTCGGCGCGCGCAAGTGCGTGGATGCCCGCGAGATGATCTACAAGACGGACATCAAGGTCAACATCACCGAGCGCGAGATCCGCAAGCGGCTCGTCGAGCACCTCGCTGTCAACCCGCGGGGCGACGCGCCCGCGTGCCTCATCCTGATGAGCGCTTCCAAGGACGTCGAGCGGGCCGGCGACTACTGCAAGAACCTGCTCGAGGTCGCCAGCATGTACCGCGACCGCCTGACCGAGTCGAAGTACATGGATGACCTCCGAGAGTTGACCGACCGGGTGGCCGCCACGTTTGGCAAGACCCGCAAGGCCTTCGCCGAGGACGATCAGGTCGTCGGCCACGAGGTGATCCACGAAGAGATTCGGATCGCCAAGCGAAGTGACGCCATGGTCCAGAAGGTCGCCAGCGACGACGAGCTCAACGCCAACCAGGCGGTGTGCCTCGCGCTCGCCTTCCGCTTCCTCAAGCGCGTCAACGCGCATCTCGGTAACGTCGCGTCCAGCGTCGTGATGCCGCTCCACAAAATCGACTACTTCGACGAGAAATGGGGGACGCAGAAAACGGTGGACAAGGCTGAGGGGCAAGACGAGGAGAACAAGGCCTGAGCGACCAACCCACGCAACTCGGCTCGCAGATCCCGGACGAGGAACCGGAGCGACGCTCCCCCTCGAAACGCACCACGACGCTGAGGATCATCGCCGTCATCGTCCTGGTCTACGTCTTTCTGGTCGGCATCAAGCTGATGGGCGGCGGGTGCGCGGCTCTGATCGACCCCGATGACCCGGACAGCTTCGCCTGCAAACTCATCAGGCACACCGACAATCCGTTCATCGGCCTCTTCATCGGCCTCCTCATCACCAGCATCATCCAGAGCTCCGGAGTGACCAGCACGATTGTCGTCGTCCTGGTCGGAAAGAATTTGCTCAGCATCCCCCAGGCGATTCCGATTGTGATGGGCGCCAACATCGGCACCACCGTGACGAACATCCTCGTCTCGATGGGCTACATAATGCGAAAGGAGGAGTTCAAGCGGGCGATCAGCGCCGCCGTCGTGCACGACCTGTTCAACGTGATCACCGTCATCATCCTCCTCCCCATCGAGCTCATCTCCCGGTGGGCGTTCGACAAGGGGCCGCTGGAGGCCATGGCACGCACCTTTGCCAGGCCGGTGTGGAAGGTGGTCGGAGGCGGCTCGGAGGCGCGCGGCGTCCTCGACCCGCTGCTCAAGCCGGTACTGGACGCCGTCGCCTACGTGGTCGACAAGCTCGCCGGGCCCGGCTGGGCCCCCGGCATCACCGCGGTCATCGGCCTGCTGATCATCTTCTGCGCCATCCTGTCCTTCATGAAGCTCCTCAAGTCGATGATGCTTGCCCGCGCCGAGTCCGTGCTCGGCCGCGTCATCGGCAAGTCAGGCTGGCTGGGGATCGTCTTCGGCGCCGTAGTGGCCGGGACCATCCACTCCAGTTCGGTAACTACCTCGTTGATGGTGCCGCTGGCCGCGGCCGGCATCGCCACCGTCGCACAGGTCTTCCCGGTAACGCTGGGTGCCAACATCGGCACCACCTTCACCGCCCTGGTCGGATCGATGGCCACCAGCGTGACGGGGATCACCATCGCCCTGGTGCACACCCTTTTCAACGTCATCGGGATTCTGATCATCTATCCGTTCCCCGTGCTGCGTCGAATCCCCATCCGGCTGGCCGAGCGCGTGGGCGCCATCGGCGAGCGGTCGAGGAAGACCGTGATCATCGGCGCCATCGCCATCTTCTACGGCATCCCCTGCCTGCTGATCCTACTTAGCCAGCTTCTCTCGAGGTAACACTTCGGCCAAGTGAAGCGAGCGGGGACAGCCCCGCCTGCGTCGGGCAGGCTGGCACCAGCGGCAGCTTTGCTGCCGCCCGTTCCGCTGGAACGGCTGGAGTTTGCTCTGCAAACTCCCTCGGCAGCTTTACTGCCGGCCTGTCACTGCTTTTCGCAATACAGATGCCGTGTCAGTACCGCACTTGGCTGAAGTGATAATAAATAGAGGCGGCCTCGATCAGCGAGTAAACTCGC
>CAZDHT010000066.1:0-20975 GCA_964505325.1 uncultured Planctomycetota bacterium | reverse complement strand
TCCTCCGGCTCGGGCAGCTCGGGATGCCATTTCTTCTCGTGCTCGAATGAGAGGAAGAGGTCCAGTGCGTTCGCTTTGAGAATCTCGACGACCTCGCGGACGGGCATCTCGCCGGTGCCGACGGGGACGTAATGCCGCACCCCGTCCTCGCCCTTCGCCATGTCCTTGACGTGGCAGTAGAGAATGGTGTCGCCGAGGTCGTCGAACTGCTCCTGCGCGGACTTGCCGGTGGAGCCGACGGCGTTGACGAAGTCCCAGACCGCGCCCAGCCCGCCGCCAACCTTCTCCTGGAGGGCGCGGATGTTCGACGCGTCGCACCAGTCGTCGTGGGTCTCGACGCCGAGCCGGACACCGATCTCGCGCGCCTTGGCGGCGCACGGCGCGATGTACTCCGCCGCGTCGGCGATGGCCTGGTCGCGCGTCTTGTTCTCACCGAACTGCCCGGCGAACGTGCGGACGAAGTCGGCGCCCGCGGCCACCGCGAGATCGAGCACGTGGAGCAGCTTGTCGCGGTTCGCCGCCAGCTCCGCCTCGTCGGTCGCGCTGAACCGCGTGTACGCCATCAGCGAGAAGGGCCGTGTCCCCTTGCTGCGGAACAGCTCGCCGATGCGGACGGCCTCCTCGACCGGCGCCTCGTCATGCAGGTGGTTGCCGTCGGGGCTGGTGCGCAGCTCGACCCCCTCGAACCCGTTCGCCCCGGCGAACTCAGCGATCTTTTCCAAGCTCCACTCCGGACATCCCAACGTCGTAAACGCCAGTTTCATCAACGTGTCCTCCTGTTTCTGTGTGGCCCTCTTGTGCCGAAGCAACCGGAACTTACCGGTGTTCGTTCCTAGCGGGGCCGGCTTCCATATAGGCTCCTGCTGACTGTCTCGCCGCGGCGCGGGATGTTTGGCCCGACCACGGTGAGACCCGCGTGATAGCTGCCAACGACCAGTACCTTCTGCACTAAAAGACTTCCCTTGTCCGCCACAGCACCGGTCATTGTACTTCCGTCTCTCCGGGCATGCAAACCCCCTTGCGGCCACCTTTTTTGCCACCATTCTCAAAAAAAGTTGACAATGCTGTTCTGCTGTGGTCTGCTGGGCTTAGGGTACATTCTCGCGCGACTCGCACAGGACTCGCCCTCGCCGGCGAGCCCCTGATGGACGGCTCGGTCAAAAGGGACATCCGGCTGATCAACACGGCCGGCGTCATGGGCTCGGTTTACGCCCGGCTGGCCTTCGGCGAGATTCTCCTCTTCTTCATCACGCAATGTCTCAACATCCCCAAGGAGACCTGGGCGCTGGTCGCCGGCGTTATCCCTTTGACCGCCGTCTTCCACGTGGTCTCGGCGTACCTGACCGAACACCTGCAGCGCCGAAAGCTTCTGAGCCTGGGCTGCTTTGCCGTGGCCCGACTGGCGGTCCCGGCCATCAGCCTGCTCCCCTTCGTCACCGGCGACTCCAGCCACAATATCCGGCTCTACTGCCTGGCGGCGGCGCTGATCGCACACTCGAGCATCTCGGCGCTGGGCGCCAGCTCGTGGCTGTCGTGGGTGGCCGACATTGTGCCCAAGGAGCACCGCGGGCAATTCTGGTCCCTCCGCCTCGCGCTGAGCACGGCGGCCAACATCGTCGTGCTTCTTGGCGCCGGATGGCTGATCGACTACTTCACGCCTGGGAATCGATGGGGCTACGTGGTCATCTTCGGCTTCGCGTTCCTCATCGGCGAGCTCGACCTGCTGATCCACACCCGTGTGGCCGACCGGCCGATGCCGGAACGCAAAGAGGAGCTCCGCCTCCTGCCGCTCCTGGCGGCGCCTTGGCGGCACCGGGGGTTCCGTAACCTGATGCTCTACCGCTTGATGTTCGTGTTTGGGAGCAGCCTGGTCGGCCCGTTCGCTTTCATGTACCTGATCGAGGAATTGAAGCTCACCGCTACGGAAGTGTGCACGCTGACCGCGACCTTTATGGTCTGCCAGGGGTTGTCGTTCCGGGTGTGGCGGAAGATCGGAGACCGCGTCGGCTATCGGACCATCTGCATGGTCGGCGGCACAATGAGCGGGTTCGGAATCCTGTACTGGTGGTTCCTTCGGCAGGACAACTTCGCCGTGTTGTTCGCCCTCCTGATCCTTGCGCGAATGTACTTCGGTTTCGTGGACGCGGGCATCATGTTGGCCCACACCACGCTGACCATGAACACGGCGCCGGACAAGCACCGTTCGATGTACTTCGCACAGGTGACCGTCATCGTGTCCATGGCCATGGCGCTTGGGATCCTGTGCGGCCGGTGGATCTTCATCCATGCAAACCCCACGAGCGACGTCTACCTGTTCGGGACAAAGCTCACGGCGGTGCACGTGCTGATCGGATTGTTCGGGATTTCCAGGTTCGTCGC
The DNA here is from genome assembly GCA_964505325.1 of uncultured Planctomycetota bacterium. Lineage (GTDB taxonomy): Bacteria > Planctomycetota > PUPC01 > PUPC01 > PUPC01 > CAZDHT01. Next base: position 18,596 of record CAZDHT010000066.1, on the reverse strand, counting down.
CATCCGGGTGTCCTACCGCAGAATCCCCGATGCGAAAGCCGAGGCCGCCATGCCGCGCATCGCCCGCATCCTCAGAACCCGGCCGCTCCGCATCTTCCCGACGCTCCTGTCAGTGGAGCGCCCGATCTCCGACACGCAGCGCGCCGAACACGTGGACTCCATGAAACAACTGATACCCGCGCCCAGGGAAGTGCGCCTGGAAGACGCTCTGGCGACGGTGCTCAAGGACCGGATCGACGCGGAGGAAGAGTTCCTCCGGATCATCGGCAAAATCCGCGCCACCCGGGCGAAGGGCATCGAGCAGATGACCGGCGAGATCGCCGAGTCCGCCGCCGTGCACCGCACCCCGGCACGCGCCAAAGGCGCGGCGACCCGTATCAAGCGTCTCTTCGCCGAGGGGGATCTCGCGGGGTGCCTCAGGACCGTGCGCCGGCTCGCCCATCAGACGGCGGACGAATGGCACTCGCCGATGGCCGACTCTGCGCTGTCCGTCATCGACGCCCTCGCCCGCTCCCTGGGCGAAGGCCCCCACCCGCGCGAGGAGACCGTCCTTTTGGCGATTTACGCGCTGCTGCAGATCGTCCGCGAGCCCGAAGATCAACACGGACCGGGCGGCCGGGCCGCGGACCACTGACCGCCGCCGCTACCTCCCTTCGTAGAGCCGCTCGGCGAGGCGCTCGGAAAAACCAGCCTTCCTCAGGCGCGCCGCGGCGGCATCGATGTCATACTCGACCCGCACGTGCTCGAGAACGTACTCCCCGGACGAGAATCGCGCGTAGCACGCGCGGGGGTCGCGGTCGCGGGGTTGGCCGACCGAGCCGACGTTCGCGATGTAGCGGTGGGTGGTCCGCTCGAACGCGATCCGTTCCGAGAAGTTCGCCGTCGGTGGGAGCATGCACACGCGGCCGCCCGCGATCTCCACGATGTCCGAGCGGCTCACCCGCCACACCACCGGCAGATGCGTGTGCCCGACAAAACACAGCCAGATGCCGGCCATCGCGTTGGACTCGAAACACTTCTGGGCGAACCGCACGTTTCTGACATACTCGCACACCGGATCGCGCGGCGAGCCGTGCACGCTGATCACCCCGGGCTCCAGCTCGATCCGAGGCTGGAGGCGCTCTCTGAGGAAATCCTTTGCTTCCGCCGACATGTGCTCGAGGGTCCAATTCATTGCGTTCCGGGCGTCGGGCCGGACGGGGATGAACCGGCGCTGTTCCGTGTTGAGGTACTCGTCCACAACCGCTTGCGCGTCCTCAAGACCCGCCGCCCGCAACGCCTCTGAGTCCGCGTCGCTGGCCAGATCCACGAACTGATACTCCCCCAGCGCCGCGCCATCGTGGCTGCCCAGGTTGTATCGAACGGGATACTGCTTCTCCAAAGACGCGAGGAGATCGATCACTTCGTTCACCCCCGGGCAGTACCCGATGATGTCGCCGAGGCAGATGATCTCGTCGATGGCGGGGCCGGACTGGATGCTCTTGACGACCGTGTCGAGGGCGTCGATGTTGCCGTGAATGTCCGAGATGAGCGCGTAGGTTGTCACCGGCGACCTCGGCCGAGCTTCAGCTTCAGGGTCTTGATCTCGAACGGTGCGAACGTCAGCTCGACCGTGCCGTTCCGCGGCCTCACCGGCCTGCCGACGGTTTTCCGTTCGAGGGTGTCGCACTCGGCCACCGAGCGGACGGGCAGCGGCGTCACCAGCCTGGCGCGGGCGCGCCCGCCGTGGGCCTCGTACAGCCGCAGGATGATCGAGTCGTCGGCCTCGGCCTTCTTGACAGTGTCGAGCACGACCGCGGGCGAATCCACTTGGAGGAACGAATACGACGCGGGCAGCGTTCCCTTCCTGGCGGTGACGACCGTGTGCCGGAGCGGGACGTTGAACTCGTAGCCTTTCCTGACGGTTCCCGCGTCCGCGTGGCCGCCGGGGTGCGGCATCACCGAGTAGGCGAACACGTGGCGTCCCATGTCCGCCATCCGGTCCGGCTCCTTCGGCGCCCGCAGCAGCGTCAGGCGCATGGTGTTCCCATGCACGTCATAGCCATACTTGCAGTCGTTCAGCAGGCTGACTCCGTACGACGCGTCGGACAGGTCGGCCCACTTCTGGGCGCAGACTTCGAACTTCGCCGCATCCCAGCTCGTGTTCATGTGGGTCGGGCGGCGCAGGCTGCCGAACTGCACCTCGTACGTGGCCTCCGGCGACCGCACGTCCACCGGGAACGCGACCTTGAGCAGCTTGTGCGTTTCGTGCCAGTCGACTTCGGTCTCGAAGCTGACCCGCGGCTCGTCCGCCTGTATCACAATCCGCTGCCGCAACGTGGACTTGCCGAACGTGCGCCGCACCTCGACGGCGGCCCTCGCCGGCCCGCGTTCGACCACCCTGACCGACGCCGCGTCGGGCAGCCGGAGGCGCTGGTCCCGGGTGTAGTAGTCGATCTCCCATGCATCATTCGAATGGGGCCGGTCGTGATAGAGCTGGAGCTCGTTTCCAACCCCTCCCCGCAGCACCTCTCGGCGCTCGAGCTTGTCGTACAGCGATGTCAGCTCGCCGTTCCCGTTCAGCCGGACCCGTAAGAGCCGGTTTTCGATCACCTTTTCGCTGACCTTGAGGCCGGTGACCTGCGGCGGCTTCGTGTCCGGGGCGAAACGGTACACCCGGTATCCCATCGCCGGCACGCCAGATGCCAGGAACAGGACCTGCCCGCCGGGGACGCGCTGCGACGGCACCGCTTCTCCCTCCGAGTCGACCACCCCCGCGCTGCGCAGCCCCTCGGGGCGCGCCACCTGCACCAGCCCCGTCCTTGCCCACGACAGCGGGTTCCAGACGACCACCGGCGCGCCCTCGCCGCGCGTGTCAATGTGCCGCGCGATGGCGCGGGCGGATTTCCGCGCCAGCTCCGTACTGGAGAACAGCGCCTCGGCCTGCTGCACCTCGGAAAGCTCATACACCTCCCGGATCGATGAGCCCGGCAGAACGTCGTGAAACTGATTCAGCAGCACCAGCTTCCAGCACTCGGTGATTCTTTTCCGGTCATACTTCCCGCCGACGGCCATCGCGATGGCACCGAAGAGCTCCGCCTCTCGCAGGGCCAGCTCGCACCGGCGGTTCAGGAGCTTGGTTTTCGCCTGCGTGGTGTATGTGCCGCGGTGGAACTCGAGGTACAGCTCGCCGACCCATCGCGGCAGGTCCTTCGAGTCGCGCCGGAGGGTGTGGAAGAAATCGCGTATGAACCCCGGCCGGCAGCGCGGCAGCCCTTCGAAGTTCCTCGCGCGGCGGCCGAACTCGATCATCTGCGGCGTCGGGCCGCCGCCGCCGTCTCCGTAGCCATACTGATACAGCATCGGCTTGCTGTGCCCCTTCTCCGCGTGCCGTTGTTCCGTCTGGATCAGGTGGCCTGGGGAAGCATTCGAATTGTAGTCGTGTCCGGGCAGGAAGTGGACCAGCACTTCGCTCCCGTCGATACCCTCCCACGTGAACGAGTTGAACGGAAACTTGTTGGTCTCGTTCCAGCTCAACTTCTGCGTGGTGAAGAACTCGACGCCCGCCCTTCTCAGGATCTGCGGCAGTTGCGCGCTGTAGCCGAACACGTCGGGCAGCACGAGGACGTCCACATCCGCGCCGAACTCTTCGCGGGCGAACCGCTTGCCGAACATCACCTGCCGCACGAGCGACTCGCCGGAGGTGACGTTGCAGTCGGCTTCGACGTACATCCCGGTCGAGACTTCCCACTTGCGGGCTTTGATCGCGTCGCAGATGCGCCGGTAAAGCTTCGGGTATCGCCGCCGGGTCACCTCGTACAGGTAGGCCTGGGTCTGCGTGAAGCGGAACTCGGGGAACCGGTCCATGTACGCGATGACGCTGGAGAACGTCCGGGCGCACTTCCGCGTCGTTTCGGCGAGCGGCCACTTCCACGCCACGTCGATGTGTGCGTGACCGGAAAGCGTCGCCTCCGTCGACGACGCGTTCGCCTGCCGCGCGAACAGCGGCCGGAGGATCCGCCGCGCCCGGGCGGCCTCCTTGTCCGGATCCGGCGCGTCGAAATCGAAGGAGCCCGCCACTTCCTCCAGCAGGTGCAGAATCTCGGCGGACCGGGCGCTCGACCCGTCCAGGTTTTCCATCGCGTCAAACAGGAACCGGAGGTCGTAGCACAGTTGCCTTACTTCTTCGCGGACCGCGGCGATCTCGGCCCTCGTGGCCCGGGGGAGCGCCACCAATCCGCCGAACGCATCGTTGGCGCCGGCCTCAACAAGGATCTCAAATCGGCGGCCTGGCCGCGCATTCTTCGGCAGCGGAACCTCGTCCCGGTGTCGATTCAGGCCGACCACAGGCGTGTGGCGGATGAAGGCCACCGCCTCGCCGCCGGTGGTGATGCGGGCGACAACGTTCCTGCCGGCCAATGACGCCGGCAACGCGAACCGTGCGCGGAACCACGCGCTGGCCCACGGCCCGCCCCATTCGCTGCCCAGGGCGTACGGCTTGAACGTCTGCTTCGACGCTTCCTGGGGCGTGACGTGTTCCTTGGTCTCCCAGATGGCGAGGTCCTTGATCGGCACCGTATCCGAATAGACCAAGCCCTCAATGTGGTCGATCTTCTTCCGGATGGTCGGCTTCGACCTCTCGTTCACGGGTTCTCCTTTCCGTCCGGGCTCACCCGCCGCCCTTTTCCAGTGGTGGCAGGTTTTCCGCCAGGTCGGCGTTGACCTCTTTCACCGCCTGCTCGATGTCGTGCTCCCACATTTGATTCGCGGGGTCCCGGTGCGCCAGAATGATGCGGCGCGAGGCAGCCACGACCGCGCCGTGCCCGTTCGCGTCGAACGCCGGGCTGAGCGCGGACGGCTCGGCTCCCTGGGCGCCGTATCCGGGCAACAGAAAGATCGCGTCGGGCATAATCTCGCGCAGCTTCGGTATATCCCCGGGAAACGTCGCCCCCACCACCGCCCCGACGGCGCTGTAGCCTCGGTCGCCGATGCTGTCTTTCCCCCACTCGTTCACCCGTCTGGCCACGCGAAGGTACAGCGGATCGGGCTCGTCCTCTTTGCCCTGGATTTCGTAGGCGGTCGGGTTGCTGCTCCGCACCACCACGAAGATGCCCTTCGACGCCTCAGCCGCCGTGTGAAGAAACGGATCGATCCCCTCCGATCCAAAATACGAGACGACCGTGACCGCGTGGGCGTGACCGCGGTGGACCACCTTCTCATTCAGCTCGGTCGCGCCCAGATGGGCGTGGGCGTATGCCTGCGCCGTGCTGCCGATGTCCGACCGCTTCACGTCGCCAATGACGATCAGCCCCTTGTCCGCCGCGTACTTGCACGTGTCCTCGTACGCGCGGTAGCCGGCCGCGCCGAACTGTTCGCAAAACGCCACCTGCACCTTCACCGCCGGCACGTAGGGGGTCACGATGTCGATCACGATCTTGTTGAAGCTGAGGATCATTTCGGCCGCGGCTCCGCAGAAACTCCCGCCCGCGCGCAGCGCCGGCTCGCGCAGGTCGTCCGGGATGTACTCAATCCGCGGGTCCAGCCCAACCACCAGCCGGCTCCGCTTCGTGTCCACCGCATCCATCAGCATGTCGGCGAAATTCCGCACATCGGTTCCTCTCAACTTATAGCATCGAGACCGGGTCCACGTCGACCGCCACGCGCACCCGCCTGTTCTTCGGGATGGCGGGCCTGGCGGCCGCTATCATATCGCGCAACGTGCTCCATTTTCCAGCCAACAGTAACACATGCCAACGGAATCTGTCCTTTATTTTCTCGATCGGGCAGGGCAGCGGCCCGTGCACCACCCCGCGAAACTCGGCCGCGTGGGCGTTCAGCGCTTTGCCGATCGCTCGGGCCGCGGCGCCGACCTCGGGTTCGCGTCTGCCGTCGATGACGATCCGTGCGGCCCGGCCGAACGGCGGGAAGTTCAGCGCCTTCCGGTGTCCCAGTTCAATCTCCGCGAAGGCAACATAGTCATGCGCCGCCGCCGAGCGGATCGTGTAGTGTTCAGGCTGGTAGGTCTGGACGATTACTAGCCCGCCCTTCGGGCCCCGGCCGGTCCGGCCGGCGACTTGCGAGACGAGCTGGTGCGTTCGCTCGCCCGCGCGGAAGTCTGGCAGGTGCAGGGCGGTGTCCGCGTTGACCACCCCCACCAGCGTGACGTTGGGAAAGTCGAGCCCCTTCGCGATCATCTTCGTGCCGACAAGGATCTTCACCCGCTGGGAGCGAAATGCGTCGAGCACCCGCGCGTGCGCCCCACGCCCGCGGACCGAGTCCGAGTCCATCCGCGCGCACTCGACCCCGGGAAACCGCGCGTGGATCTCCTGCTCGACCTTTTCCGTCCCCAGCCCCACGTACTTGAGCTCCGGGCTCTGGCACTCCGGACACGTCGCCGGGGCCGGCCTTCGCTCGCCGCAGTAATGGCAGACCGCCCGGTTCAGCCGCTTGTGGAACGTCATCGAGATGTCGCAGTGCCTGCACCTCATCGCCCATCCGCAGCGGGCGCAGAACACGTAGGTGGCGAATCCGCGCCGGTTGAGGAACACGATCACCTGCTCGCCGCGCGAGAGGCGCTCCTCCATCAGCGAGACCAGCCGCCGCGAGAGGAACCGGAACTGCCGCACGGCCGCCAGCTCCTTCCGCATGTCGACCGTCTCGACCCGCGGCAGCGGCCGGCCCTGCACCCGGCCGGGAAGCGACGCCATCTCGTATTTCCCCGCCCGGGCGTTGTAGTAGCTCTCCAGCGAGGGAGTGGCGGAGCCCAGCACCACCACCGCGTTCTCCAGGCGCCCGCGCATCACCGCGACGTCTCGCGCGTGGTAGCGCGGCACGTTGTCCTGCTTGAAGCTGCTGTCGAATTCCTCATCGACAACGATCAACCCCAGCTTCGGCACCGGGGCGAAAACGGCCGATCGCGCGCCAACCACCACCTCCGCCCGGCCGGACCGGATCTCCCGCCACTGCTCGTTCCGCTGGCTCGCGGTCAGGTGGCTGTGCAGCACCGACACGCGGTCGAACCTCGCCTTGAACCGCCGCACCGCCTGGGGCGTAAGCGAGATCTCCGGCACGAGCACGATCGCACCCTCGCCCTCCGACACCACCTTCCGGATGGCCCGCAGGTAGATCTCCGTCTTGCCGCTCCCGGTGACGCCGTGGATCAGCGCCACGCCCGACTTCTTCCGCCGGCGCAGGCTCAGGATGCAATTGAGCGCGGCGGCCTGTGCCGGCTCCAACCGGAGCGGGCGCTCGCGGCGGGCTGTCAGGGACAACAGAGGATCGTCCGCTATCTTGCGCCGGGCGAAGGTCACCAGCTTCTTCTTGTGCAGGCTCCGGATCGGCGCCGGGGTGCAGTCGGCCAGGCGTGCCAGCTCCCGGAGCGTTACCTCGTGGTCCAGCATCGAGAGCACATCGAGCACGTGTGCCTGTTTCGGTGACCGTGTTTCCAACTCTTCGATTCTCGTGCGAATATCTTCGATCCGAACTGCCGGATGAACCACGGTCTCCGTCCGCTGCTCGATGCCGTGCCGTACTCCGCCGGGCACCGCCGCTTCCAGCACCTGCCCCCAACTGCAGCAGTAATACTCAGCCATCCATTGGGTCAGTTGGAGCATCTTCGGCGAGACCAGCGGCTCCTCGTCCATCACCCCCGTGATGTCCAAAACCCGCTTGAGGTCGGTCGAGTCCGACAGGCTCACACAGTACCCGATGAGCTGCCGCTTCCGGAAGGGGACCCGGACCCGGCGCCCCGGCGCCACGGCGTCGCGGAGGCGCTCCGGCACACGGTAGGTGAACGTTTGGTCCACCGCGATGTTCATGGTGACTTCCGCGAAAACGTCCGCCATTCTCGGCCCCGGGTCAGAGCGCCTGCGTCACGTGTCCCCGCGCCATTATAACGGGGCCGGGGCGCCGGGCAAGCCACCGCACCGCTTCAAGTGGCTGAAGTGTTACGTGCCGACAATGTGCTTGACTGCCGGGATGGCGAGGTATAGGATTTCCCCTCGACATGGGGTCACCACAGATGGATGCCTCGAAGCACGTCGCCTCCGGCCAACCGGTCTACCGCGAGCCCGCCCGTGTTGTTGCCGTGTCGCCCTTGCCCGGCGGCCATTGCCGGCTGAGGCTGCGCGCCCCCTCCATCGCCGCGGCCGTGAAGCCCGGCCAGTTCGTGAATGTCAGCCCGCCGCTCGACAGTGCGCTGCTGCGCCGTCCGTTCGGCGTGTACCGGACGTTCGAGCAGACCGACATTGAACTCCTCTTCAAGCTCGTGGGCAGAGGCACGCTCGCCCTGGCGAAGGTCAGGGTCGGCGATGAGATCGACATTATCGGCCCGCTCGGCAACGGGTTCGATCTGTCGGGCAAGCTGCCGGACACGGCCGTGCTGGTCGCGGGGGGATTCGGCATCGCCCCGCTGCACCCGCTCGCACTCGCCCTCCGCGACAACGTGGCGCGCATGTTTCTCTTCGTCGGCACCGAGGAGGATCTGCCGCTGGAGATTTCAGACTCGAGCATGCGCCTGAGCTTTGTCGACCCGGAGGTCACCGTCGCACTCACCGATTTCGAGGCGCTGGGCGCGACGTCCCGCGTCGCAACTCTCCGCGAACGGCCGGGCTTTTTCCGTGGCCTGGTCACCGATTTGCTCGAGGAATTCCTGCACGGCTCCGAGGCTGCCGCCAACGCGAAGATCTACGCGTGCGGGCCGTGGGCGATGCTGAAGCGGACGGCGGCGGCCGCCGCCGAGCACGGCCTCCCGTGTGACGTCCTGCTCGAAGAGCGGATGGGCTGCGGGATCGGGGCGTGCATGTCCTGCGCCGTCCGGCTGAAGGGCAAGGGCGGAGAGGCGGCTTACGTTCGGGCGTGTGTGGAAGGCCCGGTGTTCGACGCGGCCGTGATCGACTGGGATGCGAAATGAAGCCCGACCTGAGAACCACCATCGCCGGCATCGAAATGGCCAGCCCGGTCGTCGTGCCGTCGGGGACGTTCGGCTTCGGAGAGGACTTCGCACGCTTTTCCGATTTCAGCCACGCGGACATCGGCGCGATCTTCCTCAAGGGCACGACGCTCAAGCCGCAGCTCGGCAACCCGCCGCCCCGCGTCGCCGAGACCCCCGCCGGAATGCTCAACTCGATCGGCCTCCAGAACCCCGGCGTGGACGTCGTGGTCAACGAGATCCTGCCGCGCCTCGCCAAGTCCGGCCTCGACACCCCGCTGATCGCCAACGTCGCCGGCGAGACCATCGATGAATACGTGGCGGTGGCGCGGCGCTTCAGCGAGGCCCCCAACATCGCGGCCATCGAAGTCAACATCTCGTGCCCGAACGTGCGGCGCGGCGGCTTGGCCTTCGGCGCCGCGCCCGAGGCGGCGTTCGAGGTGATCAAGGCCACACGCGCTGTGACCAGACTCCCTATCATCGCCAAGCTGACCCCGAACACCGCCCGCATCGTCCAGGTGGCGCGGGCGTGCATCGACGCCGGCGCCGATGCCCTGTCGCTCATCAACACACTCGTCGGGATGGTCATCGACGTAAGGAGCCGTCGCCCGCTGCTCGGGAACAAGACCGGCGGCCTGTCCGGCCCCGCCATCAAGCCCGTCGCCGTGGCCAAGGTCTACGAGGTGTTCGACGCGGTGGGCCATCGCGTTCCGCTAATCGGGATGGGCGGCATATCGAACGCGGACGACGCGTACGAGTTTGTGCTGGCCGGCGCCAGTGCGGTGGGCATCGGGACCGCTCTGTTCTCCAACCACCGCGCGCCGCGTGAGGTCGCCGCCGGCCTCGCCGTGCGCCTGGAGGAAGCGAGGTTCCGGCGGCTGTCCGACGCCGTCGGCGCGGCACACAACGAACGCCGCTGGCAAACGACCGATGAGACTGCGTAGCGCCATCCTGATCCTGCCCGCCCTTGCCGCACTCGGCTGCGAGGGCGCCCCGCGCCTGTTCCGCCAGTCCCGCCTCGCCATGGGCTCCGTCACCGTCACCATCCAGGTCGTCGCCGGCAATCAGCGCCACGCTGAACGGGCCATCAACGACGCCTTCGCCGCCATCGCCCAGGCCGAAAACCTCCTCAGCTCCCACCTCCCCGGGAGCGAAATCTCGCGGCTCAACCGGAACAGCGGCAAAGACCGCCACCTCTCCGCCCAGACGGCCGCCGTGCTCAAGCGGGCGCTCGAGATCTCCACACTCACCGGCGGCGCCTTCGACGTCACCGCCGGGCCGCTCATCAAGATCTGGAAGCAAACGATCGAGACCGGCGAACTCCCGAAAAAAGAGGAAGTCGCCGCCGCGAAGAAGCTGGTCGGATACAGGCACCTCATTCTTGGGCCCACTTCGGCGAAGCTCGCCGTCAAGGGAATGAACGTGGACCTCGGCGCTATTGCCAAGGGCTACGCGGTCGACAAGGCCATCGAGGCGCTCAAGACCAACGGAATTGAGAGCGCTCTCGTGGACGCCGGCGGCGACGGATATGCCCTCGGCACCCGTATCGACGGAACACCGTGGCGCGTCGGGATTCAGCACCCGCGACGCAAGACCGGCGAGCGCCTGCCCGAGATCCTCCTCCTCTCCGACATGGCCTACGCCACCTCCGGTGACTACCGGCAATACACCGACATCGGCGGCGTCCGATACGCGCACATCGTCGACCCGCGCACGGGCCAGCCGGCGCGCGCCGCCGTCAGCGTGACGGTCATCGCACCCGACTGCACCACCGCCGACGCGCTCGCCACCGCCCTCAGCGTCCTCGGCCCCGACGAAGGCGTGAAGCTCATCGACAAGGCGGACGGCGTCGAATGCGTGATCATCGCCCTGGGCCCGGACGGCTTGGTCAGGCGCACCTCGCGCGGCCTCAAGAGATTCATCGCTGAGTAGCGGAGCGCTTTTCGCTTGAAAAGCGTCCGTGGCCGTTTGATAATACCGCTGGGCAGTTCTTTGGATTACAGCGCGCCCGTAGCTCAACTGGACAGAGCATCGGTCTTCGGAACCGAGGGTTGCAGGTTCGAATCCTGCCGGGCGTGCCAGTGACAAGAACGGACATACGTTGACATACGGCGACAAGCGTTGACACCCCTAAGGACTTAGGGCGTTCCGCCCACGTTCGACCCTCGGTCTTTATGTTGACATACGATGACAGGAATGGACAAGTATTGAAATACAGGCGCTAACAAGGGTGCTGAAGAAATGCTCGCACGTACAGGTTGGCCTGCTGGGTCGCGCACGCTGGACCAAGAGAGCCCTTCGGCAGGTGCTGAAGCTCTCGCAGGGACGACCTACTCGAGCGCCAATCAGCCGACGTGGTGGCGCACCAGCTCGCGTTCCTGTTGGCGGGGTGGAGGCGAATTAGTCCACCTACCAAATCGCGTTTTGCGTCAAGAATTTTGTGAAGGGCACATCCACTTGGCCTCAACTTCGGGCGTGATCGCGGGGCCGGTGTACTTGATGACAGTGGCCAGTTCACTCGTCGCCCCGGTGGGCGGAGTGCTAGGTGCCGTCAGAGCGTTAGTTTGGGCGATAGTGTGCATGGTGGCCGCGTGTGTCGGCTGCACCACTTCAACCAAGGTCGAGCCGACAGTCTACAAGAAGTGGCCGTTCGACGCAGCCGAGGCGAGCCGACGACAGACGGAGACCGCGGAAGCGTTAGGCGTGCCGGTCGAGAGGACGGTGGATTTGGGCGGCGGGGTGACAATGGAACTGGTGCTGATCCCCGCCGGCGAGTTTGTGATGGGCAGCCCGGCGGGCGAGAAGGGCCGGAATAGCAGTGAAACGCAGCACAAGGTCCGCATCACGAAGCCGTTCTGGATAAGTAGAACGGAGGTGACACAGGAGCAGTGGGAGCGGATGAGGGGAGACAACTTCAGCTATTTCAAGGAAGCCAAGAACCCCGTCGAGCAGGTCTCGTGGGACGACTGCCAGGCGTTCGTGAACAAGCTGAGTGCGAGGGTGGCCGGCCTGACTTTCTCGTTGCCGACGGAGGCGGAATGGGAATACGCTTGCCGGGCGGGTTCGACGACCAAGTACTGCTTCGGCGACGATGATACTGGATTGGACGATTACGCATGGTACGGATACACGAAGGAAGAGACGCAGCCTGTAGGGCGGAAGAAGGCAAACGCATTTGGCCTTCGCGATATGCACGGAAGTGTATGGGAATGGTGCCAGGACTGGTACGGCGAGAAGTACTACCAGAGCAGCCCGACGGACGATCCGAAGGGCCCCCGGACCGGCGAGTACCGCGTGAGGCGAGGCGGGGCCTGGATTTACCGTCCAGCGACGTGCTGTCGCTCGGCCAACCGCTTCAGGAGCAACCCGACGGCTCGGGTCAACAACACCGGTTGTCGGGTAGTCGCCCGCAGCACTTCAACCGAAGCTGAACCGGCGACCTGCAAGAGATGGCCGTTCGATGCAGTCGATGCGAAGCGGCGACAGAAGGAGACAGCGAGGACTCTCGACGTGCCGGTCGAGAAGGTGGTTGATCTTGGCGGTGGGGTCAAGATGGAACTCGTGCTGATCCCGGAGGGTGAGTTTGTGATGGGCGTGCCCAACGTCCGGATCACGGAATTCATGCATTTCCGAGTGGTGGAGTCCATCCGCGAGCGGCAACGGGTGATGAGCGAGCACGAGGTCCGGATCACGAGGCCGTTCTACATGAGCAAGACGGAGGTGACCCAGGAGCAGTGGGAACAGGTGATGGGCGAGAACCCGGCACAATCCAAGGGGGCCAGAAAACCGGTCGAATGTGTATCCTGGTACCACTGCCAGTCGTTCGTGAAGAAGCTGAGCACGAAGGTGGACGGACTTACGTTCTCGCTTCCGACCGAGGCGGAGTGGGAGTACGCCTGCCGGGCAGGGACAGACACCCCGTTCCACACGGGTATGAGGATATTGAAAGACGAAGCGAACTGTAGCTTCTCTTTTATGAGACGGCCGCCGCAGACCATGGTTGTCGGGAGCTTCAAGCCGAACGCGTTCGGCCTGTACGACATGCACGGGAATGTGCACGAATGGTGCCAGGACTGGTACGGCGACGAGTACTACCAGAACAGCCCGACGGACGACCCGAACGGGCCCCGGACCGGCCAGTACCGCGTGTGGCGAAGCGGGAGCGGCTGGACCCATCCGACGGGCTGCGGGTCGGCTTGCCGCGGCAGTCGTGTTCCGGAGCACCAGACCACTGGAAACGGCTGTCGGGTAGTCGCCCGAGACGACCGCTGGCCCTCTGTTCTTCTGCCCTCTCATTCTGTGCGTGGCCGAGCGGAGTGAGACCGAAGGTCGCGGTAGAAACAGCTAGACTCGAACGGCCGCCCTTCATACACTGATCAGTCGTGTTCGGGGGATACTCCACCCTCACCCGTGCGTCTGGGTGATCACGCATGAACGCCTGGGCTGTGGCCTCCTGGTTGTGCGTGCCGGAAAAACTGCCAAGCACGCGAACACTTTCCTGGCCAATGGCTGTCAGCGGCGAGCCGGACAGCAGTCCCGCCGTGATTATCACCAACCGACGAAGAAGATGTTTCCGACACATTCGCCTTACCCCTGTCTTGGCCCTGCACACAGCCACGAGATGACGCTGCGCTCAAGAACCCTCCTTCAGTCACCAATCCAGGTCCGTCTTCGAGAAGATCGACGCTCTTGCTGCTGTCACTGATGCGTTGTAGACTACGAGGCGAGCCGGCACACTGTACGGCCCGCAGTCTCTGGACTGCCACTATCGCGGCGCCGTGGACATAAAGTCGTCTCAGACGTTGGGATCAGGTGCGGGCCCGCAAGATGTTCACTATCCCCATTCCGCCGGACCACATTATACTGCTCCCCCAGATTGGGATTCAAGATCTCATCGCGTCGCAAAGACGTTGGGCTTTGCGGTTTTGGTGGTAGGACTGGCGGACGCAAGCCCCTCAAGTGCCCGCACCTTGTCCGCGAGCTGCGCGTGGGTGTAGCGCATCGTGAGCGTCGGCTCACTGTGGCGGGCGAGTTCCTGGTGGGTCTTCATGCTGACCGGCAGACGGCCGATGTTGGTGATGTACGTGTGCCTCAACGCGTGAAAATCCGCGTACCGCCCCGAGGCGTCCTTGTACTTGAGTTCCGCGGCTTCGAGGTCGGCCTTGATCATGTCGCTGGTGCGGTGCCAGTTCCACTTCGAGGTCTCGATCACCGGCAGGCCGGGCCTCTTCCACGCGAGCCAGGGGCGTAGGAGGTCGGCGAGGTCGCGGCGGATGGGCTGGACGTCACGCCGGCGACGCTTCGAGTACGCCGCCTCGACCGTCACCGTCGGCGGGTCGGCGTCAAGGTCGAACGACTCGCGCGTCAGGCTCCTGATCTCGTTCCGTCGGAACCCGGTGCCCACCGCGATCCGGTAGAGCATCGCCCGTTCGCGCCCGGGACCAAGTGGGGGGTGCACTCGCACGACTACTGCTCGAAGTGGCAGGGCTACGAGGTCGGCTTCTGCACCGCGTTCTGGGGCGTCTGTGCCCAGCCCAGAGACCCCGCCGTGCAGCGTGGCTATGGCTGGCAAAACCGCTTCTGGCTGATATACAACCCCCGCGACAGCATGACCACCGAGACGCAGTTGGCCAAGTTCCGCACGGTCACCGAGTTGTGGCTGGGCGCCAGCCAGCACTACGCCCAGTTCACCCACTACGTCACCCGCGAGAGGATCGTGAGAGCGCGAACAGGGGTCCGAGGCATCGGCCGCCAGGGCATCGACTTCTGGAAAGTGCTGAGCCGCAAGACCCGCCGCGGGCGCGGGCGCAGCAAGTGGAGCTACACCCTCGTCGGCCGCTATCCGGAGAGCGAGTGGGGTCACCTCAACTTCGCCCGCGGGGTGCCCTATCTGACCGGGCCGGGCCGGAACGGCGCCGCGCCCACCGTCCGCTACGAGGGGCTCCGCGAGAACGTTCAGGAGAGCGAGGCGCGGATCTTCATCGAGAAGGCCCTGCTGGACAAGGCGAAGAAGGCCAAGCTCGGCGAAGACCTGGCCCGCCGCGCCCGTGAACTCCTCGACGAACGCACGCGGATGGGGCTCTACCTCCAGTACACCTGCTTCAACTACAAGGTGCGGGCCTGGCCGTTCTTCGTGACCGACTGGGGCAACCGCACCGAGCAGCTCTTCGCGATGACCGCCGAGGTGGCCAAGGCCCTCGGCAATTGACGGGAAGTGCGAAGGTCTGGGGCAAAAGCGATGGGGCGCATCAGCCTGAACGTGCGCTCGCAGAGCGGGCCCGCAGACGCTCGCCGGGAATGACGGTGCTGGTGCGGAGGGTGTTGTAGGCCGGCTCTGTGAGCCGGCGAGAATGCCTATAGCGTGGCCCCACAAGAGGGCAGGCCGATTGGTGATAGACGGGGCGTACGTGACGCCGGACGGAGGAGCGAAATGCGCGAGAGCATGGAGTGTGCGTTGATCGGCGTGCTGATGCTCGCCCTGCTCGCGGGATGCGCCGGAAGGCGGGCAGGAGGAACGGCGGTCAGACGCGAAGGCGGCAAGGTGTGGGTCACTGGCGTGCCGGACGTCAAAATGACCGAGCACATGCGCCTGCGCGGGATGGAGATCCTGCTCCGCCATCGCGGCGAGAAGGTCACGCTCGACGACCTGCTCGTCTACTCCGGCAAAGCGTTCCACCTGTGCCACGGCACGAAGTGGGAGCTGCGGACCGGGCTCAACATGCCGAGCAATCCGTGGGACAATCTGGCCCAGGCCTACGGCTACGGATCGCGATGGACGACACCCAACTGGTTCCACGCGATGCAACGAATGCCGGCCGATCAGCGCAAGCAGAAGACCGACGCCTTTCTCGGCGAGTTGTGGAAGTCCGCAGACGCCGGCCGACCTGCGCTCCTCGGCGGCGCCTACGGGGAGTGCGGCACGTGGCGCGTCGTGGTTGGATACGACCGCAAGAACGAGAAGGTCTGCTACGTCGGAGGCGAGAAGGCCTACGAGTGGGTCGACCTGATTGACGACAAGGTCAAGAAGCTCGGCTTCTGGGACATGCAGGTGCAGGGCCCCGTCGACCCGCAGCGGCGGTTCACCTGCGGCACGTGGCTTGCCAACACCGCGTTCCTGCTCGGCGAGAAGAAGCGAAATCCGTCCGAGAGGGATAAGGCCGTGGCGGCGCTCAAGCTCGTGAGAGGGAAGTTCTACGTCCGGCCGAGCCGCGCCTACGGCGTCACCTATCACTTCGGCAACGACGCCTACCGGGCGCTGGCGAAAGACCTGCACGAGTTGGACTACCCCGCAGACGTGAAGAAGCGCCCCAAGAGCCCCGAGATCTACGACATGAGCCAACTGTGGGGGCAGGTGAACTCTATCATCGTCGGCCGCGCTGCCGCCGCCCGGTTCTGTGAGCGCGCCGCGACGCTTCTTCCGCAGGCAAAGAGGCCCCTCGTCAGAGCCGCGGCTCTATACCGCGAGGAAGTTGCGCTGGCCAAGAGCGCGTTTGGCCCATTCGCGGGAGGGCACGACGAGACCAGGAAGGCGCGCGAAGCGTGGCTCGCCGACGAGAAGAGCCGCGAGGCCGGCGCCGCCGCCATCGACGATATGCTCAGAAGAGAGCAACTTGCGTACTCGCTTCTCATGGTGGCGTTCGAGGCGTCGGACAACCCGAAGGCCGGAGGAACGGAGGGGAATGCGATGGAGATGAAGGGCCTGAAGACAGTCGTCGTCGCCGAAGACAACCTGCAGATGGGATGCATGCGGAGCTGCCTGAACCACCTCAACGCCAACATCTCCACGCCGTGGCTTGCGGGGATGACCGGCCACGCGTTCGTCATCTCCATCACCAAGGGCTTCTGCCCGAGCACGCCGTGGAACTCGCTGTTCGACTACTACGAGTCCGGCAGGATGACGGAGCTCTGCCGTAACGCCGGTGTCGTGCTGGAGCACCACGCCGCCGACTCGGACGACCCCGACGTGGCCGCGAAGAAGAAGGCGGCGTTCGCGGAGTGCCGCAAAGCCATTCGGCAGGGCATCCCGTGCTTCGCCTACCACAACTTCCACTACCAGATGCTCGCCAGATGTGACGAGGCGGGGTTCTACACGGTCAAAGGTCGAGGGCCCATCGACCCCGACAAGAGGGGCGGATTCGAGGTCTGCATCGTGCGGCCCTGCAAGCCGGCGGACGACAAAGCCGCGCTGAAGGCGGCTCTTCAGTTCGCGCTGGCGTACGCCGCGGCTGACGAAAAGCGAGGCGGCGTCGCCGACTACAACGCGCACGGGTCGAATGCCTATGACCGATGGATCTCGTATATCGGAAAGGGCGAGCCAGGATCCACCTGGCGCTGGACGAGTCGAGCGATCCGACGGTGGTCTGGATCGGGCAGTCGGTCGGCGCCAGGACGGCCAGAGGCAGGAAGAGACGGACGCAGTGCTATCTCTGGCGGCTCGAGGACCGGCGAGACTCGTTCGTAAAGACCGCGGACCTCCTGGACCGCAGCCGGGACGAATTCGGGATCACGTCCCGGCTGGCGGTCCATCCGGAAACGGACCAGGTCGTTTTCAGCGACCTGACCGGATTCGCGCGTTCCGTTAACGGCCTGACCGGCGAGCCCCTCGAGTTGCCGTTCAACAACGCCATCGACATGAACGTGGGGCTGGACGGCAACTGGTACGTGCATCCGCACGGCATCTACGACGCCCCGCTCTGCCGCTTCGACAGAGACTTCAAGCCGATCCCCGTCCCCGGCAAGGTCGCCGGCAGGAAATACCCGAGCAACACGGTCGGCAAGGTCTACGCCCGCTGGGGGGCGGGCTACTGCTCGCCAGGGCTGGCCGCCGGCCTGAAGGGGCGGGTCCATTCGCTGCAAATGTACACGTGGGCCAAGTACGCGGTGGCCGTGTTCCGTCCGGACGGCCAGCCGGAGGACCCCGGCCGGATGAGGGACGATGCCGCGATGCAGAAGTGCACGCGGTTCAAGAGCGCCCTCGTCGGCCCGCTCGGCGACCGGGTGGGCGGCATACAGGTCGACTGGCAGGGGAACGTCTACGTTGGGAAGAAGGTATTCCCCCCGGGCCACAAACCGCCGAAGGGCTTCGAGATTCCGCACATGGGCTACCCCGGGCTGGCCGGAAGCATCATCAAGTTCGGGCCCGCGGGCGGAGCGGTTTTGGACGTCAAGGACCGGGGAGACAAGAAAGGCCTGGTCGTCGATTTGCGGTGGGGATGGGGGAGCCCGGTGAAGAAGAAGCTCTTTGTGGAAGGCGCCCTGCGGCTCTATCCGGGGCTGAGCTCCATCGGCGGCGGGTTCGGAGGCTGGAAGTGCATGTGCCGCCAGCCCATGTTTCAGGTGGACGGCTGGGGGCGCATTTTCTATCCCAGCGCCGTGCTGAACCGCGTGTGTGTTGTGGACAACAGCGGCAACCTGATCGAGCAGTTCGGACATTACGGCAACATCGACTCGCGTGGGCCCGGAAAGGACAGCCGGATCAAGACGCCGGAGGTGCCGCTGGGCTGGCCCGAGGCGGTGGGCGTGAGCCGGACGAGAATCTACGTCCTCGACATCGTGAACAGCCGCATCGTCCGAATGAAAAAGACCTACGCCGCGGAGGAAGTGTGCGAGATCCGGTAGAGGGGTCACGAGAATGAGAGCAAGAGTGTTCACGACGTGCCTGCTCCTGGCGACTTCGTTGAGCGTGGCG
>CAZDHT010000065.1:3087-21178 GCA_964505325.1 uncultured Planctomycetota bacterium | reverse complement strand
ATCATCTGTGGAGCTTGCAGGAATGGGTCACGCATCCAGCTGCCTGCCGGTCAAGCATGTAAGGACACGAGGCAATATCGCAGATGCTCGGATTCCGAACAACTGATTTGCAGGTTTCCAGCCCCGGAGGGGCGGAATGCGATAGCCCAGGGCAACGCCCTGGGAACTCGGGCAACAAACGCGGCCAGCCCTGAAAGGGCGAAATACGACCGGCTATGTCGCCCCTTCAGGGCTCTTGTCGTCTCGGCCACCGCTGACCCAGGGCGTTGCCCTGGGCTGTCCCATGACGCCCTTTCAGGGCTGTCGGATCGGCGCGACTCCCAACTCCCCGGAATCGAGAGATGACCCAGAGGAAAGGCCCTCCCGCGAACGGGAGGGCCTTTGCCGTGCGAAACGTTAGTAAGCCGCTGCGAACCGGTTACGCCCGCCGGCGCCGCAGCAGCGGCAGGCCAAGCAGCATGAGGGCGAGACCCGCCGGCTCGGGAATGGGCGCGGCGGCCAACTCGTAGGCGCCGCGGTCGATTTCCGATCCGACCAGGCGCTGCGCGCCCGCCAGGTCGGTGAGGTAAGCGAAGTGGCTCCCCGCGGGTAGCGTGCCAGCCACGATCACGTCCAGCAGCGCGTCGTAGTTGCCGTCGTGGTTCACGTCCACGTACGTGTACCCCGCGCCGGCGCCGGTCAGGCCCTTGTCCAGCATGTTCACCGCCAGGGTGATGTCGCCGTCGATGTTGGCCTGCATCGTCTGCACGATGGCCCCGGCGGCGTCGATGCTGTGGAACATGGGTGGTATGGTCCCTGCGGTGGGGAAGGCCAGGGCGCCGGCCAGCGTGGGCGACGTGTCGTCCGGCGGGGTCGCCTGGTTGTACTGGTAGAAGATCACCTCATCCACCGTGGTGTTCCGGAAGTCGATGTGCGCCTCCTGCGCTCCACCGCCGCTGGGGTCGGCGTCCACCAGCATGCCGTTGTTGTCCGCGGTCAGCGAGTTGATGAAGACAAGGCGGCCATCGGATCCTCGCCAGGAGTACCTTCGGGCCTCGATGCCGGTCGCGTTGGGGTCGTTCGCGTTGATGTTGTCCACCACGTTCGAGTTGACGATGTACGTACGGCCGCCGGTGGGCCCCCAGATCCCGCCGGCTCCGCCCTCGCTGCTGGTCTTCTCGCGGTTGCCCTCGATGAGCGAGTTGACCACGATCACGCGGCACTCGTCCTCGAACGTGTTGTTGTAGAGGCCGCCGCCCTGCGACGCGAGGTTCTCGGTAATCTTGGTGTTGGCGATCAGCACGTAGTGGTCGTTGTCGTAGTCCCCGCTGCCGAGGGCGATGCCGCCGCCGCGGGCGTAGGGCCGGTAGGTCTCGCCGGAGACCGAGTTCCCGGTGACATCACAGTACTCGACGATCATCGGTGAAGCCGATGTCCCGGCGTTGGCCGCGTAGATGCCGCCGCCGCGCTCCATGGCCCGGTTGCTGCTGACTTCGGAATGGGTGATTTTCACGCCGGTCAGCTCGGTGGTCTGGCTCCCGCCGACCACGGCGATACCGCCGCCACCCTTGCCGGGGCGATATCCCTGCGTCGACATCAGGTTCCCGGTGACCTTCAGATTCTGGAGCGTGGTGTTGTTCCCGTTGCTGGTCACGTATACCCCTGTTCCGTTGCCACTGACGCCCGCTGCACTGTTGCCCTCCGTCCTGCCGCCTGTGATCTCGAAGTTGTCGACCGTGGTGTCGCTGGCGTCGATCTTGAGCACGCGGAAGCTGTTGTTCGCGTCGTAGCCGCTGTTGGCGCCGGTGAACTTGCCGTTAACGTTCAGAACGGACTTGTTGACGAAGTCCTGGCTCGCGAACGCGGCGTCCCAACCGCCGCTGATGGAGACCTTGCCGGTGTTGACCTCGAGGTCGCCCGTGGCGGGGTCGTCTGCGGGGCGTGTCAAGCTGCCCGACACCTTGACGGTACCGGCGCCGCCTCCACCACCGCCACCCTCGGCGTTGGTGATGGCCGCCTGCATGTTGTCCCACGTGAAATTCACACCCGAGTAACTGCCCGACCCGCCGTCGCCGTCGTCCCAGCGGATCTCGTCCGCGTATCCAGGGAGGGCCAACGCCACAGCCAATCCCGTTACAAGCAATCCAACCATCAACTTCCTCATCCTACAACTCCTTTCCTTCTTGCGCCGCCGCCTCATCAGCGCCGGCAGTCCCAGAGCAAACAATGCCAAGACGCCCGGCTCGGGGATCGGCATTCCGCTCAGCTCGTAGGCGCCGCGGTCGATCACCCCGACCAGACGCGGATTGCCGAGCAGGTCGGTCATGTACACGAAGTGGTTGCCGGCCGGCACCGTGCCGGCGACGATGATGTCGTACAGCGCGTCGTAGTTGCCGTCGTAGTTGGCATCCACGTACGTGAAGCCGCCCGCGTCGTCGAACGTCAGGCCGTTGTTCAGCGCCAGGCTGCTGCCCGGCGTCAACTGATACGGGTCGGGGTCGGCGCCGTCCAGAAACAACGGATCGCCCTCGATGTTCTGCTCGATCAGGCTGGAGAGCGCGCCACTCGCGTCGCGGCTGTGGTAGCCGCAGGTCGGGAGCCCGGCGGTTAGCGCCGCGAGGAACGTGGTCGAGTTGACATTGGCCTCGGCGTCGTCGCGCTCGTAGTAGTTGGCCTCGTTCACCGTTGTGTTCTGAAGGTCAGTGTAGGCCGAGCCGGCTCCGTACTGAAGATAGTAGTAGCGCAGATCGTACATGCCCTTGTCGTTATCCGACAACACGGAATTGACCAACACGATGCGGCCGGCTCCTCCCCAGGAGCCGTACTGCGCGAAGACCCCGTACTGTCCTGGGACGGTCGGATGGGTGTTGTCCGCGACGGTGCAGTTGGCGATGATGGTGTTTCCGCGGACGCCCGCGTAGATGCCGTTGCCCTGGCCCGGGTACGAGCTGCTCGAGTTCCAGTAGTTGCCGGTGATCGTCGAGCCGAAGACGACCAGCCGGCTGGCGGTCTCCCAGGCGCTGAACGCAACGCCCGAGCCGAAGCGCGAGCGATTTCCCTCGATCTCGCAGTTGGCGATGAGCGCCCGGCTCGCCGGGTTGCCGGAACTCTGCGCGACGTAGATGCCGCCGCCCGAGTTGCCGCTATAGCTATAGTTGGTCTTGACCGTCGAGTTGCCGCTGATGGTCGAGTGCTCGATGATGACGGGAGCGGTGCTGGTTCCCGAGTTGGCGACGTAGATTCCGCCGCCCGTGTTGTTGGCCTTGTTGCTGGTGATCTCACAACTGCTGATCCGCACACCGTCGGCGGCGTTCACCGCAATTCCCCCGCCGGCGGCCGAACCGTATGAACCGTAGGTATAGTTGCTCTTGACCACCAGGTTCTGGAGGGTCGCGTTGTCGCCGGTGCTCGAGACGTAGATGCCGCCGCCCAAGACCTTAGACGGGTTGCCTTTCGTCACTTCAAAGTTGTCCACCAGGCAGCCTGGCGCC
Source organism: uncultured Planctomycetota bacterium (assembly GCA_964505325.1). Taxonomy (GTDB): domain Bacteria; phylum Planctomycetota; class PUPC01; order PUPC01; family PUPC01; genus CAZDHT01. Next base: position 17,708 of record CAZDHT010000065.1, on the reverse strand, counting down.
GAGACCTGAAGCACGCGGTACTGGTTGTTCGCGGACGAAGCTCCGTTCACGTCCAGCGTGCTCTTGGCGCCCTGGGTGGTGAAGGTGGGGTCGTAACCGCCCTTGAAGTCGATGCCCGGCAGGTTCACGTCGACCGGCCCCGTGCCCGGATCATACGTCGTCTTCTGGCGGACCAGGAGGTCACCCACCGTGGCGTCGCCGGTGGCACGCTGATAGGTCGCGCCTTCCACGTGGACCTTGCCGGGGCCGGCCGGTGCCACGCCGGTGGTCTCCGCCTTGGCCTTGCCTTGGGCGAGGTCGATCCCCGTCTGGAGATCGTTCCACCCCGCACCCGCGATCGTGCCCGAGACCCCGTCCCCGTCTTCCCAGTAAATGCTGTTGGCGACCGCCGGAACCGACAGCGCCGCCACCAATGCCATCATCACCAATCCATTGCCCAACCTACCCATCGCGCACCCCCTTTCCACAAGACCCGTCCCGAACACTTCCGCCACAAGACTTCTTCGCAACAGCCCAACTCTCAACCTACTCATCGCAGACCCCCTTTCTGCCCGGGGCCTTGCCACGGGCAAACACGGTTTTCCGACTCCTGGCCTTACTGCCACTTCGATCTTCTGCCGTTCTGCCTTCCGTTTTGTCGGCTGCGCCTTCGCCGTCACACGGGCGGCCATTCTTGTCCGCCAGATGGCACACGCCGCTGCGTCATGGCTCCGGTTGCCACAATGTCCTGTCGTCTCGCGCGCCCGGCACGCGGCGCGGTGATCGCCACGCCGCGTGGTGATCGCCGCGCTGAAGCATTTGGGCGCCGGCGAGGCCAGGGTCACCGTCACTGGCCGCCGACGATGCGAGCCCGCTTGTGTATCCGCCGGTGAATAGAGCAAAGGGCGTGCCATAATCGCGGGAAAAAGCGGCTGCGGGGACTGGGCGGTCTGTAAGTCCTGTTCTTGGCAGGCTTAGTGTCGAGAGGGCACGTCTTCTTGCCGGTTTGGCGGAGGTCCCGCAAACGGGCGTCCGTGGCTTTCAGGCAACATGTTCCCGGTCCCGAGCCGCGACTGCGTGCGTAAGAGCCGCCCGCGCAACAAGTTATCTTCCGTTGCCGAAGGGCAACGCTGGCGGGTGTCCGGTGCCGGCGCGGTTCTCAGAGGATGTGACGGGGAGAGTCTGACGGGACTCGCACGCCGCAAGATTCAGCCCTCTCACAGGCTGAGTTTGTTCTTGCTCAGGAATACCAGCCGGCCGTTCTGGACCGTCGCCGAGACGCGGCCATGCACGCCAAACGATCCCACTCCCTTCTTCCTCACCTCGTGAACGAGCTTGCCGGTTCTTACGTCGAACATGTGGAGCTCGAACGTCTGCCGATCCTGAACCTCGGCGACCACGTAGTCTCCGTACGCGCGCCGCCGCAGCCTGACGTTCGGCCTGGAGTCGTATTTCGTCATTGCCGTACTGAAGAGCTGCTTGCCCGTCTTGCAGTCGCGCCCGACGAAGTAGAACCCGCGGCCCGGATGCGGGGCCAATGCAAACGCCTTGTCGCCCAGGATCAGCGTGGAAAACATCGGCTGGGGCGAGCGCGCGTTCTTCGGGTCCGTCCGCCACAGCACCTCGCCCGTGCGGCTGGACAGCATGTAGATCGCCTTCTGGTCGTAGTTCTCCTTGAGCACGGCAAGGTAGCCGCCCCTCAGAGCCAGCCGCATGGCCGGCTCGCGCGTGAGATCGTTCTGGTCGATCAGGCGTTTCCACCGGGTCTTCATCAGCGTCGTGTCGACCGCGATGTAATACCAGTTGTCCGTCACGACCAGAAGGTCTTCGTCGTGTGCGACGGGAAGCGCCTTCGGGCCGCCGTCGATGAGCGGGTGCCTTTCGTGGAGCGACAGGTCGGGCAGGTCGAGTCGGCCGATCAGCTTCCCGGTCGACCGGTAACGCGCCGTGACGTTGAACGGCATCTTGCGGACGAGGATGAGGCGGTCGCGCCGGGCGCCGGACTCGGGCCCTGGGCCCTTCGAACCGCGGCAGAAGTACGGCGGGACGTACACGTCGCCTTGCTCCTTCTCCTGCCACACCACTTCGCCCGACTTGCTCGAGGCCGGGACGTACAGGGCAAGCGTCTCGGCCTTGCCGGACAGGACGAGCAGGTCGCCGCTCATCACCGCGTGCTTGATCTCGAAATCGAACGGAACGCGGTAGCGCCATTTGAGCTCGTGGCCCTTGATCCCGTAGGCCAGGACGTCGTAGAGCCCGTGCACCACGACGAGTTCGCCGTGAACGAAGGCTTCGAAGAAGCCCGGCTCCTGCCCCTTGCCCTTGAGCCGGATGTTGGACTCCTCCCACAGCACCTGTCTGGTCCGGAGGTCCATGCAGGTCAGCACGAACTTGTTGTCCAGCCGCTTCCGCACGCGGGCGCCGAAGAACACGAGGTCCGGGTGCCGCGTCCGGTCGCCGCGGCGTTCGAGCACCAGCCGCGCGGCGCCCTCCTTGTCTTTGAAGTCGTAGTTCCATTCCTTCATCGGCATGCGGAGCGGGACCGGTGCGGGCGGGGCCGGCGGCGCGCTCACGCGCCCCACGAACCCCGCGGGCACCCGGAGCCCGCACACCCGCGCCGCGTCGGCCAGGTGCCACATCCGCCGCCGTCCCCCGGCGCCGCCGGTCTTTGCCGCGCCGGCGAACAGGCGGGCGAGCGCTTCCTGCGCGGTGCGGGTCCCCGCGAATTCCCACAGGCGATAGAACTGTTCCTCCGGGTCGCGCCCGGTCAGACCGCGCCCGGCGTCGGCCTCGAGCTTCGCCGCGAAATCCGGCGAGAGCTGCTGCAGCCGGATCAGCCGCGCCGCCGCCAGATCGCCCGCCCGCATCGTGAAGTCCTTGGGCAGCGGAGACAGCGTGCTGACATAGACCGGCAGCCCCTTCTTCAGCAGTTCGAGGCTGCGCGACATCTCGCGCCCGTAGAAGTCCTTGTTCACGTACTGGTGCGCCCGATCGATCACGGCCCGAGCGGCGGCCAGCATCCGGTCGGCCGCGCCGGCGCTGGCGCGCGGCAGCGGGTATTCGTGGTGGCCGTAGGTGCTGATGACACTGCGCAGCGCCCGCGCCGCCTGCACCGGCTTGCCCCTCCGCGTGTAGGCCTCGGACAGCGCGAACAGGGTCTCGATCTCCTCGGCCAGCGTGCTCGCCGTGCGGGACATGCCCAGGCAGTGGGCCAGCTCATGGTCCAGGTCGGCGGCGCGAATGGCGCTGCGGCCCAGCCGCTGATGAACACGGAAGAGCTGCTGGTTAATGACGGCGCGGAAATCGAGGTCCTCCGACGAGATCGTCGCCAGGCACTTTTTCAGCAGGTCGGCCGACCGGCGATACCGCGCGTCAGCAAAGTCCAACTCGGCCCGGGCGAAGTCCGCCTCCGGGCCGGTCTGCTTCGCGAGCGCGCCGCGCACCGCCTCCCGCTCGTACACCATCGCGACGTGCCGCGGGCCGAACCGGAGCTCGAACAGCACGCCGTAGCGCTTGAACGTGACGCGCGAGTGCGGCATGAACGGCCCGTGGGGGTTCACCGGCACAGTGTCGGCCGCCATCTCCCGGTACGCCTTCATCCTGGCCTTGACTTTGGCGTCCTTGTGAGGCAGGTCTTCGAGCTCTTTGAGCAGCTTGGGCGCCCAGCCGATGTCGTGGCGCGCCCGCGAGATGAGCTCGCCGCTCAGATAACGCCGGCGGCCAAGGATCTTGCGGTCAGCGAGAGAGACCCGACACAAGTTCATGGCCCAGCCATACACGGGATAGCCCCAGTAGTGGAACGAGGTCAAGCAGACGATGCCGTCGGAGGAGAGGAATGGCCGGGCGGCCAGTTGGTAGTTCCATCGGTCGGCGCCGGCCCCGATGCCCACACCGCTGCCGAAGTAGAAGTAATGTCTCATCGACGGGTGGCCGATTGGCGCCACCGGGTCGCCGGAGCTCCAGACCGTCTTCCCCGTCGCAGGGTCCACCAGGTGCACGGCGGCCTGGCGGCTGCTGTACACCATCACCAGCTCGCCCGTGGCGATGGGCCCGAGGAAGTAGGTGGCGGAGCCTTCGTATAGCGAGTTGTGGCTGCCGCCGCGGTGGCTGCCCTTGGGCCGGCACCACAGCACCTTGCCGTTCCGGCGGTCGATGCAGAACATGAACTTGGTGTCCACCGGCAGCACGTAGAGCCGGTCGCCGAGGACCAGCGGGCGCTGGTTGTACCACAGGATCTGGCTGTTCATCCGCAGCGGGGTGTACTGCCCGAACCCGCCGAACGCGCGCGTGGCGTCGTGGATGCCCGGCCAGGACGGATATCGCATCAGCCACTTGACGCGGCCGGAGCGGGCGTCGAGCGCGGCGATGCCGCCGGCGTTGGTGTTGCAGTACACCGTGCCTTGGTGGTAGAGGGGCGGCGACGTGTAGCTGCGGACGCGGTTGCGGCGCCGGACGGCGAAGCCCGCCGAGAACTTGCCCGGCGCAAGCCGGCAGAGCGGCTTGCGCCACTGGACCCGGCCGGTGGTGCTTTCGAACGCGATCACGCCGTACTCGGTGTCGGTGTGTGTTTCGCCCTCGATGTTGTCGAGGACGTAGTTGGCGTAGACAGTGCGGGGGCCGCCTGCGGGCGCGGCCTCGAACCGCATCCGCGCCTCTTCCTCCGTCGCCGCCGCCATCGGGCCGAACGCCCACTTGAGCTGGCCGGTCACCTCGTCCAATGCCACCAGCGACGGCCCGCCCTTGTAGAGGGTGGCGAACACCAGCCCGTCCTGCACCAGCAGGTCCTCCATCGGGAACTTGCGGCCGTGCCACGTCTGCCAGATGGCGCGCCCGCCCAGGTCGTTCACCCACCGCAACTCACCGTTCAGGATCGACCGCGAATAGACGATGTTCTTGTGGCGATAGATGATGCTGTTGCTGCTGACCACCGGCTGGGCGTAGAGGAAGTAGTCGTTCCGCGAGCCGGGCATGGTGCGCTTCCAGACCGGCTCGGCCAGCGACAGCGGGTCCTTCGTAGGCGGCAGCAGGGTGTAGTCGTCCGTTGTCAGGCACCCCGGGCTGGCCAACTGCGAATGGAACGGCGGCCGGTCGCGCGTTGCGGCGGCGACCGCCGTTTCGAGCCGTTCGAGATGTGCTTTCGGGAGGTCGCTCTTGACGCGTTTCCCCGACGGCTTCGCCGGCGCGCCGCCCAACATCTTCAAGCAGTATGCTACCTTGAGGTCGAGCTCCGGCGTCCGCAACTGCGGCGGCGGGAAGAAGTCGCGGATGGTCGAGAAGTATTCGAGCGCCGCGAGATAGTGGCCGTTGTCCAGCGACGCGTTGCCCAACTCGACGATGGCCCGGCCGCCGTACGACGTGGCCAGCATCCGGTCCACGATCTCGGACAGCCCGATGAGTGAGTTCTTCCGCCGCGCCTGGTCGAACGACTCTCGCGCCCGCGCGTCGTGCACGGTGCGATAGAAATCGAGGTCGCGGGGCGGGAAGCCAAGGATGCGACGTTGACAGTACTGTGAGATGGGCACAAACACGCCGAACTTAGACACGCGGTAGAGCACGTGCGGATACTTGTCGATCACCATCTGGTACATCTTGAGCGCGTCGCGGTAGCGGCCCTGCTGCTCGCGGCCGATGGCCGCCTTGACCAGCGCGTCGGCCCGCGAGTCCTGGTGGATCAGGTTGAGCGTGAAGAAGGCCAGCTCGGAGGAGAGCTTCATCACCTTCTCCGGCGGGCGCCAGCCTTGGAACTCGCCGCCGTACCGGTCCTGGGTCGCCATCCATCGGAGGAAGCTCGGCGTATACTTCGCGTAGATGTCCTTGTACGGGTCTCGGGGCGTGGCCTTCTCGGGGGGCGGCGCGGGCTGGGCGCCGAACGCCGCGGCAGCCGTGCAGGCGAGCAGGAGGAGCGAGGCGAGCCGCGTCGGGCCCCGGTTGGACAACGGTGATTCCTCCGAGCAGGCCGGCCGCCGGGCCTGCTGCGCGGACCGGGCCGGGTGGACCGGCGATTATACGACGACCGCGCGGCGAGTCAAGCTGCCGCGCGTCACTTGAGCTCGGTCACCTGGGCCGCCGCGCGGTCGAACTTCATCACGTAGACCTGGCCGCGGGCGTCGGAGGCCCACAGGCACTTGCGGTTCGGGTCCCACATCACGCCGGTCGACACGCCGTGGCTGGGGCGGATGGGCCGGCCCTTCGAGTCCTTGTCGAACGTCGGCTCCATCTTCAGCCACGCGTTCGCCGCCGGATCGTAAAGCAGCGTGACCGGCCCGTCCTTCGCTCCGCTGGCGAGGAAAACGACGTCCTGCTCGGGCACATAGACCGGCTCACGGCCCACGCTGGCCGATGCGGGGAACCCTTTGCCGCCCTTTGGCTCGATCACCTCGGCCTTCGCGGTCTTGAAGTCGTACACGGCGATCTTGTGCTTGTCCTTCAGGCCGAAGTGGAAGAGATAGAGCCGGTCGCGTTTCGCGTCGTAGCACATCCCGTGCCGGTCGCCGTAGGCGGTGGGGAAGAGGCTCGTCTTGTCGGGCTTGACCAGCGTCTTCCACTCGCCCTTTGCCAGCTCGGTGAGCAGCCACATCCCGCGCCAGCCGTGGTAGACGCCCTTGCCGGCGGGCACGGCCCACGCGGCGATGCCGTGCGGGGTGGGACAGGCGACGGTCGTGTGGCGTTCGGCATAGAACGGCGTCCGCTTCGGCCCGGCCTCCCACTCGCGGCGGTCGGGGTCGTAGACCCACGCCTTGCTCTCGTGCAGCCAGACCAGCTTCTTGGTGAGCGGGTCGTAGCAGTACGACTTGTAAGTGTGCGGCGCGAACGGGCGACCGGTGAACGTGCTGGCGGGCGCCGTGCCGCCGACGCCGGCGGAGTAGGTGTGCTCCATCGGCAACTCCGGCGCGAACCCGATACTCCAGCGGTTCAGCTTGACCGAGTAGTGCGCCGGCGCGGTCCCGCAGTAGGCGCTGTGCCCACCGGTCCAGTGCAGGATCTGGTCGCGGTCGAAGTCGAAGATCTGCGTGCCCCAGTCGCGGTTGAAGAGGCGTTTGGGCGGACTCATCGCGACCCATTTGTTCGTCGGCAGCGCCGCCAGCTTCGCCGCCACCACCTCCGGCTTCGCCGTCTTGACCGCCTCGTCGAACCAGTTTGGATCAAACGACAGGCCGCGGTTGACAAACAGTTGTGTCTCCTCTCTATGTCTCTTCTCCGCCGCGGGGTCCGGCACCGGATCAACTTGGCACGCCCACGTGCCCAGCGTCTTGCCTAGGCCGATGACCTGGACGATGTCGTCGCCGGACACCGCAGCGGCAACGCCGACCGGGGCGCGGCCGACGTGGCTCACCAGCGGTGCGGCCCTGCCCGCATGCTTCACGGGTTGCCACTCGTTCTTCCCGACGTCGTATGTCCACATCTCGAACGGCGCCGCTTGATAGAGATTGGTGCAGTAGCTCATCGACGTCCGGTAGGTGTAGCCGCCGAACAGCAGCACCTTCCCGCTCTTCGGCAGGTAGAGCATCGCGTGGCCCGCTCGCGGCGGTGGTGCGAGGGTCACTTGCCGCCACGACCACGTCCGCGTCCGGCAGTCGTACGCCCACGTGTCCCTGCACACGTGGTCCCACCGGTCGCCACCGAACATCACGATCTTCTTCGCGCTCGGCACGAACACCATCGGCGCCATCAGGCGCGGCGGGGGCTGCACGCTCAGCGTTGCCTCGACCTCGCCCAGGGTGTGTGCGGCCCACGCGCACTGCCGCAACAGGAACGGGGTCAACCCCTTGCTGAACAGGCCGCTGACCTGATGCAGCAGGGTGTTGGCGAACATTGACTTCCGGCCCGGATCGGCGAGCAACCGTGAACTGGCTCGGTCCTTCGTGAGTGCCCGACCGAGTTTGACGCTGAGCCAGTCGTTGAACTCTTTCGTCAGCCGGGTGAGCGGCGGCCCGAGATCGACCCGTGCGGCCCCGGCCCCCTCGGTCCGGTGATATCGGTTGCGCAGGGCGGCCAGGACGCCCCGTGTCCTGAGCCGGAACCGAACGACGTCGCGGCGAAGCGGATCGAGGATCTCACTCGTCAACTCCAGCTTCCGCCACTTGCGTTCCACGGTCGAGAACAGCCAGGTCTGGCCCTCGGATTGCGGCTGCTTGTGTGCGCCGCCGAAGAGGACGACCTCCTTGTTGGCCGGGTCGTAGCACATTGCTGCCCATTTCAGGCCACGCGGCGTGCCCTTGTATCCGAGGTCCTCCCACTTCATCGTGGCGAGGTCGAGGCGCATGGTGTGGTCCGCGATGATCGCCCAGACGCAGTTCCCGTCCGTGTCGAGGCAGTACTGGTTGTACATCACCGTGTGGCGCATGTGGGGGCGAACGTTGCCCTTCTCGTCCTTCGTCGAGAAGCGGTAGCCCTTCCACGCGGGGACAATCGCCGGACCGACCTCGGGCGTCCAGCCGGAGCCCTGGGGGAACTCGTTCCGCCACTTGCCCGAAGCTGGCTCGGCCGAGAGCACGTCGTACGGGAACGGCCCGCCGGTGGGATAGCGGCCGATGGCGCCGCCGATCAGGACGAAGCGTTTCAGCTTCGGCGAGTAGAGCATGCCGGGGCTGAACTTCGGCCCGATCCCGCCCTCGCTCAACTTGACCCACGTGTTGGCCGGCAGCTCGGCGGCGAACGCGCACACGGACACCAGCACGGCCACGGCAGCAGCTACGCATCTTGTCATCGTCTGTCCGCTCCTTTGAACCGACTCACCACGGATGAACACGGATGAACACGGATGGACTCAGACCCTCCAACAGAGCCCTGGTGGGGCAGACATTCCTGTCTGCCGCGCGGCAGGCAAAAATGCCTGCCCCACCGCTTTGTTAGAACTCTTTCTTGCCATGTTCATCCGTGTCTATCCGCGGCCCACCCCGGCCTATTCGAGCACCTTCAGGTTCGCCGTCTTGCGGTCGAACTTCAGGGCCCGCAGGTGGCCTGGCCTGAGGTCGCACAGCACGCCCCAGACCAGGTCGCGCTTCGGGTCGTAGGCCAGGCCGAGCCCGACGCTGCACCCGACCCCGCCGCGGCCGGCGAGGAACTCCGACCCCGGCTGCTCGGCGACGAGCCACTCGTTCTTTGCCGGGTCGTAGAACGGCACCACGGATTTCCCGCCGACCTTGAGCAGATAGCCGAGCATCATCAGGTCGTCCTTCGGCAGGTAGACCGCCTCGCGGGCAAACCGTCCTGCCTTCAGCGCCGCCATGTTCACGGGATTGAGCTTCCGGCACTCGCCGGTCTTGAAGCTGTACGACCAGACCTGCCCCTGCACACCAACGCTGCGGCTCAGCGTGGTGACCATCAGCAACTGATCGCGCTTGGAATCGTACACCGCCGCCGCTCCGTCGCAGACGGTGACCGGCATCTTTCCCTTGAGCGGGAGCTTCACCCACTTCTTGCCGCCCTCAAGGCGGAACACTCCGCACGTCTGGTGCGCGACGTGCGTCCACGCGACCACGCCCTGCGGCGTGGGCACCACGTACGTCGTGTACTTGCTGATCCGGAACGGTGTGGCGACCTTCTCGTCGAACGACCACGACTTCGTCTCCGGGTTGTAGAGCTGGGTCATGTGCTTCATATAGACCAGCCGCTTGCTCGTCGGGTCGTAGCAGTACGCGTGGTAATTGTGGTTGCCCCACGGTGCCAGGTTCAGCGCGTACGGTCCCGGCCCCGACAGGCCGCCGTTGAATTCGAGCGCGAACTGCGGCGTGCAACTGATGCTCCAGCGGCCGGTCGCGATGTCGTAGATGGCGACGTCGTTGCCGAAGTACGACACGTGCCCGCCGCCGAGATGCAGGATCTGGTCGCGGTCGGTGTCGAACGCCGTGGTGCTCCAGCCGCCGTTGTTGCGGTTGCCGGGATACTTCTTGTACTTCATCGTCACCCACTGGTTGGCGGGTAATTCGGCCAGCAATTTGGACTGCGCCTTCGGGTCGGGCGGGGGGAGGTCCTTGCTGAACCAGTCGGGATCACACGACTTGGTGCGGCGGGTGATCGTGCCGGGTTTGACGCCGAACTTGGCCGTGCCTTCCGCGTCGACCTTCGAGGCGTCGACCTGGCAGAGCCACGTGCTGTGCGGGTTCCAGGGCCCGCGCGGTCGGCTCCGCTTCGTGCCGAGCCCGATGAGCAGCAGCGTGTCATTCTCATCGGCCGCTGCCACGGCCGCCTCGACCGCGTTCTGCGGCGGGAATGGCTTGCCGCTCGACGCGAGCTTCGTCCACACGTTCTTCGCCACATCATACGTCCACATCTGGAACGGGAGCGCGACGGTACGGTACCGGCCGTCGAGGGTGTAGCCCTTGCCGGCGACGAGCAGGATGGTTTTCGCCTTCGGCAGGTAGAGCAGCGCGTGGCCGAAGCGCGGTGAGGGGCTGACGGCCGGCTTGCGCTCCTCCCAGGTCCGCGTCGCGCAGTCATACACCCACGTGTCCCCGTAGAGCTGGTCGAGACGGTCGCCGCCGAAGAGGACGATCTTCTTCGTGGCCGGGTCGTAGACCATCGGCGAGAGCACGCGGACCGGCGGCTGGACGTCCGGCTTCAGCTCACGCCATTCGTTCTTCTCCGTCGAATAGACCCACGTGCCGGGCCCGGCGCGGCGGGTGCTCAGGCCGCAACCGCCGAACAGGACAATCTCCTTGTTGACGGGGTCCGCGCACATCGCGGCCCAACTGAGCGCGACGCTGAAGCTCGGCGTCTTCGGCGACGGCCCCGTCTTCGGGTCGAGGTCCTTCCACGCCCGCGCCTTCGGATCGTAGCGGAGCGTTCGCCCGCAGACCAGCGCGTAGATCATCCCGTCCCACGGCGCCCGCGCATACTTGTACCACATTCGCATGTGCCGGCGGTTGGGCGCGACCAGGCCCGTGTTGTCCTTCATCGCGAAGTACGGACTCTTGAATCCAGGGTCCTTGACGAAGCCAGTCTCGCCGCCCCGGTCCTTCGCTTTTTCGGGCAGGTGATTGAACCACTGCCGCTTCTCGACTTCGAACGTCTGCACGTCATAGGGCCGCTCGCCGCGGAAAGCGTGGCTCACCTGCCCGCCGAACCGCACGAACCGGCCGAGATCCTTCACCCACACCAGTCCCGGCGAGAACCCCGGCCCGACCGCGTTCTCCGAAATCTGTTCCCACGTGTTCACGTCCGCAGCCGAGGCCACGGCCGCGACCAGCACAAAGGAGAGCGTTGTTACGGCATATCTCATCATGACTCCTTTCCCGCCATCACCGGATTGCTCGGCACGCAGACCGGCCCGCAGCAGCACGGATACCTGTCGCGGTCAACGCCCAGCGTGTCTTCGAGGTCATCCCACATCTCGGTCGACTCGAGGCAGATCGAGATGGGGACGTCGGCGTTGTGCCGGCGGATCTCGCGGATGCAGAACTCGTAGACCTCCCTGCGCAGGTCGTGGGGGATGGGGCCGTAGAGCTTGCCCTGCACCTCGGGCGGCCGCTCCCGCATCGCCGCGAGGAACCGCTCGTCCAGCGCCTCCGTCACCATCAGCCGTTCGACGATGTCATACTCGGGGAAGCGGCTGAGCGTCTGGAGCGAGATGACCTCGGGCTCTACAGTGGTGAGAAGCAGCTCGATCATCGCGCGGACCTCGTCCTCCCAGCCCTTGAGGGGAACGATGGGCGAGAAGCGGAAGCGCACGGGATAGCCGGCCTGCTGGCACTTCCGCGCCGCCTCGATGCGCTCCTCACAGGTGGCGGAGTCGATCTCGACCTCGCGGCTCTGCGTGTGCGTAGAGAGCGACCAGCACATCAGCGTGTGACCGCGATGGTCCAGGTCAAGAAGGTGGCCGACATGGGCGCTCTTGGTGTAGTGCATCAGGTACGCGTTGGGCTTGCGCGCGAACATCGGCACCAGGATCTCGGACGCGCCGTACTCGGGCTCGAGCGTCAGGATGTCCGACTGGTTGTCGTACTTGTAGAGCGCCTGCTGCGGGTTCTCGGCGATGAGCTCCCCGAGGTGCTCCGCCCACTCTTCGAGGTCGAGCATGATGTTGAGGAAGTCCTCGAAGGAGCAGTAGTCGCACTTGAACAGGCAGCCGGTGGCGCTGTGGATTTCCCAAGCGCTCTGGCAGATGATGTTGTGGCGCTCGCGCTCCGCGTCACGGTCGCGGAAGGTGAACGGCCCAAAGCCGAAGAAGCGGGCGCCGTACCATCCCTTGAACCGTTGGGGGAAGCGGCGGGCGTAGTCCTTCTCTTCCTCCGGCGAGAGCCACCGGTAGCGGTTGAACAGGATCGCCGGGTCGCCTTCCTTGCGGCGGCCGGAGTGCCGGCGCGAGTCCGCCCAGCCCTTCTCCACAACCAGGCGCTCGATGTCGTCATCGGTCACGTCGATGACGTTGCCGCACTCGATGCTCGTCATCATCCGCTCGAACCGCGCCATGCAGCGCTCATCGGCGCGGGCGCGGTCGGATACGTAAACGACGGGGGGCCTGAGCGTCTTGATCATCCGATGCTCCTCAACCGGCCATGTCGCCCAGATCGACTCGGAGGCCGGCACCGCTACATCATAATTCGCCGCCTGCGCGAAAGCAAACGCGTTCAGTTGGCACCCCAGAACGCCTCCTCCCGCCCCTCCAACAAAAGCCTACCCATTTGGTGCAGAAAAAGGTAAACTTGTTCCAGAGTCGTGTGCATCGGACTGCGATCCGGAGAAGGAACGTGAAGTTCAAGATCGCCCTCGTACAGTTCGAAACCAGGCAATATGCGCCGGGCGACAACCTCAAGAAGGCCGAGGAGTTCGTCGAGAGGGCCGCGGACTCCGGGGCCGACATCGTCGTCTTCCCAGAGGACTTCATCACCGGCGTCGGCCCCAAGATGGCGGAATTCGCCGACCACGAGGGCAAATGCCGCGAGGTCTTCCGAAAGCTCGCCAAGAAACACGACGTTGACCTCGTCCCCGGCTCCGTCATCGAGGATGAGGACGACAAGCTGTTCAATACCACCTACTACATCGACTCGGACGGCGAGGTGCTCGGCCGATACCGCAAGGTCAACCTGTGGCTCAGCGAGAAGCCGTGGGCCACGCGAGGCGACACCGCGATCGTCTGCGACACCCGCTGGGGAAAGGTCGGCCTGTGCATCTGCTGGGATCTGGCCTTCCCCGAGCTGTTCATCGCGATGTTCGCCCAGCGCGCCGACATCGTCGTCTGCCCGAGCTGCTGGGCCTACCAGGATGCCGGCACCGGCACGCAGCACAATCCGAACTCGGAACGGGTCTTCGTCGATTCGCTGTGCACCGCCCGCGCCTTCGAGAACGAGATCGTGGTCGCCTTCTGCAACACCGCCGGATCGTGGGACGGGTCCCGCGGGCCGTGCGAGTCCATCGGCCGCTCTCAGGTCGCCATGCCGTTCATCGGCCCCGCCGCCGTGCTCGATCACAACCGCGAGGAGATGCTCCTCTGCGATGTCGACACCGCCATCCTTGCCGAGGCGGAAAAGTCCTACGAGATCAAGAAGGACCTCCTCGGCGACTGACGCCCTGGCACTTCCCGCCGAAATGACCACCCGTGCCATGGCCCGGATATTTCACCGCGGAGACCGCAGATATCGCGGAGAGACTCGCGGGAAAAGAACCCGCACCTCCACGGGGGCTCCTGCCGGACGCGCAGCGTGCGCAGGCGGCGGTCAACCGCGCGAGTAACACGCGAGGTGTTGGTTCGGTTTCTCCTATCGCCTCTGCGTTCTCTGCGGTGAGCGACAGATCCGGGCGAATCACGCTCAGAACTAATCACTTCGCACTGCTTTCAGCCTGTTTTTGAGCCGTTTCGGGCACGTTCTGGGCACTTTCGCTCGCCCGAGGCCCCGGAATTCTGAACCCAGACGCCGTCTCGCGGCCTGCCAAAATAGAAAATCCGACGCAACGCCCAGCCCTGCAAGCCGTTGTGACAAACTGGCTTTGTTTTGCAGAAAAACTCTTCGCCAGTTTGCCCATAAACACCGCAAGCGGTGCGTGCGCCGTTCAGCGCAACACAGCGCTTCAAGCATAATATACCACACCTCCGACTGGTTGTCAAGCCATTCAGCCGAAAAAATCCCCTTTTCGCCCGCTCAAATGTATAAGCTGCAACCACACAGCAACATAGGCCCAAAGTAACACTCCAGCCAAGTGAAGCGGAAAGCGGGCACAGCCACCGAGTGGCAGTCCCGTTTTCCGCCAGCGTTTCGCCACCGCGCGGCGTGCGAAAAACGGTGACCAGCGCCGACCCAGAGGAAAGCTGAATTAAGTATGGCGTGCGTGGACTCACCAACTCACCACGGCCTGCCCTGAGCGGCCGGCGCGAGTCGAAGGGATGGAGACGGATGAACACTGATCTCTCCTGATCGCCCGATAGGGCGATGTTTCGGAGTGCGGTGGCTGTCTGCTGCTCCGCAGGAGGAAACTGACGCCGCTTTGCCGAAGCGCGAAGTGCCCACGGCACCCAAGCGCTTTGAAAAGCCGCATCAACATGCGGCACTCCCACAGACGCTTCGCGTCCCGCAGGGCGATGTCTTCTGTAGCCGCGTCCCGCGAGGAAACGACCCCAGCGAAGCAACCGCCGCCCACACAGGTAAGAGCCGAATCAAGTATGGCGTCCCTGGAATTCAGAGATAAGTATAGTGTCCCCGGAACTC
>CAZDHT010000065.1:0-2987 GCA_964505325.1 uncultured Planctomycetota bacterium | reverse complement strand
CCCCGGAACTCGTCCCCGGAACTCCTGCTTCGCCGCGCCCCCAGCCGTCTTGGAGGCAACTGCCACCCATCCAAGAATCAGAATCGCATGCAGCACGAACCGGGATCTTGCCACAGCAGCTCTCCGCGCACCGCGTCTAGACAGTCTCAGTCGAGTGTGCCGACCGCCTCATTGATATTCTTCAACATCGCATCAACCGTGCTCTTCTCATCCCAGTTTCGAGTCTTCCGGCTCCTGGCCTGCAGCGCTTTCCTGCACTCCTTCAGCACCCGAACGTCGTTCTGAACGCTCTTCGGGTCCGTCTTCAGTTTCTGACGCACTTGGACGGACAACCGCCATACTGCCCCCTGTGCTGCTCCCATCACGGACGAGCGCTTGTCCCTCCCGTTCTGTGCAAAGGCGGCTTCGATCAGGGAGACAAGCAGGGAGCCTTCGGCTTCCCTGTCCATCATCATGCCGTCCACCCATCCGGCGATGGAGCCGACCTCTCTGTCCCCCGCCTTTGGCGATCCCAGTATCGCTATCATTGCAGGAATGTCAGTCTTGACGACGTCCTCAGGGTCAGCGTACTTGCGCAGTTGGGTCAACAGCGCAGAACGGTCTTGCGGCTTGATGTCGCTCGGCCCGCGGAACCAGGCGCGGACCCATCGAACGTGTTGTTTCCCCTTGCGATAGTCAGCGAACGAACGATGCAGAATCTCGGTGGCTTGCAGGCGCGTCGTCAGGGTGTACCTCTCGTTGTCTCTGACCTGGAGCAGCGACGGCTTCCACGCCTCCGGCGGTTCCTTGTCTGTTACTACAAACTCTCGCAGCAGATACAGGATGGCCATCTCGTCTCGTGAAGCCAACATGCCCGCGCCGGCCTCGTCTCTTGCGTCCGATTTCGCCTTGTCTCCGGCGTCGGCTTCCGCACTGGCCCGCCTGTACTCCTGCACCCGCTTCAGGGATGCAATCCACTGGTCGCGGTCCTTGTCAGGGACCTTGATGCCGTAGATGGCCGCCCCAGACCGGAAGGCCCTGCTGTCTCTGAGGCCAACCCGGACCAATAGCAGATCGCCTCGTCTGGCGGGCATTGCCCACGTGTACGAGCCGGCTACCTGCTGCAAATTCCCGCGCTGGAACACGAGCTTGGGCGGACCTGCTGGGGCGGTGAAATACGTGCTCATCTCGAGCGAGAGGAAGCTCGGGACCGGCTTGCCGTCTCGCGACGTCGCGGCGCCGACTCGCGCCAGCGCAACAGCGCCGTGGTTCCAGACGCCGGGCCAGCTGAGGTAGGCCCTCATGTGGCGTTGAGCATCGGCGTCGGACACTTGTCCCACCGTCTTGCTCACCCCCCACGAGGGGACGAACGAAGGTACCTTCGGCTTGTTCTCCGCACCGCTGACACGCATGCCCGTCAGCGCAAAGACCGCCGCTGCCACCAACGTGAGGTTCTTGCGTCCCATGAAGTCTCTCTTCACTCCGACTTGCCTTGCGGCCTGTCGTCCTTCTTGGCCGGGGCGCCGTGCTTCTGGATCAACTTGTCGCAGTCACTGACACGCCAGTTGATGTACAGCCGCTTCCGGCCGACCGCCTTCTTCGACAGCCGGGTCAACATCGTCTTGTACTTCCGCAACATCTCGACGTCCTTCTCCGCGTCCGCCCCGGTCCCAGCGGCACGCAGCCGCAGATCGATGCGGCTTATCCCGGCGCGGACGACGTGGAGGAACTGGGGGATCTCCAGGTTCTTCGCGTCTCCCAATACCTTCAGCATCTGCGAATTCGTCAATGCCTCGGCTAGAACCAGTCCGGCAAGCTTGTCCTCCATGCCTCGTACGGCTCCTCCGAGACAGTATAGAATGGCTTCTTTCTCCGCAATGCCTGTTGCCGGTGAATGGATGAGCTTCATCAGGTGCGGCAAGTCGGTCCGCGCAATTTCCGCCCGCTTGATAGAACAGTAGAGTTCCCTCAGCACCAGCCCCCAGCCGTGATGACCCAGACCACGAGGTTCGTCGAACCAATGCCGCAACCACTTGACATGCTGTTGCCCGCGTTCATAGGCCTTGTCGCAGCGAAGCATCGTCTGGCTCATCAGGAGTCGCGCGTACAGCAGCAGGTTCTCGTTGTCCCTGGCCTTGAGGAACAACGGTCGCCAGCTGTCGGGGATGTCACGGCGGTCACGGAGGTCGTAGACGAAGCGACCGACGTACATGACGCCCAGGGCTCCCTCTCCGCGGAGAAGCTCCTCGCCGGCCTTTGCCCGCGCCTCCTTGCCTTTCGCCTGTCTGAAGGTCTCGATCTGCCGCAGTTGCCTTAGCCAACGTTCGCGATCCCCCCGGGCGACTGGAAGAGCGAGCATGGCGCGAGGCGAACGGGCATTGTGATCACAGGCTAGGAGAAGGGAATCGCCAGGTTTCGGCCGATACGACGGCACCCTCAGCCCCCCCACACGAACCTGCGCAAACGAGCCGGGAGGAAGAACAAGCTCTTCGGGTATCGGGTATTGTCCAAAGACCTCCCGCACGCGCAGTTTCACGAACCGGGGAACCGGTGTCCCGCCGGCAGACACCACCTGTTGCACGTCGGCGAGGAAAATGGAGCCCTGGTCCCACGTAATCGGAACACTCAGGCAGCGCCGGAGCATTCCGTACTCCTCCGACGTCAGCTTTCCCGAAGCGACTTTGAACTCGGGCGGCGCGGCATCCCCGCCGTACGCGCGCGACGAGACGGAAGCCAGCACCATAATCAAGATGCCGAATGAGCCCGCAAGATGGTACCTCATAGAGATTTCGCCCTCCAAGCTCTCAGGGCACTCTGGGAAGCCACCGGCCGAAGGGGCAGTTGATGTTGATCGTGCTCGTCACCAGGTGAACGCCAACCTTCTCGGGCGCGATAGCAACGAACTTCCCATTATTATACACCGAGTTCCGCCTCGTGTCCTTACATGCTTGAACGGCAGGCAGCTGGATGCGTGACCCATTCCTGCAAGCTCCACAGATGATCGGTCA
>CAZDHT010000064.1:0-21267 GCA_964505325.1 uncultured Planctomycetota bacterium | reverse complement strand
AGACGTCGACCTGGGGCAGCTCCGGACCTCGCTGGGCAACCTGAAAGCGCTCGGCGTCAACTGGGTCGCGGTCAACGTGTTCTGGTTCCAGGACACGATCACGTCCACTGTCATCCAGCCGGACTTCGACGAGTACAGCGCCAGCGACGCCTCGGTGAGAGCGGTCATCGATGCAGCCCACAACTTCCGCATGCAGGTGATGCTGAAGCCGCTGGTCAACCTGCCTCCCGGCTCGCCCAACTGGCGGGGGCAGATCGTCGGGTCCGAGGAATGGTTCACCGGCGTCCAGGGCTACGGTGCGTTCATCAATCACTGGGCCCAGATCGCGCAGGAAGAGGACGTCGATCTGTTCTGCGTCGGTACCGAGCTGGTCGCCACGGCGAGCGAAGAGGCCCGATGGCGGACGGCCATCGCCGGCGTCGAGGCGCTCTATTCCGGCCCGCTGGTGTACGCCGCGAATCACGGCGGAAGCGGCAGCGCGACACAGGCCAACATCGTCTGGTGGGACGCATTGGACTACATTGGCCTCGACGCCTACTACCCGCTGACGGGCAGCGCCGACCCGTCGGTTGCCGACCTCCGCACCGCGTGGGCCACGCGGGCGACGATGATCGAGAACTGGCGCACCGCGCTCGATCCCGCCGACCAGAAGCCCGTGCTGTTCACCGAGATCGGCTATCGCAGTTGGGACGGCACGAACCAGGCTCCCGCCAGCCAGACCGGATGGGGAGATACGGACGTCGACGAGCAGGAGCAGGCCGACTGCTACCAGGCGACGTACGAGGAGCTGTGGCGCCGGAAGCCCTGGCTTCAGGGCATGTACTGGTGGAACTGGGAGGTCGATCCCAACCCCGTCTGGGAAGCCGACAACTGGTTCACCCCCCAGGGCAAGCCCGCCGAGAACGTCATCGCACAGCATTACATGCCGGACGACTAAGAGACTATCTCAAAAGCTCGTTTCTGCTCGTGGCACGGGTGTCTCGCCCGTGAGAATCACGGCCAAGCCTGCCCTGAGCAGAGCCGAAGGGATGGCCGTGCCACGGTTTTGAGACAGTGTCGAAGCCCGTCGCGCAGAGCCACTTCCCTTGGAAGGCTGCGACGGCCTTTCCCTCGACGCCCGCGCGGCGCCCCGCATCGGGACTGTGTGTGAAGGTGCAATTCTGGTAAGTCGGTACATGTATGCCAGAAGACTTGCTCCCCCACCCCGATCGGAAGGACCGGGTTTTGAATCTCCGTCATTCGTGCTTTGGATTTGTTTCGGATTTCGTGCTTCGGATTTCGAATGTGGTTGCGGCCACCGGCCGCAATGTGAACTCAGGCATGGTCGTCGTGCCGTGTCAGCCACGGTGAGAGCGCCGGTCGGCGAGGGGCGTGCATGGGGTATGCATGGGGTGTGCATGGGGTGTGCATGCGGGCCTTTCTTGTGGTATAGTCCCAATAAGCGACGGCTCACACGGGTGGCAAGGGGGCGGCAACGAACGCAACAACCGGGCACTGCTCCCCGAGACTCCTGCAGACACAGCGGCCGAAAGCCGTTGCGAAGGGCTTGATTAGTGTAATGTTCCCGGAATCGGGGGCGCAGGGCACGCCGAGATGAGTATTGCGTCCCCGGAACTCCATGAGGCCGTTCCGAGGTCGTGGACCTCATCTTTGCCCACAAATGCCGAACGGGGGCGTCGGCCTTCGAAGGAGAGACGCAGCGGCTGGCTCCTCCGCCCAGGCGCTGTTCCGGCGGTTGCGCGCCGGGTCGGCAGAGCGCCTTCCTGCTGCCGGAGGGGCAGAGAAGGTTCCTTTGTGTTCGGCGGGAATCTCGCACAGGATCGGCTCACGCAACCAGGGTGCCGGAGAGAATCAGAGTGAAGTGTCCGTCTGTCTGGACACACGGACACACGCCCGGAACCGCAGTATAGGCCCCCTCGCGGCGTTCTGGCCGGGTGTTCGCCTGCACGTGCAGGCGAACACCCTGCCACCGGGGTCGAGGCGTTTGCAGACGCGCTGCCTGGCGGTCCGCTCGGATGCCCGCGTTGTGCGCCTGGACATCCTCGCCCCGGCTTTTCGGCCCGGGGGCTCGGTTTGTGTGCCGTTGATGCTGTCGGCCCCCTTAGCAGGCGCTTGAACAAGCCGCCGGTTCACAGAACCGGCCTACAAGAAACGCCGCGCGGCCCACTTGTAGGCCCGCTCTGTGAGCGGGCGAGGCGGCGCGCTGTGTTTTTCAACGGCCTGTTAGGCCGTCCAAGAATGCAGGAGGGATGTGCGGCGGGCCGTTTTGCGGCGCTGTCGCATTTGTAGGCAAAAATGAGGACATGGGCCTCGGCTACAGAAAGCCCGCCTAGAACGTCATCGGACAGCATTACATGCCGGACGCCTGAGCCCATCGCGCAGAGGCACTTCCCCTGGTGTTACTTCAACATTGAATTCGGAGCCGCCGAAAATGGGGACTGGCACCAGCGGAGCGAGTGAAACGAGCGGAGACGTGCCTGTCCCCATTTTCGCACCTGCAGGATCGAACTTGAAAGGACACTGGAAGATTGCGAAGTCATTGCCCTCGACACCCGCAGGGCGCCCCGCATCGGGACCGTGTATGAACGACTATTGAGCTTCATGTTGGCGATGAAAGCGGGAGGTGTGTCGAGGAGATTCTTCGCTAACGCTCAGAATGACAGAACGCACAGCAGAATCGCAGCTTATGTCATGCTGAGCCCTTCGGCTTCGCCGTTCGCCGCCGAGCGGCTCACGGCCCAGGGGCTCAGGGCAGGCTGCGCGAAGCATCTCTGTCATGTTCCCCGGAATCCCTTTTGATACGTGATTGTCAATCATTCTGGTAATTCGGTACGCGCATGCCAGAATGTGTCCTGCCGCGCCCCAATGGGAACACCGGCGGACCCGGGCATGGTCGTCGTGCCGTGTCAGCCACGGTGACAGCGCCGGTCGGCGAGGGGCGTGCATGGGGTATGCATGGGGTGTGCATGGGGTGTGCATGCGGGCCTTTCTTGTGGTATAGTCCCAATAAGCGACGGCTCACACGGGTGGCAAGGGGGCGGCAACGAACGCAACAACCGGGCACTGCTCCCCGAGACTCCTGCAGACACAGCGGCCGAAAGCCGTTGCGAAGGGCTTGATTAGTGTAATGTTCCCGGAATCGGGGGCGCAGGGCACGCCGAGATGAGTATTGCGTCCCCGGAACTCCATGAGGCCGTTCCGAGGTCGTGGACCTCATCTTTGCCCACAAATGCCGAACGGGGGCGTCGGCCTTCGAAGGAGAGACGCAGCGGCTGGCTCCTCCGCCCAGGCGCTGTTCCGGCGGTTGCGCGCCGGGTCGGCAGAGCGCCTTCCTGCTGCCGGAGGGGCAGAGAAGGTTCCTTTGTGTTCGGCGGGAATCTCGCACAGGATCGGCTCACGCAACCAGGGTGCCGGAGAGAATCAGAGTGAAGTGTCCGTCTGTCTGGACACACGGACACACGCCCGGAACCGCAGTATAGGCCCCCTCGCGGCGTTCTGGCCGGGTGTTCGCCTGCACGTGCAGGCGAACACCCTGCCACCGGGGTCGAGGCGTTTGCAGACGCGCTGCCTGGCGGTCCGCTCGGATGCCCGCGTTGTGCGCCTGGACATCCTCGCCCCGGCTTTTCGGCCCGGGGGCTCGGTTTGTGTGCCGTTGATGCTGTCGGCCCCCTTAGCAGGCGCTTGAACAAGCCGCCGGTTCACAGAACCGGCCTACAAGAAACGCCGCGCGGCCCACTTGTAGGCCCGCTCTGTGAGCGGGCGAGGCGGCGCGCTGTGTTTTTCAACGGCCTGTTAGGCCGTCCAAGAATGCAGGAGGGATGTGCGGCGGGCCGTTTTGCGGCGCTGTCGCATTTGTAGGCAAAAATGAGGACATGGGCCTCGGCTACAGAAAGCC
Organism: uncultured Planctomycetota bacterium; assembly: GCA_964505325.1. GTDB lineage: Bacteria > Planctomycetota > PUPC01 > PUPC01 > PUPC01 > CAZDHT01. Next base: position 17,372 of record CAZDHT010000064.1, on the reverse strand, counting down.
CGCCTAGAACGTCATCGGACAGCATTACATGCCGGACGCCTGAGCCCATCGCGCAGAGGCACTTCCCCTGGTGTTACTTCAACATTGAATTCGGAGCCGCCGAAAATGGGGACTGGCACCAGCGGAGCGAGTGAAACGAGCGGAGACGTGCCTGTCCCCATTTTCGCACCTGCAGGATCGAACTTGAAAGGACACTGGAAGATTGCGAAGTCATTGCCCTCGACACCCGCAGGGCGCCCCGCATCGGGACCGTGTATGAACGACTATTGAGCTTCATGTTGGCGATGAAAGCGGGAGGTGTGTCGAGGAGATTCTTCGCTAACGCTCAGAATGACAGAACGCACAGCAGAATCGCAGCTTATGTCATGCTGAGCGAAGCGAAGCATCTCTGTCGTGTCCCCCGGAATTCCTTTTGACACATGACCGTCAATAGATCGCCGGTTGTGCTCCGAAAGAGGGCCCTGACACCTCGCGCCAAGCTATCTTTTTCACTTGGCCGAAGTGTTACCCGAGAAATTCCTGCAAATGGGGCTTGACAATGCGCGGAAATGGGGTTTAATAGTAATAAGAGGTATTATCAATCATCTTGGCTTGGCCAAGTGATGGGCCTGTTCACAACGCCCTGGCGGGCAAAGGATCGCAGCCAAAAGAGGCCGGAATTGTCACAGACTGGTGCGCTGCGGCAAACCCAACAACGGGTGGCGCTGCTGGATGAGTTAAGGCGGACGAAGTCGCATCCGACGGCTGACGAACTGCATCAGCTTGTCAAACGTCGCTTGCCGCGGATCAGTCTGGCTACCGTTTACCGCAACCTCGAACTGCTCTCGCGGCGCGGGATCATCCGGAAGCTGGACCTGGCCGGCGCGCAGAGGCGGTTCGATGCCGACTGCACAAACCACCACCACGTCCGGTGCATCCGCTGCGGCCGGGTGGATGATGTGGCAGGCGAGCTGCCCATTTCCGTCGAGCAGGCTTTCAGCGACACGCATGGCTATCAAATCACCGGGTACAGGCTGGAGCTGGTCGGGGTGTGCCCTCAATGTCAGAGCGAGCAAGACCATGATGCTCACCGCGATCAAACATAAGCTTGATGAGTTGTACGATACGTACAACCGGCGGGAGTTCGTCCATCCCGACCCGCTCGAGTTCCTGTACTGGTACCCTGATGTCAACGACCGCGAGGTCGCCGGTCTGGTGGCGTCGGCGCTGGCCTATGGGCGGGTGGCGCAGATCATGGAGAGCGTGGAGTGCGCCCTGGAGGTGATGGCGCCGTCGCCAGCGCGCTTCGTCGACCGGATGCCGCTGGTGACGTTGCTCGAGGCGTTTAAGGGCTTCCGCCACCGTTTCACGACGGGCGCGGAGCTGGCGGTGCTGCTGTTTGGCGCGGGCCTGGTGCGGCTGCGCCACGGATCCCTCGAGCGGTGTTTCCGCGCAGGGCTGGGCGACAACGTCCTGCCGGCGCTGTCGATCTTCGTCACCGAGCTGAGCACGGCCGCCGGCGGGCCGCTCAACCATCTTCTGCCCTCGCCCGCCCGGGGCAGCGCGTGCAAGCGCCTCAACCTGTTCCTGCGCTGGATGGTCCGGCACGACGAGGTCGACCCGGGCGGGTGGGAGGGCGTGTCGGCCTCGAAGCTGATCATCCCGCTCGACACCCACATGCACCGGATCGGCCTGGCGCTCGGCCTGACCGAGCGGAAGCGGGCGGACCTGCGGGCGGCGGCCGAGGTCACGGCGGCCTTCCGGACTATTGCCCCTGAGGACCCGGTCCGGTACGATTTTGCCTTGACTCGCCTCGGCATCCGGAGTGAGACGGACCTGGGCGCTTTTCTTGACCAACTCCGGCAGGAAGGAGTGGCGGGCCATGCTTGAAGGACTGGTGGACTTCGTGGCGAAGTTCTGGGCGACGTTGTCCGACATGGCGCCGTACCTGCTGTTCGGCTTCTTCGCGGCGGGGCTGCTCTCGGTCTTCATCCCGGCCAGGCTGGTCGAACGGCATCTGGGCGGGCACGGCCTGTGGCCGGTGTTGAAGGGCGCCTTGTTCGGCATCCCGCTGCCGCTGTGTTCGTGCAGCGTGATCCCAGTGACCGCGTCGCTGCGCCGGCACGGCGCCAGCCGGGGCGCCGCCACGGCGTTCCTGCTCTCGACGCCGCAGACGGGTGTGGACAGCATCCTGGTCACGTTCAGCCTCCTCGGGCCGGTGTTTACGATATTCAAGCCGCTCGCGGCGCTGGTGAGTGGGGTGTTCGGCGGTATAATCGTGGATGTCTTGGAGCCGCACGGCAAGGCGGATGGCCAGGTGATCGAAGAGTGCAAGGACGAATGCTGCGTCAGCGACGGCCAGCGCGGCAGGCTGGCCCGGGCTCTGTCGTACGGCTTCGTCGACCTGCCGCGAGACATCGGCAAGGCGCTGCTCGTGGGGCTGCTGATCGCGGGGGCGATCGGCGCGGCGGTGGGGCCGGGCGATCTCAAGAACGTGGGCACCGGTATCGGGGCGATCGTGCTGATGATGCTGCTGGGGATCCCGCTGTACGTATGTGCGACGGCATCGATCCCGGTGGCGCTGGCGCTGATCAACACGGGGGTCTCGCCGGGCGCGGCTTTGGCGTTTCTGATGACGGGGCCGGCGACGAACGCGGCGGGCATCGCCACGGTGTGGAAGGTTATGGGCCCGCGGACCGCCGTGGTTTACCTGGTCACGGTCGCCTCGACCGCCCCCGGCGGCGCGGCGAAGCTGATGACCGACCGCGCTGGGAGCGGGCCTGCTGCTGGATCATATCTTTGCGGTCTCGGCAGAAACGGTCAAACCCGGGATGGCGGCGATGATCCCGGAGCCGGTCAAGTGGGTCTGCGCGGTGGCGCTGCTGGGCGTTCTGGCGGCGGCGATCTTCCGGCGCCCGCCGGAAGAACACCCACACGCGCATGAGGGCGATAACTGTCATTGAATTGAAAGGAAGACGGAGGATGGAACTGAAGGGGACGCAGACGGAGAAGAACCTGACTACGGCGTTTGCCGGCGAATCGCAGGCCAGGAATCGGTACACGTACTTCGCCAGCCAGGCGCGGAAAGAGGGCTACGTGCAGATCGCGGATATTTTCGCGGAAACGGCGGACCAGGAGAAAGAGCACGCGCAGCGCCTGTTCAAGCAGCTCCAGGGCGGCGAGGTCGAGGTCACGGCGGCGTTCCCCGCCGGCGTGATCGGCACCACGTCGGAGAACCTCAAGGCCGCCGCCGCCGGCGAGCACTACGAATGGACGGAGATGTATCCGGGCTTCGCCAAGGTGGCGCACGAGGAGGGGTTCGATGCTATCGCCGGCATCTTCGAGTCGATCGCCGTCGCCGAGAAGCAGCACGAGAAGCGATACCTCGGGCTGGCGGCAAACGTCGATGCGGGCACGGTGTTCAAGAAGGACAAGCCGGTCGTGTGGCGGTGCCGCAACTGCGGCTACCTGCACGAGGGAGCCGAGGCGCCCGAGTTGTGCCCGGCCTGCGCCCATCCCCAGGCGCACTTTGAACTGCTGGCGGAAAACTGGTAATCTGATGCTCGATCATTGCCGGCGCCGTAGGGCACCTGGCCGGAGACTGTGCGTGATGTTAGGAGGTCAAGGAATGAGAAGGCATGGGTTGCTGCTGTGGCCGGCAGCCGCGCTGGCTCTGATCCTGTCCGGCGGCTGCGCGACGGGCGGCAAGAAGCCACTGCGCCTGCAGAGCACGTGCCCGGTCGGCGGCGGCAAGATCACCAGGGCTCTTTACGCCGACGCGGCCGGGGCGCGGATCTACGTCTGCTCCATCGGGTGCCTGGCGAAGGTGAAGGCCGCCCCAAGGGCGTACATCCGGAAGATGGTAAACGCCGGTGAAAGGCCGGAAACGCGGCTCGTCGTGTGCCCGTTGTGCGGCGAGATCAAGGGCTCGGCGAAGTGCTGCGTCCAGGGCGCCGTGAAGTGCCCGAAGTGCGGGCTCAACAAGGGATCCATTGGATGCTGCCGGCAGCTCAGGCCGGCGCCGGGCGAGAAAGACGTGGTGCTGTGCCCGAAGTGCGGACAGGTGAAGGGCTCGGCCACGTGCTGCGTGGCGGGAGCGATCAGGTGCCCGAAGTGCGGCCTTGCGAAGGGCTCGCCCGGCTGCTGCAAGCTGAAGATGGATTGCCGGTGCGGGACTTATGGCACGGCCGCGGTGTGCGGTTGTTCTGAATAGCGAAGGAGGAGACAAATGGCCAAGAAGCTGGAAGTGTACAAGTGCGAAGTGTGCGGGAACATTGTCGAGGTGCTCCACGGCGGCGCCGGTGAGCTCGTGTGTTGCGGCCAGCCGATGAACCTGCTCGACGAGAAGACGACCGACGCGGGCACGGAGAAGCACGTGCCGGTGATCGAAAAGGTGGACGGCGGCGTCAAGGTCAAGGTCGGCAGCATCCCGCACCCGATGGAGGCGGAGCACTACATCGAGTGGATCGAGCTGCTCGTGGATGGGAAAGCGGACCGCATGTTCCTGAAGCCCGGCGATGCGCCCGAGGCCGTGTACGGCATCGACAAGGAGAACATGAGCGCCCGCGAGTACTGCAACGTGCACGGGCTGTGGAAGAGCTGACGCAAGCGGACGGCGCGCGGGGGCGTTAGCCCCCGCGCAACCGCATCACTGAGAGCGAGGTGACACATGGCAGTGACCCGAGATGACGTGACCCAGGCCGCCCTCCAGCTCGAGGGCGACGGGCGAATGTTCTACCTGGACGTAGCCGAAAAGGCCTCGAACGACTTGGCCAAGAGGATGTTCGAGTCGCTGGCCCGCGACGAGCTCGATCACGTGGAATGGATCGAGCAGATGGTGCCCGGCGTGGACACGGCCGGCACGGCCAACCGCAGGCTTTACGCCAGGCTGCGGCACATCTTTGCCGACGTGCCCGAAGAGCGCCTCCGGAAGATCGCGGCCTCGGAAGGCGACGTGCAGGCCATCAACGTCGCGCTGGACATGGAGAAGAAGTCCGTCGAGGCCTACGACAAGTGGGCCGCCGAATCCGAGGACGACGATGTCAGGAAGCTCTGCGGAATGCTCGCAGACATCGAGCGCTTCCACGTCCAGGTGCTCGGCAACACGCTCGAATACCTCGAACACACTGCGGACTGGTTTATGCAGGAGGAGCAGTGGAACTTCGAGGGCGCTTAACGAAGCCACGTGGCCGGACGCGGCCCCGACCAATTGGGAGAACAGACCATGCTGAGCAAGACCATGGAAGAGGCGCTGAACAAGCAGGTGAACGCCGAGGCATACTCGGCTTACCTCTACCAGTCGATGTCCGCCTGGGCCGCTTCGCAGGGGCTGAAGGGCCTGGCCAACTGGATGGATTGCCAGGCCAAAGAGGAGATGATCCACGCGTTCAAGATCTACAACTTCATCGTCGAGCGTAACGCGCGCGTGACCCTCACCGCCATCGACGGCCCGCCGACCGAGTGGGACTCGCCGGTCGCCGTGGCCGAGAACGTGCGAGCGCACGAAGAGAAGGTCACCGGCCTGATCAACGGTCTGGTCGACCTCGCCGTCGAGGAGAAGGACCACGCCACCCGGTCGTTCCTGAACTGGTTCGCCGACGAGCAGGTGGAGGAGGAGGCCTCGGCCAATGACCTGGTGGACAAGCTGAAGCTGGCGGCCGACAGCCCGGACGGGATGATGATGATCGACCGTGAGCTGGCCCAGCGCGTGTTTACGCCCCCGCCCGCAGAGGGAGAGGCGTAAGCTCGCGGGCGGAATCGCGATAAAGTCGGTGGAGATGCTTGATGGCCGGGAACGGTGTAGACAGCGAGGCGTTCTTCTCCCTCAACTATGGCGTGTATGTCGTCGCTTCACATCGTGGCGAAAGCTTCCCACGAAGCCGACCTGCCGGGCCTCCGCAACGGTCCGACCGCGCACGTGAATGGCCGCTTTGAAGCATTAGAATGGACCTGACCATAAGGATCGCGGGTGAAGCCGGCCAAGGCGTGCAGACGACGGGGAACCTGCTCGCCGGCGCGTTCGCGCGTGTCGGGCTCCACGTCTTCGCGACCCAGAGTTACATGTCGAGGATACGAGGCGGGCTGAACTGGTTCGACGTCCGCGTCGGCGACAACGAGATGTTCTCGGGCAAAGAAAAGGCCGACGTGCTCGTGGCACTCAATTCCGACGTACTCGACCCACTGCGCCACGAGGTAACTGGACGCGGCGTGGTGCTCCTCGACGGTGCAGGCAGCGATGGCGTCATCTCGATTGAACTCTCGAAGACAGCGAAACAGCTCACCGGCTCGGCGCAAATGGCGAACACCGTTGCGGCCGGAGCGATTTTCAACCTGCTCGGATGCGGACTGGACGAGTTGTGCGACTACCTCTCCGTGCAGTTCGAGAAGAAGGGCGAGCAGGTTGTCGAGGGCAACATCCTGTGCGCCCGGCGCGGGGCCGAGCTTGCAGCTTTGATACCGGCGCTGGACGATGCGCCGAAGAGCAGCGGCGCACCCGGCACCGTGTACAACGGCAGCCAGGCCGTGGGCCTTGCCGCCGCGACCGCGGGCGTGAAACTCGTGGCCTCGTATCCCATGACGCCCGCGACCGGCACATTTACGGTTTTCGCGGGCCTGGCCGACGAGTACGGCATCGTGGTGGAGCAGGCCGAAGACGAGATCGCAGCGATCAACATGGTGTGCGGCGCCACGTACGCGGGAGTGCCGGCCATGACAACGACAAGCGGCGGCGGCTTCGCACTGATGTGCGAGGGCCTGTCGCTGGCGGGAATGATGGAGCTTCCAGTCTTTGTCCTGCTGGCACAGCGCCCAGGCCCGGCCACCGGACTGCCAACACGTACGGGGCAAGAGGACTTGGGTTTCGCGGTCCACGCGGGACACGGGGAATTCCCGCGAGCGTTGTTCGCACCGGGCACGCCACAACAGGCCTACGAACTCACTCGGCGCGCGATCGAGACCGCGCACAAATTCCAGACGCCCGCCATCTTGCTCATCGACCAGTTCCTCGCGGACGTTCAGAAGAACGCCCCGCCGCTGGACACATCGCTGCGGCCTGTCGACCGGCATATCTTGGCCGAGCCGCCGGACGACTACGTCCGCTACGCGGTGACGCCCAGCGGAATCTCTCCACGCGCACTGCCGGGGACCGGGCCGTTTGTCGTCTGCGACTCCGACGAGCACACCGAGGACGGTCACATTACCGAGGATCTCAACGTACGAATGCGCCTCCAGGACAAGCGGCTTGCCAAGATTGAAGGGCTGATCGCCGAGGCCATGCCGCCCGAACACTACGGCCCGAGCGGCGCCGGCACCCTGCTTGTAGCGTGGGGCTCAACCTACGGCCCGTGTCGCGAGGCCGTTGACATCCTGAACGCCGAAGGGAAGTCTGCCGCCATGGTTCACTTCGCACAGGTGTGGCCGTTGGCCGTCCGGGCTGTCCGTTCGCTCTTGCGAGAGGGCGAAGCGAAAAGGGTCATCACCGTCGAGGGCAATGCCACGGGGCAGTTCGCATCGATCCTGCGTGCAAGCGGTGCGCTCGATGAGCACGAGTCCATCTTGCGCTACGACGGCATGCCCTTCACAGGCGAAGGAATAGCTGCGAGGGTTGCCCAATGATAGAACAGTGGCCAGGCAGCACACCGGCGTGGTGTCCGGGTTGCGGCAATTTCTCGATACTCAAGACGCTCGACAAGGCCATCGACGGCGCAGGGATCGACCGAAGGGGCCTCGTGCTCGTCTCCGGCATCGGCCAGGCGGCCAAGCTGCCTCACTACACCCGTGCCAACGTTTTCAACGGTCTCCACGGGCGAGCGCTGCCCGCGGCCACGGGCATCAAAATCGCCAACCACAAGCTCGAAGTCGTTGTCACCAGCGGCGACGGCGACATGTACGGTGAAGGCGGCAATCACCTGATACATGCCATCCGGCGGAACGTTGGCGTGAAGCTCTTCGTACACAACAACCAGGTCTACGGCTTGACAAAGGGCCAGGCCTCGCCGACTTCCGACATCGGCTTCGTGACGAAGATTCAGACCCACGGCGTCATCCTCCAGCCGTTCAATCCGCTGGCGCTGGCCATCATTGAGGACTGCTCGTTCGTGGCGCGCTCGTTCGCGGGCACACCAGAGCACTTGCTGGAAATCATGGCCGCCGCCCTGCGCCACAAGGACGGGCTCGCACTTGTGGACATTCTTCAGCCGTGCCAGTCGTTCAACAAGGTCAACACCCACCGGTGGTATCGCGACCGGGTAAAGCCAATCGGCGACTCGCACGATCCATTCGACAGAGATGAAGCGTTGCGGTTGGCGCTCCAGTGGGGCGACGAGATTCCGATCGGCGTGATCTACCGCGGCCGCAGAAAGAGCTTTGAGTCGCAGCTTCCTGCCCTTGCGGAGAAAACGCTTTGTGAGCAGGCCGAAAGCGTTTAGAAGGAAGCCCGGCCGATGGCACAGAAGCTGACAGGCCAGAACAATACACCGGACCCGTTCACGCTGGTCATTTTCGGCGCCTCCGGGGACCTGACGCGCCGCAAGCTCATTCCGGCCGTGTACAGTCTGTTCCGCGAGGGGCTGTTGCCGGACGACTTCTCGGTGATCGGCTTTGCCCGGCGCGAGAAGACCGACGAGAGTTTCCGCGCCGAGGTGCGCGAGGCGCTCGAAACCCTTCCGGACCACGGACCGGTCGATCAGGCCACATGGGCGGAGTTCGCCGGAAGGCTCCGCTACCATCGGTCGACCTTCGAGGATGCGGAAGGCTTTCGTTCGCTGCGCGAACGTCTCGCCAGGGAGGGCGCGGTCGGCAACTGTCTCTTTTATCTCGCGGTGCAGCCAGCTTCGATCCAGGCGGTTATTGATCAACTGCGGGATTCCGGCCTCGCGCGGCCGGGCGGCGGGGACGGGGCGTGGTCGAGGGTCATCGTCGAGAAGCCCTTCGGGCGGGACCTGGCGACGGCGCGGGCGCTGAACAGGCGGCTCGCGACGGCGTTCGCCGAGGATCAGATCTTCCGCATCGATCACTACCTCGGCAAGGAGACGGTGCAAAACATTCTCGTGCTCCGTTTCGCCAACAGCATCTTCGAACCCATCTGGAACCAGAAATACGTCGATCATGTGCAGATCACGGTCAGCGAGACACTCGGCATGGAGGGCCGTGGGGCGTACTACGAACAGGCCGGCGCTCTCCGCGACATCGTCCAGAACCACATGATGCACCTGCTGTGCCTGGTGGCGATGGAAGCGCCCGGCACGCTCGCCCCGCTCACCGTCCGTGACGAGAAGGTCAAGGTGCTCCGGGCGCTGCGCCCCATCCCGCCCGAATGTATTGCCAGCGAGGTGGTCCGGGGCCAGTATGCCGGGGGGACCTGCCTGGGCGAGTCGGTCCCCGGTTATCTGGAAGAGGGCGGCGTCGCGCCCGGCTCCCGCACCGAGACGTTTGTCGCGTTCAAGGCGCTGATCGACAACTGGCGGTGGGCCGGTGTCCCGTTCTACATGCGGACGGGCAAGCGCCTCCCGGCGCGGATCACGGAGATATCGGTCCACTTCAAGGCGGTCCCGCAGGTGCTGTTCAACGCCCCGCCGATCGGTCCCATGGAGCCGAACATCCTGGCGATCCGAATCCAGCCCAACGAGGGGATATCACTTCGGTTCCAGGTCAAGGTGCCGGGGCCCGCGATGAGGATCGATCCGTTTCGAATGGATTTCGGCTACGGCAGCGCGTTCGGGGAAAGCCCCCCTGAGGCATATCATCGCCTCTTGCTCGACGCGGCGCTCGGCGATGCCACCCTGTTCACCCGCAGCGACGAGGTGGAGGCGGCGTGGACGTTTGTCGCTCCGCTCGTCGACGGCTGCGCCGCCCAGGACGGCGGAAAGCTCTCCGTCTATCCCGCCGGCACATGGGGCCCGCGGGAGGCCGACGACCTGATCTCCGCCGACGGGCGGGCCTGGTACCTGACCCGACGGCGCGGCGGCAAGCCCTGTGAGGAGCCGGATCATGGAGGGTGATTTCGGAACGGCACTCCTGCTGACCACCGGGGCGGGCCTGGCGACGACCATCGGGAGTGTTCTCGGTCTGGCGGTCCGGAAGCCCGGCGCCAAGTTCCTGGGGTTCACGCTCGGCTTCTCGGCGGGGGTGATGATTCTGGTTTCGTTCGTCGAGCTGCTTCCCGGCAGCATCGAGGAACTGGGCAAGGCCCTCGGGGCTGAGGCGGCCGGGTTTGCCTGGGCCCACCTCGCGTTCTTCGCCGGGATGACGGTGTACTTCCTGATCGACGTGTTGGTGCCGCACGAATACGTCGGCCAGCACGATCATCCCGCCGGGGCGCACACCGCCGGGCTGGCCCGGACCGGGATGCTGGTCGCGCTGGGGATCGGGATCCACAACTTCCCCGAGGGCATGGCGACGTTCGTCGGCACGCTGCAGGAAGTCAACACGGGCATCGCCATCGCCGTGGCCATCGCCATCCACAACATCCCCGAGGGCCTGGCCGTGTCGGCTCCCATCTACGCGGCGACCGGAAGCCGCCGCAAGGCGTTCTTCTGGTCGTTCCTGTCGGGGGTCAGCGAACCGGTGGGAGCCCTCGTCGCCGGCGCCGTCCTCTTCCCGTTCTTGACTCCGGTGGTGTTCGGGTGCGTGCTGGCGGCGGTCGCCGGGATCATGGTGGCCATCTCCCTGGACGAACTGATCCCCGCCGCCAAGTCGTTCGGAAGCGAGCACATGCCCATCGTCGGCGTCATCGCGGGCATGGCGGTGATGGCCGTCAGCCTGTTTCTATTGAAGTGAGAGATTATCGAGCTTCTCGTTCGGCGGACATGTCACCCGACAGCGTTTCTGGCCGGGGCCCGGGGAGGACGGAACCGGTCCGATGATCCCTCCTCATCTCACGCCCCGGACCCTCTTCCTGCGCTTTTCCGCCATGGCCCTTGCCGCGGCGCTCGGATGCAACGGCGCCCGCGAAACCGATCCGCAGCCCGGGTCCCCGCCAAAAGGTACGACCAAAATGAATAAAGCAAGCCACAAGCACACCAACCACCTCATCAACGCGACCAGCCCGTATCTGCTCCAGCACGCCCATAACCCGGTGAACTGGTATCCGTGGGGCAGGGAGGTCCTGGAAAGAGCCAAGAAAGAGGACAAGCCCATCTTTCTCTCCATCGGATACTCCTCGTGCCACTGGTGCCACGTGATGGAGCGCGAAAGCTTCGAGAACGAGGAAATCGCGCGGCTGATGAACGAGCAGTTCGTCTCGATCAAGGTCGACCGCGAGGAGCGGCCCGACGTCGATGAGATCTACATGAACGCGGTGCAGATGCTGACCGGCTCGGGCGGCTGGCCCCTGAGCGTCTTCCTCACCCCCGGCCTGAAGCCGTACCTGGGCGGGACGTACTTCCCGCCGGAGGACAAGTTCGGCCGGCCGGGATTCAGGCGGGTCCTCCTGGTCGCTTCCAAGGCATACAAGGAAAGGCGCGACGACGTGGTCAAGCAGGCGGCCGCGGTCACCCGGCGCCTCGAACAGATCACCGCAGGACCAAGCGCCTCGGCCAGGATCGACATCGGCCTGATCGGTCGGGCGGTCCGGCAGTACCGGGCCGCTTTTGACGGCCGATGGGGCGGCTTCGGCGGGGCGCCGAAGTTCCCGCCCAGCGGCGCCATTGCACTGCTCCTTCGGCACCATCATCGCAGTCCCGACAAGGACGCGTTGCAGATGGCGACGGTGACCCTGGACCGCATGGCGAGCGGCGGGATGTACGACCAGCTCGGCGGCGGGTTCCATCGCTACTCCGTCGATCAACGGTGGCTCGTTCCGCACTTCGAAAAAATGCTCTACGATAACGCGCTGCTCGCGGCTGTCTATCTGGACGCATACCGGGTCACCGGCAAGCCGCTCTGCCGGCGGGTCGCGCGCGAGACGCTGGACTATGTGCTCCGCGTGATGACCGACGAAGCGGGCGCGTTCCACTCGGCGCAGGACGCCGATAGCGAGGGTGAGGAGGGCAAGTACTACGTTTGGAGCCCCGAGGAGATCGGAGAGGTCCTGGGCGAGAAGGACGCCGGCCTGCTCATCAGCTATTACGGCGTGGCCGAGGACGGGAACTTCGAAGGCCGCAACATTCTTCATCTCCCCGCGTCCATTGAAGAGTTCGTGAGGAAGGAAGGGCTCAAGCTGGACGAGTTCCGGCGCCGCCTGGACGGGATGAAGCAGAAGCTGCTGGCGGCGCGGGATCGGCGGGTCCCGCCCGGTAAGGATGACAAGGTGCTGACCGACTGGAACGGCCTGATGATCTCGGCGATGGCGCGGGGGTACCAGGTATTGGGTGACGAGAGATACCGCGCCGCCGCAGAGCGCGCCGCAGACTTCATCTTCACCCGGATGCGGCCGAAGGGGCGCCTCCTCCACACCTACCGTGCCGGCCGCAGCCACATCGACGCGTTCCTCGACGACTACGCGTTCATGCTTCAGGCCTCCGTCGACCTCTATGAGGCCACGTTCGACGTCCGGTGGATCGATCGCGCCAACGGCCTGCTGCGCGAGATGACGGACAAGCTGTGGGACGAGAACTCGGGCGGGTTCTTCTCGACGCCGAAGGGCAAGGCGTATCTCCTCGTTCGGGGCAAGGATGCCCACGATTCGGCTCTGCCCGCCGGCAACGCCATCGCCGCCCACGCGCTGCTGCGGCTGGCCAGGCTGACGGGCGATCAGGATCACCCCGCGAAGGCGGAAAAGACGCTCAGCCTGTTCCTCTCCCACGCCGCGCGCGCGCCTCGTGGCTTTGCCCGGCTGCTGTCCGCCGTTGATTTTTATGTCGGACCCTCCCGCGAGATCGTCATCTCCGGCAGGGCCGAGGATGCCCGGACGGCGAGATTGCTGGCGGCGGTGCGGGGGTGTTATCTCCCCAACGCCGTGGTTGCTCTGGTCGATCCGACGTCCGCGTCGGCGGGTGCTGCGGTGAAGGCGCTCCCGTTGCTTGACTCACGGTTGCTGGTGGACGGCAAGCCGGCCGCTTACGTGTGCGAGAATTACGCCTGCAAGGCGCCGGTGACCTCGGCGGATGCGCTGGTGCAGCTACTTGAAGAACGGCCCTCGGGGCGCTAGGCTGAACGCAAACGTTCTGGGGCGTGGGGCAAAAAGAAGGAGTGAGATTATGGCGGAGCAGTTCAACGCGGACGAAGTGTTTGAGATCGCGGAGCAGATCGAGCGGAACGGCGCGAAGTTCTACCGCCGGTCGGCCCAGGTCGCCGGGGACCCGGGGGCGCGCAACCTGCTGGTGGAACTGGCCGACATGGAAGACCGGCACGAGCGGGTGTTCGCCGCCATGCGAGACGACCTGCGGAGGGAGGACCCGAAATGGCTGCCGAAGTTTTTTGATGCCGACGGCGAAAACCAGGCGGCTCTGTACCTCCGGGCGGTCGCCGAGGGACGGGTCTTCGACTTGAAGGGCGACCCGGCCGCGGACGTCTCGGAGGATACCTCATTGCCCAGCATCCTCCAGATCGCGATCGGCCTCGAGAAAGAGTCCGTCGTCTTCTATCTCGGGATCAAGGAGGCGATGCCTCCCGGCCTTGGGTGGGAGAAGCTGGACAATATCATCCGTGAAGAGATGGGCCACATCGCCAGTCTGACCCAGCAGCTCGCCGCGCTGAGCGGATAAGGCGCCGCACGCGCACTGGATTATTGAGGCCCATGTAATCAAAGGAAAGCAGAGACGGGCTGGCTTTCTGTAGCCGAGGCCCATGGCCTCGGAAAGGGACGCGTCGCTGGTTCCGCTTCTGACTGGACTTTTCCAGAGAGCAAATTATCGAAATTACTGCTCAAGTTTTGGGGATGAAAAGGATGATACCCACATGCATAGGGCCTCGAAGAAAAGTTGCCGGGGAGAACTATGCCTGGAATCGTGGAATTCCCGTCGCTTGTGCAGAATGCAATCAAGCGATTTGGCCACTTGTTTGCGAACGAGCCGGAACGAGTACATTTCGGCGAATACCTCACGGGGTTGCTGGTGGCAAGCCGCAAGACAGTCACCGGCATCAACGCGGAATTCGCGATGACGACGGACCAGTCGTGCCTGAACCGGTGGATCACGCAGGTAGGGTGGGACCCGGAGCAGCTGAACGAGGCTCGCTTGGCGTGGCACCAGAAGGCCCCGTCGACTCGCTACTCGAGGCAAGGAGTGATCGCCATCGACAACGTTCTGATCGACCACGACGGCAAATGCATCGAGGACGTCGGCTGGTTTTGGGATCACGCGGAGAAGAGGAACAAGATCGCTCACGACTATCTGATCGCCAATTACGTCTGCACGTCGGGCACCGAAACGTTTCATCGGGACGGGAAGCAACACCTCGGGCTGGGTGACTGTCAGTTGAGAAGCGGCGAGGGCCAGACCCGGCACATGTACCTCGTCATCCTCGCGCACAGTCTGCTCGTGGCCGAGTTGCGGCAGGGCTGTGCGCGTGAATCGGCTCGGAACGTCGCCGCGACCATTGGCGAAGCTTGCCGGTCCTCGCTGCGGGAGGTGCTCAGCAAGACAATCGCCTGGGCCATCGACCGTGCAACGAATCATAACTGGGACCACAAGAGAATCACCGCCGTCTTGGCATTATCTTGAAGCTGCAAAAGTCCAGTTACTAACCTGCGAGACCTCGACAGCGTGTTCCGACGCGGGCCGATGAGCGTGAAGAGCGAAGACACCTGTCTCGTCGGAGACGTCACGTTCGACATGGAACACGGCAACGCGGAGGTCGACGTCGTCGAGCCCTGCCGGCGTTTCCTCGAGCAGAAAAAACAATCCGGCCAGCTCGTGCTGCCGAAGGGCGTGAAATACTCGTTCGCCGGCACATACGAAAGCCAACTGCGCGCGCAGAAGACGCTCTCGATCGTTCTCCCGCTCGCGCTGTTCGTGATCTTCATGATCCTGTACTTGCAGTTCCGCACGGTGCCGACCACGCTGCTCGTGTTCAGCGGGATCGCCGTCGCGTGGCCGGGCGGGTTTCTGCTCATCTGGCTCTACGCCCAGCCATGGTTCCTAAACGTCGCAATGTTCGGCGTCGAGATGCGCGAGCTGTTCGGCATGCACACCATCAACCTGAGCGTCGCCGTGTGGGTCGGGTTCCTGGCGCTGTTCGGCATCGCGTCCGACAACGGCGTGGTCATCGCCACGTATCTGGACCAGAGCTTTGCGGCGCAGGAGGTCGATTCGGTACAGGGCATCCGGGACGCGACGGTCGCCGGAGCAGTGCGCCGCATCCGGCCGTGCCTGATGACCTCGGCCACCACCATTCTGGCGCTGCTGCTGGTGCTCACCTCGACCGGCCGCGGCGCCGACGTAATGGTCCCCATGGCCCTGCCGGTCTTCGGCGGAATGCTCGTCGTGCTCATCTCGGAGTTCGTCACGCCCGTCCTCTACTGTGCCTTCAAGGAATTCAAGCGGCACACGGGCATTGGCGACGGGTGGCTCGGCCTGCTGTTGTTTGGAACCGGCATGCTCGCCGTGCTTCCGATGATAATGTATTGCTGGAACAAAGAGCACGGGCGCGGACAGGAGGGGTGAGGGGGAGTTGGCGGCACAGGAATTCTGAAAATTCTCCGCCCATAAGCCTTGACAATAGCGAAGGGGGGGGTATAATAAGGTACTTGGGTGGCCGCGCGCAGCGCGGCGGCCTGCCGTTCTTTCTTGCTCTTTGACAATCGGATACTGCGTGCAGCGTTGACGAGTGTGGAGCTCTCGCGCCCCGTTGAGGGGCGTGATGCTCAATCACCTTGCCGCAGTCCGGTCTTTAGTCGGCCCGGGTTGCGGTTTGTATCAACCTCTTCATCAAAATCCGCCTTTGGCGGATGGCGATAATTCATGGAGGGTATGATACCGGCTCAGAACGAACGCTGGCGGCGTGGATAAGACATGCAAGTCGCACGAGAAACCGTTTTTCGGAACGGGACTAGAGTGGCGAAAGGGTCAGTAATGCATAGACAACTTGCCCTCCGGTTCGGCATAACTCGCCGAAAGGCGTGCTAATTCCGGATGTGATGCCACATCGCATGTTGTGGCATGAAAGGCGGGGACCCTTCGGGGCCTGTCGCCGGTGGAGAGGTCTATGTCCTATCATGCCTGTTGGTGAGGTAACGGCTCACCAAAGCTTACGGGTACGGGGCCTGAGAGGGTGTTCCCGGACACTGGGACTGAGACACTGCCCAGACTCCTACGGGAGGCAGCAGTCGAGAATCGTTCACAATGGGCGCAAGCCTGATGACGCGACGCCGCGTGTGGGATGGAGGCCTTCGGGTTGTAAACCACTGTCGCAGGGGAAGAAAGGCACGGATGCTAATATCGTCCGTGTTTGACGTTACCCTGAGAGGAAGCCACGGCTAACTCCGTGCCAGCAGCCGCGGTAATACGGAGGTGGCAAGCGTTGTTCGGAATTACTGGGCGTAAAGGGTGCGCAGGCGGTTTGTTGTGTTCGATGTGAAATCCCCCGGCTCACCCGGGGAACTGCATCGAAAACTGACAGACTCGAGTGCAGGAGAGGAGAGCGGAATTTCCGGTGTAGCGGTGAAATGCGTAGATATCGGAAGGAACGCCAGTGGCGAAAGCGGCTCTCTGGCCTGCAACTGACGCTGAGGCACGAAAGCCAGGGTAGCGAACGGGATTAGATACCCCGGTAGTCCTGGCTGTAAACGATGGGCACTACGTAGTGGGACCTCTGACGGTTTCACTGCCGGAGTTAACGTATTAAGTGCCCCGCCTGGGGACTACGGCCGCAAGGCTAAAACTCAAGGTAATTGACGGGGGCTCACACAAGCGGTGGAGCATGTTGCGTAATCGAGGCAACGCGAAGAACCTTACCAGGGCTTGACATGCACGGATTAGCCCGTCGAAAGGCGGGGGACGCCCTTTGGGTGGAACGTGCACAGGTGTTGCATGGCTGTCGTCAGCTCGTGCCGTGAGGTGTCGGGTTAAGTCCCACAACGAGCGAAACCCCTATCCTTAGTTGCCAGCGAGTAATGTTGGGGACTCTAGGGAGACTGCCAGTGTTAAACTGGAGGAAGGTGGGGATGACGTCAAGTCATCATGGCCCTTATGCCCTGGGCTGCAAACGTGCTACAATGGCCGTCACAAAGAGACGCGAGACCGCGAGGTGGAGCAAATCTCAAAAAGGCGGCCCCAGTTCGGATTGAAGGCTGCAACTCGCCTTCATGAAGGTGGAATCGCTAGTAATCGCGGATCAGCAATGCCGCGGTGAATGTGTTCCTGAGCCTTGTACACACCGCCCGTCAAATCACCCGAATGGATCGCACCCGAAGTCGCAAAGCTTTCGGGCCAGCGCCGAAGGTGCGGTTGGTAAGGGGGATTAAGTCGTAACAAGGTAGCCGTACGGGAACGTGCGGCTGGATCACCTCCTTTCTA
>CAZDHT010000063.1:0-21548 GCA_964505325.1 uncultured Planctomycetota bacterium | reverse complement strand
CGCGGACACGGTGTTCCGTGTCCGGCAGAGGCCGCAGAGACAATGGCTTATGTCTGTTCTGGTCGGACGAGCCCGTGCCGGCCATGGGCCATTGGAGATAAACTCGTAAGCCCTTGACTGCTAGGGAGTTCTCTGCGATCTCCGTGATCTCTGCGGTGAAATCTCAGCATTGTAGTGCTGATCTCACTCGTGATCACGAGTACGATGGAAACGCCAGCAAAGGATTGGTGCTGCCGGATGAGTAACAACACCCCGTATGCCAGAATTATATCACACAATCGCCCCGCTGTCAAGCCCAGAAACACATTTTATCCACTCGCAGAAGTGGCATATCAACGTATCACATTGGGTTCCGGCAACTTGCGACGCCAAAAGAATCCGTCGATTTCTCAATATCGGGGATCGAGAGACCCCCCTGCGGAGGGGCAGCCCCGAAGGGGCGAAATAGGACAGCCTGGGGCAACGCCCCAGGAATCCGGGCGGAAACACCCGCAAGCTCTGAAGGAGCGGAATGCTGCTGCGATTTCGCCCCTTCAGGGCTTCGGTCTCTCGCCCCGAACCATACCCAGGGCGTTGCCCTGGGCTATCACATGACGCCCTTTCAGGGCTTCCGGACGGCAGTTGGCCGGCAACTCCCCGGCGTTGCGACATGAACCGAAGAGCTTCCCGAGAAACTTGGGCGCCTCCCGCCATTCCGGGGGCCATTCCGCGAGCCTTCCGGGGCCCGGGTGCTCGTCAACCGCCGACGCGCGGGTCGCCGCAGGCGACCGTTGGACTGCGGCGGCTTGACGCCGCTTTTCAAGAGAGTCCGCCCAGCGGCGCCTAACCCTGCGGCATGCGGGCGGTTTCTGTGGTATAATGCTGACGGGCGAGGCGGCGGCGACTGGGGCAGTTGGGGCGAACGAACCATC
This sequence comes from uncultured Planctomycetota bacterium, assembly GCA_964505325.1. Classification (GTDB taxonomy): domain Bacteria; phylum Planctomycetota; class PUPC01; order PUPC01; family PUPC01; genus CAZDHT01. The sequence continues at coordinate 20,637 of CAZDHT010000063.1, read as the reverse complement.
ACCTCCGCTAACTTCCGCTCAGCCGCCACACGAAGAGAGGCGAAAACGGTGACTGTCCTGAATTCTCCGTCGGCCGGCCGAAGACCACGAGGCGCAAAAAACGGTGACTGTCCTGAATATCAGAATGAAGCACGAGCAGCAACGGCAACCTGACCATCAGCAAGGCCCCTGACAGTCAAGTAGCGTCGAGTTGCGGCTGTCAAGAGCGGCGCCCTTCTCTCCTTTCTCCTGTGACGTGGACTTGTTGCCTCGATGACTGGACTTCTGAAAGGCATAAACAGTTTTTTCCAGGCGGACAGGCGCTCGTTGCTGTGGCTCCTATTCATCTACATCGGCTTAGCTGGCGGCTGGACGGCCTACTACGCCCCGGCATGGAAAACGCTAAGCTTGTTGGTATCTTGCGTCGCCGTGGACTTGCCCATCAGCATTCTGTTTCTGGGCGATGTGCGGACAGCAAGAGCCCTGGGCGGGACGCCGGAAGAGCGTACCAAGCTAAGGCGCATTGTCGCCGAGGATCTTTTCTTCGGCGCGTGCCTCCTGATTCACAATGTCTATCTCGTGCTCTGCGCCTTCCGCTGACCGGCGGCGCTCTGGGGAACGGCGGAGATCCGCCACTGTGTTAAGAGGGACAGTCACCAGGTTTTCTGTTGACATCAGCGGCAGGCGTGGTATCATTGCGACATGCCCAGATTCGCACGAGCCGTTGTCTCCGACTCCCCGCACCACATCACCCAGCGCGGCAATAACCGTGAGGATGTCTTCTTCGTCGCCGACGATTATGAGTTCTACCTGCTGACTCTGAGAGAGCAATCCGCGCGCTACGGCCTGGACGTGCATGCGTACTGCCTGATGCCGAACCACGTGCATCTGGTGGCGACGGCGCACGCGGCGGATTCGCTCGCCAAGGCGGTCGGGCGGACGCATTGGCTCTACAGCCAGGCGATCAACCCAGGTCCGTGCCAGGCACCGAGCTTGACATCCCCTCCTGACCTCGCGTCATTTCTCCCGCCCCGAGGCGCTCCGGAGATCGGCCAGGAAGTCCGGATCGACCTTATGGCCTAGCCTCTGAGCGGCCTTTACGTCGGCCCAGGCAGCGTCGTAGCTTTTCTGGGCCAGATACGTACGGGCTCTGTTTTCGTATATCGTCGGGGCCTCAGGAGCAAGCTCGATGACCTTGGTGAAGTCCTTGATCGCGAGGTCCCACAGCCCTTTCCCGCCGTAGGCGAAGCCGCGATTGCAGAAGGCGTCGGCGTAGTCCGGTTTGAGCTCGATGGCCTTGGCGAAGTCCTTGATCGCCAAGTCATGTTGCTCTTCGTCTTGGTGAGCAACGCCACGATTGTAGTAGGCTTCAGCGTCGTCGTCGGGCCTGGCCGCAATCCATATCACCGCCGCGACCAGTGCAACGAGAAGAACCGCGGCAAGAACGTACTTAGCCATCGACATCCCCTCTTGACCTCGCGTCATTTCTCCCGCCCCGAGGCCCTCCGGAGATCGGCCAGGAAGTCGGGATCGACCTTGTGGCCGAGCTTCTGAGCGGTCTTTCCGCGCGCCTGGCACCGGACCTCTGCGCGGACGTTGCGGATCTGAGGGTGCGAATCTCCCGGTGCCGCTCTGCCAAGAGGATAGCATAGCAGACGGGGAAGTCAAGGAGCAACGGGACTGAGTCATCCCCCAGTTTTCGAGACGGGGCGAGGAGCGACAGCTCCGAGAATAGGCCCCGCCTTCAGGCGGGGTCGAGCGGGCCGCGCCTCATGTTTGGCCTTAAGCCCCGTTCACGGGGCTTGCTAGAGGGCTTTAGCCGAGACGGACAAGCCCCGTAAACGGGGCTGAGCGTAGAAGGAGGGGCGGCCGCTGCTCGCCCCCCGCTGAAGCGGGGGCCTATTCTCGCCCGCCTGCGGCGGACTCGGAAAGCAGCGTAAACGCTGCTTGGGCAAGAACCTGCGAAAACTGGGGATGACTCAGGCAACGGGGGACCGAGCGGGTGCTCTGATCGTGGCGTGTTTGGCGGAAACCGGGACAGCCCCGCCTGCGTCGGGCAGGCAGCGAGTGGCAGTCCCTGGTTTCCGCCGCTCGCGGCTTGCTTTCCCAGATGAATCGGGGTAAGGTTGGACGCGATCCACACCCCGCAATCACCAAGGGAGGCAGAGGAGAATGGCAAGGGCCTACGGAAAGACGCCGGCTCGCCAGCACGGCGCGTTCACGCCCGACGGCATGGAGTACGTCATCACCGAGCCCAACCTGGGCAAGCCGTGGATCAACTTCCTGACCAACAAGGTCTACGGCATGTACCTGTCGCACACGGGCGGCGGCTTCAGCATGTACAACCAGGAACTGCGCATCAACCACTACGAGCCGCGATATGACGAGCCGGGCAAGTGGGTGTATGTCCGCGATGACGACGACGGCTCGTTCTGGTCGCTCACGTGGGGGCCGGTCAAGGGGGTGCTCGATTCGTACCGATGCCGCGTCGGGTTCGGCTACAGCATCTTCGAGACGAGGCACAAGGGGGTCGAGGGCTCGCTGAGGATTTTCGTTTCGCAGAACGACCCCGTCGAGCTGTGGACGATCACCGTCACCAACCGCTCGAAGAGACGACGGCACATCAGCCTGTATCCGTTCCAGTCATGGAAGCTGACCGGTTTCGTGCGCCAGGACAACGTGCACGAATGGTTCTGCCAGGCGGACTACCGGCCCCGCGAGCGGGCCATTATCGGCGAATACTTCGATCCGCACCACCTCGACCGGGTCTACGAGGGGTTCTTCCATTCGGAGCTGAAGCCGAGCGGGTATGAGTGCAGCGGGCAGAAGTTCCGCGGCACGTTCTACGACGGCTGGGCAAATCCGGCCGCCGTGCGGAACGGAGCGCTCGGCAACTCGCGCGGCTACTGCGAGCAGACCATCGCCTGTGTGAGAATCAAGCTGGCTCTCGACCCGGGACAGAGCCGGACGTTCAGCATCGTCGCCGGCTACGGCGATACACCGGCCGCGCGCCGACGGCTGATCAGGAAGTACGGCACAACAGAGAAGGCGAACAAGGAATTTGAGAAGACGAGGACCGCCGTCCGGGACTACCTGGCGCCCGTCGACGTCCGCACGCCGTCCGCCGACTTCGATCTGTTCACGAACATCTGGCTGAAGAACCAGATATACGTGATGGCGAACTGGAAGAGCCGCGGCGGATCGTTCCGCAACGGGTTCCGCGACACACTCCAGGACGCACGGGCCGCCGTCAGTGTCGAACCGGGCCAGTGCCGGGACCTGATTCTCGAGGCGCTTCAGTACCAGTACCCCGACGGCCACTGCCTCCGCCAGTGGTCCCTGATCGGAGACCACGACTATCGATACTACGTCGACAGCGCTTACTGGATCGTCTACGCGCTGACGAGTTATCTGAAGGAGACCGGCGACCTCGGCATCCTTGACGAGAAGGTGCCTTACTTCTCCGGGCCCGGCCTGTCCGTCAGCAAGACCCGCCGCGGCTTCAAGGCAAAGGACGCGTTCTTCGAGCCGACGCCTCCCGCGACGGTGTGGGAGCACGCCGTCCAGGCCATGCGGAACTTGTTCCACCTGCGCGGCCGGCGCGGCCTCTCGCTCTTCGGCTGGGGCGACATCAACGATGCGATGGACCTGTGCGGCCGCGAATGGAAGGGCGAGTCGGCCTGGATGACCGAGACCTTCTACCACGGGCTCGGAGAGATGATCGGGCTGTGCCGCCACCTCGGGAAGGACCGGGCGAAGCGGGAGTTCAGCGAGATGGCCCGCGAGGTCCGGCGCTGCTTCAACCGCGCCGCCTGGGACGGCAAGTGGTTCATCCGAGGCTGGAACGACAGGGGTGACGTCATCGGCTCCAGCAAGAACCACGAGGGCGCCATCCACCTGATCGCCCAGTCGTGGGCGGTGCTCGGCGGGATTTCTTCACCGAAACGTCTTCGCCGGGCCATCCAATCCGTGCGCGAGCACCTCTACTGCGAGTACGGACCGAAGCTGTTCGCGCCGATGTACAACACCCGCGACCCGAACATCGGCCAGATGACCGCGCTGCGCGGGCACATGAACAACAACCCCTACACGCATCACGCCATCCAGCTCATCCAAGCCTACGCCAAGCTGGGGATGGGCAACGAAGCCATGGACCTGTTCAAGCGGGTGCTCCCGCATCCCGCGCCCCTCGACAAGGCTCGGGGCGGGCCCGGACGCAAGCCGCGCGGCTTCAAGGTCGCGAGCGGCGAGCCGTACACGATATCGAACTACTACGTCGCCGATGATGACACCGAGGGCCGCGGCGGCGAGGCCGGGCAGGGCTGGCTCACCGCCTCGGCCGGTTGGCTCTTCATCTCGGCCACGGAGTACGTGCTGGGGGTACGTCCGACGTATGACGGCCTGGTCATTGATCCGTGCATTGCCGAGACCTGGAAGCGGGCCGCCATGACGCGACGTTTCCGCGGCGACACCTACGAGGTGCACATCCGCAACCCGGGGCGCGTCCAGAAGGGCGTAAAGAGCCTCACGGTTGACGGAAAGACCGTCAAGGGCAACGTCGTCAAGTACGTCGGCGACGGCGGTACCCACCGCGTCGACGTCGTAATGGGCTGAGCCGGCCGGCGCCCGTTGCCACGCGCAGGCGCGAGCCGCGAGAGGAGACGTCGCATGACCTCCCGGGAACGGTTCGCCCAAACGATGCGCTACGGAACGCCGGACAGGGTTCCGCTCTTCGACGAGGGATTCCGCGACGATGTGCTCGAGCGGTGGCGCGCGCAGGGCCTGCCGCCCGACGCCGAGCTTTCGGAGATGTTTGAGATCGACCGGCGCGAGCAGGTCCCGGTCGATCTCGAGCCCCGCCCGGCGCCGAAGAGATGGCCGACCTCGCGCCGCGGGCTCAGGGCGCTCCGGCGGCGGCTCGACCCGGACGACCCGGGCCGCTTGCCGGATGACTGGGCGCGGCGCGTCGAGGCGTGGCGCACCCGCGAACACGTGCTCCAGTTGCCGGCACACCGCGGCTTCTTCCTGTCGATGGGCGTCCGCACTTGGGGCCGCTTCACGGACGTTCTGTACCTGCTGAACGACGCCCCCGCCGTCGTGATGGAAATGATGGACATCTACGGCGAGTTCCACGCACGACTGGCCGAGCGGGTGTTGCGCGAGGTCGACGTGGACTTCGCCACCTTCTCCGAACCGATCGGCGGCAGCGACGGCTCGCTGCTCTCGCCCCGGTCGTACGAGCGCTTCGTGCTCCGCGGCTACCGGCCCGTCATCGACGCGCTCCGGCGCGGCGGGGTCCAGACCATTATCTTCCTGACCTACGCCAACGCCCGCGCCCTGCTCCCCGCCGTGTTGGACGCCGGGTTCGACGGGCTCTGGGCCTGCGAGGTCGAGGCGCGCGCGATGGACTACCGGTCGCTCCGCCGCGAGTTCGGGCGCTCGCTTCGGCTCATCGGCGGGATCGATCTCGACGCGCTCCTCGGGAGCAAGGCGTCGATCCGCCGCGAGATCGAAACGAAAGTCCCCCCGCTACTCGCCCAGGGCGGCTACGTCCCGCTTGCCGACGGCCGCGTGCGGGCCAACGTCCCGCTCGAGAACTACATCTACTATCGCCGTCTGCTCGAAAAGGTGGCCCAAGGGCGCGGCCCCCTGTCTGCGCGGTGACGACGTGAAAGTCAGCGGAGCTTTCGACTCGGGCGCGCTCCAGCCACGTGAGCTTTCCGAGTCCGTGGATATTCGGGGCAGCCAGCAACGGCACTGACTTGGGCGGGCGAAGGTGTCCGGCCGGAGGCGGCCCGGACACGCGTCTATCTCTTCGTGTCTCTTGGTGCTCTTTGTCTCTTTGTGGTCAGGTTCCCTGTCGCCCTGCGCCCTTTGTCGCCTTGTCGTCAGGCCCACCTCCGCCCGGCCGAAAATGGATTGCGACTCCGCAACCACTTCTGCGCCAGCAGGTTACATCTTCGCCGGGTGCCAGGCACCCGTATTACTGGCACCCGTATTACTGAAAGCTCAAAACTCAATCAGGAGCTCGTATTCTTCCTTCCCCGACGGATGCACATCGACACTGACATAGGTCGAGCAATTATCGCTGTAGGTGGTTGATTCTACGCTCTTTCCGCTCAGCCGGACCGGCTTCGATGCAGGAAAAGCGCGTACCCGGCAAACAAGAGCGAACCCGCACGACAACGGCTCGCCTGCATACTCGGCCCTCACACGAATTGCATTGGGTGCCAGGAACTCCCTTTGAGGAGCCTTAAACAATCGCCGGTTCTTCCATATCTCAGATCTGGACTTGCGACGCTCGGCAGCGGTGGCGCCCGTCGCCCGGATCGATGTGAACAAGTCGCCCAACAGGATACGGTTGGGATAACCGGGATGCGGTTCCCACGGTGACCGCGCGTTCCCCTCATCAAGAAAAGCCTTAATCACTGCCATTCCGCTCTCAGCACATTCTTTTGGATCGAGAAAGCTGTGGTTGACTTCCATCCCAAAGACCAGGGAGTGGAAGTTCGCATAGCACATTCCACAGTAGAAGTTGTTGTAGGCGCCCGAAAGACCGGTTCTATGTATGAGGAAAGGATATCCCTTGGCCGCGGCGCGCTCGGTCATCTTTGCAGCGATTGACTCGTGAATGAAGACATCTTCGCCGGAAGCGGAGGTGTTTGCTGTAACGACCGCTTCGCCGTCCAAAACGCCGCCCCAACTGTGAACATCCATAACCGCATCCGGCTGGTACGCATGTGCCGACCGTGCGATGGTGCTCTCTTCTGTCTTTGAGAGCTTATCGTTCGGCGCCCAGAACTCGCCACGTACACATCCGTCTGGATTTGCCACCGGGACGACCATGACGAGCTGGCGCCGCCTGGTTTCCTCTGCTTCTGCCGAGGACAACCAGTCAAGCAGTGCGAGGCCGATGACACGGGTACCCAGCTCCTGCCCGTGCCGGCCACAAATCACGAATGCCACTTCCTTTTCCGCCGCAGCGACGCTACGATCGGTCACACAGACGGCTCTGACCTCCCGGCCTTCGGCCGATGCACCCAGCGATTCGATGCGTGCAATGTCGGGATTCGCGCTGACGAACTGATCCAATCCCTGATAGATTTCATCCAGAGACGGAAAGTGGTCGCGAGGCATCAAGGTGTCCTTTCCGTGCGGAGCGGCGGCCGTGTGCAGTCGCGGTCAGGCCCTTTCACCCCTTCCTCGGATAGTCGTAACCGGATTTCACCGTGCCGTTCGATTGGACGTCGAAGACCCATCCCTCGCCGCGCCAAAGATCGATGTACGCCTCTCGATGCTCGCGCGAAGTTCCACGAATGCCGTATCGAAGCTCGGCACTCGTATCATTCTTGCCATGACGGACGGTGATGTTCTCGCCCGGCTGCAAGCTGGGGATGGTCTTCTGAAGAGACCACCCGCCGTCAAGGTCTCGGAGGATGAGTACGACGCTGCTCACCGCGACGCCGCTGGAGTTGCGCACGATGGCTCGATTGGGCAGGCACAGCCGGTAGATGCCGTAGCCGCCCACGACAACGAGTACAACGAGCAACCCGACGGCAAGGACGTGTTTCCGTTTCATCTGGCTCTCACGGCCTGACTTCGTCTTACATGGTTTCTGCATAAGAACCATAGGATGGCCGGCGCGGCCATCTGGTACACGTCTTGTTCAGCACGCGGGCGTAGAACTCTCGATATTGGGGACAGCCACAGTTTTGTCCGAAGTGCCATTCTGAGCCTCGCACATCACGGCGCCACGATACCTCTCGCGCCGGCGGTGTCAACACACAACACGCCCATGTCCCTCGCCGAAAAACCGCGCCTGTCCTGAATATCGTGAGATCTGAAGCCATTAGCGTCAGACGGGCCAGTCAATGGCGCTCTTGCGCCGGCCTCTGTGGATATTCCGCACGCACGGGGTGCGGGTTCATCGCATGTTCCGGCAGGTAGACCGGGCTGAACTTTACGCTTGAACCGCTTCAAGCCAGGTCATAGAATCAGGCTGGCCGAGGGGGCTGACGAACACCATGGGAATCAGCCGTCTGATCTCCTCTGCCGCGCTCGGTATGGCTTGTGCCTGTGAGTCGATTCGGTTCAAGAAACCCGGGCCTGTTCGTGGATGATCGGGCAGAGATGCCCGCTCGGCTACGCCCCGGCTCCAAGCCAGGACTGTGCCCGGGGGCACCTACATAGAGGGTGGTACGACAACCGAGGGCGGGTCAAGCTTCCATCCTGTGAACGGACCCCAAGACCTCGGGCTTGGTCCAGTTGGCCGTTGTCCCGGAACGCGGACCACGGGAGCGCAGAATGAACGCCACTATCGCTGAGCGAAGCGAGAACCGCGAACGCGTCACCACGTGGATTGCCTTTGTGGGCGTGTTGGCTCTGGGCCTGTTGCTGACGGGTCCTGGCTGGCAGGAGGTCTGCCACGCTGCGGACAAGACCGAGAACGAGTTCGGCCTCGGCGAGCCGGACGGCGGTGATGACTTCGTCCCCACCGACGCGGCTTGGCTTCCATCAGCCAAGTCAGACCCGGCCCCGGCGGCGCCCGCGCCGTCGAAGCCTGAGCCCCATCCGCTGGCCGCCGGAAAGAAGGGCGGGACGCTGATCCGCCAGACGCAGTTGCCCGCGCCCAAGGGAGCTGTGAGCTCAATCGGGATCCGACAGGTGCGGTTCTCCCCGGATGGGAAGTGGCTCCTGTTGGGGACGGGCCACCAGGGACAGGTCACCGACGTAGCCAGCGGCGCCGTACGAACGACGATCCAACCTCCGGCCAAAGACCACGCCATGCTCGGGTGGAACGTCGGGCCCGGCGGCAAAAGCATCTACAGCCTGTCTGCCTTTCTCGACAAGCGCCAGAAGAAGATCCTGAACGTCCAACTGATTCGGTGGGACGCCGAGACCGGGCGTCAGACGCGCGCGTGGCCTCTTCCCGACAACCTGATAGGTTCCAGCGACTGTGTGGCCGTGTCGCCGGACGGGCACTGGGTCGCCCTGGGTCTGCTGCATTTCGACGCCGCCGCGGAAAGGGCATATCCACGGCCCTATGTGGTGAATCTCAAGACGGGGAAGTCCCAGGCTGTCACCCTCCCGGAACTCAAGGGGAACGCGATCTTCGAGGCGGTCCAGTTCAGCCACGACGGCAAGACGCTCTATGCCCTGGCGTTCCAGGAATGGAGGAGCGACCGGAAGACAAACAGGGCGACCCACTTGGCACAATGGCCGACGGGCCAATGGGACAGGGCGCATCTCCAGCGCAACCTGCCTCTGGTAACACGGCCCGATCAGCAATCGAACAACCGTCTGTCGATCGACCCCGGCGGCAAATGGTTCCTGTGTCTTCCCCAGGTCACGCCGCAGATTCAGCTCCTGCCCACGGCCGCGGGCCAGAACCGCGTCCTCCGGATACCCTCGACAAGCCGCACAGGCCGCCAGGACACCCTGAGCGGGGGGCTGGCGCTCGACGCCGACCGGTTCATCTTCGCCTTCCAGTATAAGGGGGTGTTCCTGTGGAACGCGCCAAAGCAGACGTGCTCCGTGAGGTTCAAGGACGGCAAGGGCAAGGATGTCAAGATCTACGCCATGGCCGTGAGCCCGGCCGGCGGGCTGCTCGCCGCCATGGGCGATCAGAAGTACAACGAGACAAAGATGCCGGTGTACGTCTGGGCGACAGGGCTGGCGGCCAAGACCCGGCCCGAGCCGCCCACGGTCGTAGACCGGCCCGTGAAGCCGGTGGTGGAGCCCACGCCCGCGCCCGGCATCTCCGCGGAGGCCAAGCGGACCCTCGCCATCCTCCAGGCCCACATCCAACTCTACAAGGCCACGACCGGGCGCCTGCCCGGCGCGCTGAAGGATCTGCTGAAAGGCGACCTGAAGAGTATTCCTCCGGCCCCCAGCGGCTACCAGTACCGCTACACCCCCGCGACCGGCGAGTTGGCCTACGCGCCGCTCCAGCGGCCGGTTATTCCCACGTCGCCGGTCCCGGCGGGGACGGTGGAGCGGGAGGTGGTGAAGGACTTCGGGGCGCTCGAACTGGCCCTGCGGACCGATGCCCCCATCGCGGACCACCTGGAACGGATCTGCCGGAGCCGTCTGCCCATCTGGCGCCAGGCCGCGGCTTCCGGCAACGCCGACGGCTTGCTGTTCATCGGCCTGTGCCACAAGCACGGAAAGGGCTACCCCAAGGATGAGGCCAAGGCACTGGCCTACTTTCACGCCGCGGCGAAGTCGAAGCACGCCATGGCCATGTACTACCTCGGCTACATGCACAAGTACGGACAGGGCACCTCGAAGAACGACGCCGAAGCCGCGAAGTGGTTCGCGCAGGCGGCGGAGAAGGGCCACGCCCGGGCGATGTGCCGGCTTGGCTGGTACTGCCAGATGGGCCGGGGGGTGCCGCGGGACACCGCCAAGGCCGTATCGTGGTATCGCAAGGCCGCGGACCTCGGCAGCGCGCAGGGCATGTATCACCTGGGCGTGTGCCGCGAGGACGCGCAGGGCGTGCGCAGGGATTACGCGAAAGCCGCCGCGTGGCACCTGAAGGCCGCCAAGTTGGGCCACCGCGCGGCGATGTACAACCTCGGCCGCCTGTACGCAGCCGGCAACGGCGTGGAGCAAGACTACGTCCACGCACTCTCCTGCCATCACGAGTCCGCCGCGCGGGGCTTCGCCCCCGCGATGACGCAGCTCGGCTTGTTCTATCTCCGCGGCCTCGGGGTCAGGCGCAGTCATGCCCTCGCCCTGAAATGGTTTCGCCAGGGCGCCAAGAGTGGCAACGCCCTGTCAATGAGGAACCTCGCGATCATGCACCGCCTGGGCATGGGCGTCCCCAAGAGCGACGTCGAGGCGAACCAATGGGATCTGCGGGCCGCCAAGAGCGGCAACGCCAACGCCATGTGGAACATGTTCAGTGCGTACAAGAACGGAACGGGCACCGCCAAGGATGCGGCGAAGGCGCTGATGTGGCTGCGCCGCGCCGCCCGGGCGGGTCACGCGGGCGCGCTGAAGTACGCCAAGAGCAACAGAATCTCCGTCAACCCATAGGCCACCGTGCCGGGAGGACAAGACGATGCGACCATTCCACGACGACTGTGTTGCGCGACGTGAGAGACACGGGCTCCGGCTTGCGAGCGCCGCCCTGCTGCTTCTGCTGGCGGGAGCCGAGGCGCTGGCCGCTGATGTTGCCGCCCTCGTCAAGCAGTTCGAGACCGCCAAAAACGGCCGCTCCGCCGCCATGAAGATCTTCGAGAACTACGCCGAGTACAAGAATCTCGTGAAGGACGGTCGCGTCCCGGCAAAAGTGGCGAGGGCCGTCGACGAGCACATGATCAACATGACCCGGGAGACCTGGAGCCAGGTGGCCCTGGGCCAAGGCGCCAGAGGGTTGGACTGCGTCGTCCCCGTTGGCACGGTGGGGAACCGCTTCAAGAAGGGCTACGTGCCCGGCAAGAGCGACAAGGACTTCATACCGCGCGGGCCGCGCGCCTCGGAGGCGGCCAAGGACTTCAAACAGACCTTCGAGCGCAAGTTCGGCATCAAGCCCTCCAGCCTGGATGTGCATGCCCTGGACCCCACAGACATCAGTAGCTGGAAGAGCCGCATCGATGCGGCGGCGAACCTGGAAAAGTACAACACGCGCGGCGGCACGAAGTGGCTAGACCACCGGCTCTACAAGGAGCAACCGGACCTGTGGAAGTTTGACCTCAAGAGCAAGGACATGGTCGAGGTACGATACCGCAGCGTCGTCAAGACCCCGCCCCCGCCCCTGACCGGGGCGGACGCCGCCGGGTTTTTCAGCGACAACTTGAAGTTCCACCATGCCATCGCGCTGAAGTATGCTGACGACCCGCGCATGGCGGCCCTGATGCAGGCGAAGTACAACTGCCGCAACGCGGAAGCATTCAAGCTGGCCGGCGGCAAGCTGAAGACCGCCGAGCAACAGCTTCTCAAGACGGCCGAGTTCATCAGAGAAACCGGCAAGGTCGATGCCGCAATGGTGAACTACATGAACACCATGGGCATTGCGAACTACGACGATGCGGTGCGGGCCTACCAGCAGTCGATGGAGGCCGTCACCGGACGCATGGCGAAGAAGATCGCCGGCCACCACGTGGCGATCCTGAAGAGCTCGAAAATGAGCCCGACGGCGGTGAGCGAACTGGCCGCCAGCCTCGCCAATCTGCCTCCGCAGTACGCGGAGACCATGCAGAACGCCGTGATCAAGGGGATCGGCCAGAAGGAGTGGCAGAGCATCAAGGAACTCGCCGGTCGGTACCAGAAAAACATCGCCATTGCGCGCTTCTCTACCGAGTATTTCGACCAGCAGGCGATGAAGCGGTTTGGCGCGGCCTATGACGAGCTCAAGCCGGGACAGAGGGCCCTCCTGCACGGAGCGACCGAGGGAGGCGAATCCCTCCTCGGCAAGGCGTGGCGCCACTCCGGGACGGGGCTTGGCCTGCTCTGTGCCGGGTGGGCCGTGTATGACGCCTACCACGAGGGCTCCACCAAGGGCAAGCTGAAGGGCTACCTCTACGGGGGTGGCCGCGCCGTCATCGAGCTGGTTCAGTGGGGCTACCCACCCCTTGCGGCCACCGAGTTGGCGATGCGGCTCACCGCGCTTTACGTCGGCTCGAAAACCGACGCCTACAAGAACGATGTGCTCAACACCCTCTACAACCGCTATCGCGGAGGCGAGAAGCTGGACTTCGTCCTCAACACGCAGGCCACCGTCGGCTATTTCGCGGGCGGCCTGCGCGAGATGGTGAAGGGGATAAGGAAAGAGTGTCGCGAGACGGAGCATCGCGAGATCACCGACGCCGAGATCGCTGAGCGAATCCGCACTTACTTTACCCAGCGGCTGGCCCAGGAGAAGATGAGGTCCGCATTCCTTCAGCGCATCGCTCTCGTTGAGAGGTGGATGTACGCCAGGGAGATCAACCTCACCGGCGGCAGCTTCATCACTGCCAAACGCGACAACGAGAAACTCAAGGCCGAGGACCCCAAGGACTACAACCGCCGCCTCGGCGCGGTGATGATGAACTACGCACGCATCGAGTCGATGCTCCGCAAGGACGGGGTACCGCACAACAAGGCGATGCTCTTCCACTATCTCCGCCTGCTCTACCGCGGCAAGCCCGGTGACCTGCAGAAGGAACTCGCGAAGCTCTACAAGGGATACGGCCTGTCGCCGGACGGCAAGGTGATCGACGAGGAGGCCGCGGCGATGGCCCGGCGCTGCAACGCCGCGCTCGACTACCTCCGCCGCATGCCGCTCGAACTGATGTACCACCCCAATCCGGTCCTCCTGGCGAAGGACTACAAGGAGAAGACCCTTCCCGTCAGCCTGGCGGTCCTTTATCCGCGCGGGGGCAAGCCCACCATCACCCAACTCCGCAAGGCCCTTCAGGACAACATCAAGAAGCTCACCGGCCAGCCGGCGACCGTGTCCGTTGCCTTCTTCTTCAAGGCCCGCGGCAAGCGAGGAAAATACCCCAACGTCTGGCACACGGACGTACCGGCCACGCTCGGCTCTTACCCTCGCACCGGCGGAATGACGGTGAAGGTCTCAGGCAAGGGCTTGGTCGGGCCGTACGCGTCCATCGCCGCCGATTTCACACGGGAGTGCTCGACCAGCATCCTCGTCACCGACGAGCCCCCCATCCCCAACGGCCTGTACCGCGGCACCCTGGTGGCAGAGTCCGAAGTGCGGCGCGTGGACAAGGTCGCCCCGTCCGTCAAGATCGCCGCCCAGGGCACCGCTGAGATGACCATCCAGAACGGAAACGTCAAGGGCAAGATGAACCTCGACTCCTCCCAGAGCTACAACCTCGGCGACAAAGTGATCAAGATCCAGCTCACCATGGAGAGCACCTTCACCGGTACGCTGAACTACGGCAGCGGCATTCTCAATGCCAAGTTCACCACCAAGCAAAGGGTCAAGAGCTACACGGGCGCCGGGACCGGCTTCGACCCGTCCGCTTTCGGCAACCTGCCCGCCCTGGTGGTCATATACCGCTACCGCGTAAAGATCCAGCCGAACGGCGACCTGCACGTTCACGACGCCGGAAAGAAGCTGCCCGCCTACGCAAAGACGAAGGTGGTTTGGGTCATGAGCCGCGTCGGGGATGCGCCGGCCAAGTGAGCTTATCTTTGCCCACATGTCACGGAGGTCGTCCCGGAGCCCCGTAGCGGCGATTGATCGTAGCCCCGGGTGAGGCCCGCAGGGCGAGCCCGGGGTACCAGGTGGTCCAGCAGTTACGCAGAGCCCCGTACCCGTAAGAGATGACTGGGAACGTTCAATCACCCTTGGCGGGGCTCTTCTAAGCTCGGTGCCTGGCACGGACCTCGCCTGCGACAGAGCAGGGGCATAAGCGCTTGGCGGGCAGAGGGTTATGAAAGTGGCGGCGATTTGGGCGGGGCGCGGGGCGTCGCGAGGCAGGGGCGACTTCTGTAAATGCGCTCCCCGAGCGTGACGGGAACTTGCTCCGCCAGACGAGGTCGCGACTTGAATGACCCCGCTCGGGGCCGCTCGGGGCGACTGCTCGCGGGCCGCTTTGATTGACAACTCCCCAGACCCGCCGTATTATATATGCGGGATATGGACGATCAGTCAGAATCAGAATGTGAGGCGGCGGAACCTCCTCCCCCGCGCTTCTTCCTTCTCTCCGCTCTGTTCCCGCTGATGTGTGCTCTGGGCGCTCACGCCGGGGACGCGCCTCACGCCGACCTGGAGAGGAAGATGTTCGGGCTGGTGAACCAGGACCGGAAGACGCACCAGAAGAAGTCGCTCAAGTACGACGAGGCGTTGGCCGAGGTGGCCCGCGGCCACAGCACGGACATGCTGGACAATCGGTTCTTCGCCCACGACTCCCCGACCACGGGCGATGTCGGAAGCCGCCTCCTCGCCGCGAAGATTCGCGTGAGGGCCGGCGGGGAGAACATCGCGATGGCGCGGTCCGTCGATCGCGCCGAGGCCAAGCTGATGAAGAGCCCGGGGCACCGGAAGAACATCCTGGGCGACGTGTACACCCACGTCGGCATCGGCATCGTCCGGGCGAGCACCGGCGTGTATTACGTGACGCAGGTCTTTGCGACGCCCGCGCCCAAGGTAGATCTCAAGACGGCCGGGGGCGATGTCATCAAGCGGCTGAACCGGGCACGGGTGGCGCGCGGGCGGCTTCCGTTCAAGGTGGTCCCGGCGCTTAATCAGATCGCGTCACAACAGGCCGCGGCGATGGCAGACGCGGGGGGAAAGATCGCGGCCGACATCAGCGCGCTGGCCAAGGCCGCCGGAGTCGAGCACAAGCAACTGAGTATGGTTCACCTCCTGACCTGGGACCCCAAAGAGCTTCTGGGCGCCGCCGTGTTCTTCAAGCCCAGGGTCGGCCGGATCGGCGTGGGCTTTGCAGAGAACAAGAAGCACAGGAAACTGGGCTACGGGATCATCTGGGCGGTCGTGGTCTTCACCAATGATTGAATCCCTACTGCCGCAACTAAGCGGGAGCGCGCATCTGGCTCCATGATTGCTCTGAACGCGCTATTGCCAATGGCCGCGTTGCTCGTGCTCTCGGCCTTCTTCTCCGCGTCGGAGACCGCCTTGTTCTCGCTCCGGCGGCGGGACCTCCGCCACTTCGAGCATTCGCCCTGCCTGGTGCACGGCCTCATCCTCAAGCTCCGCTCCGATCCGGAGGGCCTCCTGATCACCGTGCTGTTCGGGAACATGCTCGTCAACGTGTTGTACTTCTCCGTGGCGACAGTGGCCGCGATGAATGCGCCAACCCGCGGCGCCACCTATGCCCTGGGGATTGGTTCGTTGATTGCGGTCATCATTTGCGGGGAGGTCGTTCCGAAGGCCATCGCGGTCGCGGTGCCGGTCCGGTTTTCGAGGCTGGCAGCGGGGCCTTTGTTCTTCTTTCAGAAGTGCATCTATCCGGTGAAGAAGGCGCTCGGCGTTGTAATGAAGATCTCGGCCGCCGTGTCGCGCGGGCATGGGCGGGCGGCGTACGTCACGCCGGAGGAGCTTCAACTGCTGATCCGCGCCACCGGCGAGCGCGGTATCATCGGTCTCGGCGAGCGCGACATGATGCACGAGATCATCGAGTTCGCGGAGATCCGGGTCCGCGAGGTGATGGTTCCGCGGGTGGACGCGGTCGCCTTCGAGGTCAACGGTGAGGTCGAAGAGCTCCGCAAGCTGGTTGAGGAGAGAGGGATCACCAAGCTTCCCGTGTACGAAGACAACATCGACAACGTGGTGGGAACCGTCCACGCGCGGGAGGTATTGCTGTCTGATTCAACGAGCGTCCGCGCGTGCGTACACCCCGTCTCGCTGTTCGTCCCGGAGACCGCCCTGATCGAGTCGGTGCTGCAGCAGTTTCGAGAGCGGGAATGCCAGTTCGCCATCGTGGTGGACGAGTACGGCGGCTGGGCGGGCATCGTCACGCTTGAGGACATCGTGGAAGAGATCGTCGGCGACATCAGCGACGAGTTCGACACCGACACTCAGCCCGTGCGAAAGATCGGCGAGGACAAGTACGTGCTTTCGGGCGGCGTGAGCATCCGTGATTGGAGCGAGATCTTCAAGATTGACCTCGACCTGGCGGAGGTCGAGACCCTCGGCGGGTTTATCGTGCTTCACCTGGGCCGGCTGCCGCGCGAAGGTGACAGCGTGGAACTGGGCAACCTGGTCTTGACCGTTCAGAAAGTAAGCCGGCGGCGCGTCGCCCAGGTGCTGATCGAACGTGTCAACGGCGAGGAGCCCGCCTCCAACCAGGAGGGCCACGAATGACCTGGCCCATCCTGGCCATTGCCGTGTACGTCGTGATGGAGGGCATCTTCTCCGGCTCCGAGATCGGGTTCTATTCCGTCAACCGGCTTCGGCTCCGCTCGCGCGTGCAGGCGAAATGGCGCGGGGCGGCGGTGCTCCAGGCGATGCTCGACCGGCCCGCCGCAACGATGATGACCACCCTCATCGGCACAAACGTGATGGTGTATGCGGCGACGGCGCTCGCCACCGAACTCTTGAGCGGCCGGCGGCACGCCGAGATCCTGGCCGCGCTCATTATGACCCCCATCATTTTCGTGTTCGGCGAGATGATCCCCAAGGACATCTTCCGCCGGAAGGCCGACTCGCTGATGTACTTCCTCGCCGGCCCGATCGATGCGCTGCGGCTGCTTGTCTGGCCCATAACGGCCGCACTGCGCGGGCTGGTTCTGCTGGTGACGGGCGGCCTGTCCGCCCGGCGGCGGGTCACCATGTTTT
The DNA here is from genome assembly GCA_964505325.1 of uncultured Planctomycetota bacterium. Classification (GTDB taxonomy): domain Bacteria; phylum Planctomycetota; class PUPC01; order PUPC01; family PUPC01; genus CAZDHT01. The sequence goes on along the minus strand of CAZDHT010000063.1, from coordinate 3,404 downwards.
CGCGCGCCGCGCTGACCGAATGGATCGCCGAGGGCCGGCGCGAGGGGGTGCTCTCGGACTACCAGCATGCGCTCTCGGCGAACGTGATGGGCCTGCTGAGAAGGAGCACGCTGGCGGCGATGATCCCGCTCGACAGGGCGAAGATGGTCCGCGCCGGTCTCACCGGGGAAGAACTTCGCAAGGCCGTCCAAAAGGTCGGGCATTCGCGCATGCCGGTTTTCAGGGGTTCCCGCAAGAACATCGTGGGAATCCTGCACGCGCTGGATTATATTCGTTCGGCCGACAAGAACCGGTCGGCCGCCGATCTGGCTCGACCCGCGGTGCACGTGAGGCCCCGGGCCGGGATTCACGCCGCGTTGGTGGCGCTGCAGCGTGCGCGCCAGCAGATGGCCGTCGTGCTGAACCGCGACGGCAGGCCCACCGGAATCGTGACGGTGAAGGACCTGGTCGAAGAGATCGTCGGAGAGCTGCAGGACTTCTAGGGCTTCCAAGCGGTGAAGACGACAACCACGGCTCGCACGGCAATGTCTAGTGACGAATGTCTAATCAATGACGAATGAGCCAATGACGAAATCGCGTCCCAGGGCAAGCGCCGCGGCCGTTTCGTTGCTCGGCGCGTCTGTCTCTCGAGCAGCATTCGTCATTGGTCATTCGTCATTTGGACAAGGAGATGCATTTGCCCGCTGACCTTCACGTTCACACCACGTTCTCGGATAGCACCCTCACGCCGGAAGAAGTGATCGGCCGGTGCGTGGCGAATCACGTCGGGACGGTCGCGATCACCGACCACGATGCCCTGGCGGGGGTGGGGCCGGCCACGGAAGTGGGACGCGAAGCGGGCGTGCGCGTCGTGCCCGGGGTGGAGCTGACCGCCTATGACGGCCCGAAGGAGATCCACATCCTGGGTCTGTTCATCGACCCGGAAGACCGTACGCTCCGCGCCGTGATCGAGCTTGCTCGCCAGGTGCGCTATTCCCGCGTCGCCAAGATAGTCGGGAGATTGCGCAAACTCGACGTGCGGATATCGTCGGACGAGGTCCTCGAGGTCGCAGGCTCTGGGGTGCCGGGCCGAATGCACGTGGCACAGGCGCTGGTGAACCTCGGGCAGGTGTCCTCGATTCAGGATGCGTTCAAGTACTACCTCGGGAATCAGGGCCCGGCGTACGCGCCGAAGCACCAGCTCAGCCCGGCCGAGGCCGCGGCCGCGATCCACAGCGCCGGCGGCGTCTCCGTCGTCGCCCATCCGGGGGTGGGGCTGCCGGACGCGCTCGTGAGGGAAATGGTCCGGGAGGGAATCCGTGGGATCGAAGTCTACCACCCGCTGCACTCCACGGAGGATGTCCAACGCTACCTGCGCCTGGCGGCGGAGCTCGGGGCCCTCGTGTCGGGCGGGTCCGACAGTCACGGCGGCGTGCGCAAGGAGACCCGCATCGGTTCCGTCTTGATCGACGACGAGCTGGTGGAGAGAATCGAGCAGGCCGCGCGGGCCAGACGGTGATCAGTCATCGGTGACGGGTTTCGGATCACGGGCCGCCGGCCGCCGATTTGAGACGGAGGAACAACGTGAGATTTTTCAAGCGGCTGACGGCGACGGCCGAAGGGATCAAGCGCGGCCTCGCCAAGACCCACGACCGGCTGGCCAAGGGCCTGGGCGGCATCTTCGCGTTCGCGCGCCGGCTGGACGACAGCGTGTGCGATGAGCTTGAGGAACTGATGATCGGCGCCGACATGGGCGTCCAGGCGACCGCCGAGATCATCGAGGACATCCGCGCCGCCCACAAAGAGGGCAAGATCAAAGACACCGCCAACCTGAAAGATTACCTGAAAGCCGAACTCAAACAGATCCTCGGCGAGAGCGACATCGACATCCGCATGGCCGACCACCCGCCGACCGTGATCCTGGTTGCCGGGGTCAACGGCTCCGGCAAGACCACCTCCATCGCCAAGCTGGCGAAGCACTTCCACGACGACGGCAAGAAGGTGCTGCTCGCCGCGAGCGACACGTTCCGCGCCGCCGCCGTCGAGCAGCTCGACATCTGGCGCCGGCGAATCGGCGTCGACATGGTCAAACATCAGACCGGCGCCGACCCCGCCGCGGTGACATACGACGCCCTCGACGCGAGCATCGCGCGGAAGGTGGACGTGCTCATCGTCGATACGGCCGGCCGGCTGCACACCAAGAAAAACCTCATGGCCGAACTCGAGAAAATCCGCCGCGTGATCCGAAAGCGCGTGCCCGACGCGCCACACGAGGTCATCCTCGTGCTCGACGCCACCACCGGGCAGAACGCCATCCAGCAGGCGATGCTCTTCAAGGAGGCGATCGACGTGACCGGCATCTTCCTGGCGAAGCTCGACGGCACCGCCAAGGGCGGGATCGTCGTCGCCATCAAGAAACAGATCGACATCCCCGTCAAATTCATCGGCGTCGGCGAGCAGCCCGGCGACATCGAGCCGTTCGACCCGGACAAATTCGTTGAGGCCCTGATCGGATGAGGCAGCCGTCCTTTTGGGACAAGATGTCCGAGGCCGTCGTCACGTTCTGCGGGCTCGGCAAGCTGCCCGTCGCCAGCGGCACGTGGGGGACGCTCGGCGCCGCGGCCGTGCACGCACTGGTCGCGTGGCTGATTGGCACGTCGGCCAATCCCTTCTTCCTCCCGGCCCTCGCCGTGCTCTTCACGCTGGCCTGCCTCGCATACGGCCCGTGGGCCGAGCGGTTCTACAAACGGAAAGACCCGTCCCCGTTCGTCATCGACGAGGTCGCCGGCTATTTCCTTACCGTCTCGTTCTTCTATCGGCTCTCCGGCGCGAAGCAACTGTGGGCGGGCGTCATTGCGTTCCTGTGGTTCCGGTTCTTCGACATCATCAAGCCCTGCCCGGCGCGACGCAGCCAGAGACTCCGAGCTGGCCTCGGCATCGTCGCAGACGACCTCATCGCCGGGCTGTACGCCGCGCTGTTCACCTGGCTCACGATGTGGGCGTTCCTCGACTGACCTTCCCCGCCCCGGTTCCCGCCCCGCGCGGCGAAAAGCGCATCTCCCTGCTCTGTTGAAAACGTCCGCGCATTTGGCGGCTGGAACTGTAGCCGGCCTCCATGAGGCCGGAGTTCCGAGGCCTGCGGCGAAATCACTCCAGTGCAGCAACCACCGCCGACCCGGAGCAAAGCTGAATCATTGAGATCCATGTATGAAATGCAAAAGGCTGCTTCTGGGTTCTCCTGTAGACGGCCTCCATGAGGCCGTTCCGAGGCCATGGGCCTCGGCTACAGAAAGCCAGCCGCGCCTCTGCTTTCCTTTCATTGCATGGACCTCGATAAGTACGCCGTGCCTGGATTCAGCAACTCACCACGGCCTGCCCTGCCTGTCCGGCGAAGCCACAGGCGAAGCCGGGAGCGCAGCCGAAGG
>CAZDHT010000062.1:0-22504 GCA_964505325.1 uncultured Planctomycetota bacterium | reverse complement strand
TGGGACTACAATGACGACGGCCGCCGGACCGTCGCCGGCATCTTCATGTGCCAGGCGTGCGAGGAGGAGTACCAGTTCCTTTGCGGTCGCGCCGCCGACAAGAAGGAGCTGTCGCGAAGCACGAGCATCTTCTACCCCGAAGGCAAGTCCGCCTACCGGGAGACGCAGAGCCCCGTCGGCATACCGAAGCTGTCCGAGGGCACGGGGTGGATCGACATGGAGTCCAAGAAGCTGTTCGACGTCGAGAAGCCCCTCAACGGCACGTGGCTCGAATGGCGCGACCGGCGCTGCACCATCCTGCACGAGTTCAGCCACAAGCTCATGCACGACGTCTACTGGACGCTGCCCAAGACGCATCCGTGGATGAGCAGCACACACGACGCGACCAGTTGCGCCAGCGGCGAGATGGGCTGGCGCGAAGGGTGGGCCCAATTCCTCCCGGCTGCCGTGTTGAAGATCCCGACCATGACCGGCAAGCCGGTCAGCGCCGCCAAGGCCCTGAACGCGGAGAACATCGAACACGCGTGGTATCCGACCCCGCCCGGCATGCCCAGCCCGCCCTGCGACGATGTGCCGGGCTTCCTCAGCTGGCGTGACAACATCAAGGGCCGCCGCGACTGGAACGAAATCGAGGTCGCCGCCGTGCTCTGGGACATCTATGACTGGCCCCGCTGGTGGGAGTACATGCCCAAGGCCGAGCAGGACAAGAAGCCCGCCGGCTGGCCCGGGCACCTCGAATGGTACGAGCGGCTACAAGATCCCTACCTCGACCGCATCTGGAAGATGGTCAAGAAGCAGCCCGAGGCGCTCAACGACGAAGACGAATGGGCGATCAACCAGGACAGCTTCTGGACGTTCTGGCTCAAAGAGTACGGCAACGACAAAGAGTTGGTCCACGGCCTGAAGGCCATCCTCCACAACCGCGACATCCGCCACACCCTCAAGCCCGAGAACGCCCCGGAAATCCAGAAAATCCGCGTCGTCGCGAAAGGACAAACCCTCTGCTTCGCCGAGCTGACCGTCAAGGAGGCCGATACCGAAGACCGCCCGTTCCTGTACTACAACGTCGCCTACGGCAAGGGCACCGAGCCCCTCAAGCTCCTCTACACCAAAGACCGGCCGCTAAACGGCACGTGGAAAGACGACGTGCTCACCGCGCCCATCTGCCTGCCCGATTCGGCGGCGTGGACGCGGCTCGTCGTCAAGGTCCACGACAGCATGATGTGCGCCTTCACCGAAGCCGGCGGCGACCTGTGGGAGGACGCGAGCGCCGGCGGCCCGAGCATCCAACTCGTCGCCGCGGGACACAACCGCTCCGCCGCCATTTCCGACGAGAACGCCGTCTGGGTCTGGGGAACCGACAAGCCGTCCTACATATATCGCAGCGTGCGTGGCGAGCAGCTCAAGTTCGCGCGCAGCTGCGCGAACCGCCTGCGCGACGCCGGCGGCTTCATCGCCATCACCGCTGGCCGAGGGCACACTGCCACCCTCCGCCTCGACGGAACCGTCTGGAATTGGGGATGGAACACGCACGGCTGCCTTGCCATAGAGGGGGAACGCAGACCTTCGCGGCACGAGGCGCCCATCCAGGTGCCTGGGCTTTCGGACGTCGTGGCGATCTCCGCAGGCGAACACTACACGTTGGCGCTTCGGTCTAACGGCGAAGTCTGGAGCTGGGGCTGGAACATCTGCGGCAAGCTCGGCGACGGCACGACTACAGACCGGAGCACCCCGGTCCGCGTCGCCGGCCTGTCGAACATCATCGCCATAGCTGCCGGAACTTCGCACAGTCTGGCCGTCGACAAGGACGGCAACGTCTGGGCCTGGGGCGCGAACGGCACCGGCCAGCTCGGCGACGGCGCCAAAGTACAAAAGTTCGCCCCCAACCGCCTGACGCCCGCCAAGGTCCCAGGCATCGACAAGGTCAAGGCCGTTGCGGCGCACGGGCATCGGTCCGTGGCGCTCAAGACCGACGGCACCGTCTGGGAGTGGGGGGCGCGCGCCGGGAGGCCGTCCAGCCCGACCATCCCGTACTGCATCACCAGCGTCCCCGCGAAGGTCACCGGTCTGAGCCGGATCACGGCGATTTCGGCCGGCGGCGCGTTCCAGGTCGCCCTGCGCGACGACGGCACCGCCTGGTCTTGGGGCGACGCCAACTGGTGCGGCCAACTCGGCTGTGGGCCCGTCAAGGAGCGTCCCATCGACTGGGGCACCGCCCGCCAGGTCAAGGACTACACCGACTTCAACAACGTCATCGCCATCTCCGCCGGCGACAAGCACGGCCTCCTCGTACGAAGCGACGGCTCCGTCTGGTCCTGGGGCGGTAATGAATTTCACGCGCTCGGGTCCGGCGTGACCAGGAACCGGCCCATGCCCGGCCGCGTGCAGATGTACGTCCCCAGCGGCGGCGATTCCTACGGCGTCATGGCCTTCCACCTCTTCCGCCGGTGACGCGCTTTCGGCGGATGTTGCGACAAGCGGAACGTCCTCCCCTTCTTCGCCCGTCCGCAATCCGCAATTCTTGCAGGATGTACTTGCGCAGGTCCTCCGCCTCGATGATGTCCTTGAGCTTCTCGCGCACGGCCGCGGCGAGTCAGTCGCTGGAAGGACAGGGGTCGGCGCCAAGCCGGCTTGACACTGCCCTGCCGCGGGGTTAGACTCGGACGACACTTAGGACGATGGAGGAGCGCCATGTCGAACGTGCCTGACGATCTGAAGTACACCGATCAGCACGAGTGGGTCCGCCTGGAGGGCGGGACGGCGACGATCGGCGTCACCGACTTCGCACAGAACGCGCTGGGCGAGGTTACCTACGTGGAGCTCCCGGAGCTCGGCTGGGAATTTGCCCAGGGCAAGGAGTTCGCGGTGGTCGAGTCGCTCAAGGCGGCCAGCGACGTGTACGCGCCCGTCAGCGGGAGGGTGGCGGCGGTTAACGACGCGCTCGAGGCCGAGCCGAACCGGATTAACGCAGACCCCTACGGCGAGGGCTGGCTGTGCAAGGTCAGTGGCGTCGACCCGGCCGAGTTCGGCGCGCTGCTCTCGCCCGAGCAATACGCGGAACTCATCAGCCAGGAAGAAGCCCAGGCATAGCCATGCCCTACGTGCCGCATACGGAAGCCGAACGCCGCGAGATGCTGGCGGCCATCGGCGTCGGGTCCATCGACGACTTGTTCGCCGTCATTCCGAAGGAGTTGCGCCCGAAGACGCACGAACTGTTCGACGCGGCGCGGCCGTCTGAGCGCCCGGTGTCGTTCGATGTCCCGCCGGGCATGTCGGAATTCGCGGTGCGGCGCAAGCTCCAGGCGCTCGCCAAGAAGAACGCCACGGACCTCGTTTGCTTCGTCGGCGGCGGCTTCTACGACCACTTCATACCTGCCGCGGTCGATGCGCTGGCAAGCCGATCCGAGTTTGCCACCGCGTACACCCCCTATCAGCCGGAGATATCGCAGGGCATCCTCCAGGCGATGTACGAGTACCAGTCCGCCATCTGCCGTCTGACCGACATGGAGGTCGCCAACGCCTCGCTGTATGACGGCGGCACCGCGCTGTACGAAGCGATGATGATGGCCATTCGGATCACCCGGCGCCCGAAGATCGTCATCGACGGCGCCGTCAGCCCCATCCACCGCAAGATGATGGACTGCTACACGAGCAACCTGGACATCCAACTGGTGGCCGTCGACCCGTCGGGCGGCCGAACGGACCGAGAGGAATTCAAGAAACAGCTCGACGACAAGACGGGCGCGGTGATCCTGCAGAACCCGAATTTCTTCGGCGTGGTGGACGATTTCTCCGGCCTGGTCGAGGCCGCCCACTCGGTCGGCGCCATCGCGGTGGCATCGGTCTATCCGCTGTCGCTGGGCATCCTCAAGACGCCTGGCGCGATGGGGTTTGACATCGTGACAGGCGAAGGCCAGAGCCTGGGCCTGCCGCTGTCGTTCGGCGGGCCCTACCTCGGCCTGATGGCCACGCGCAGAAAATACGTTCGCAAGATGCCCGGCCGGATCGTGGGGGCCGCACGCGACCGCAACGGGCGCCGCGGGTTCGTGATGACGCTGCAAGCCCGCGAACAGCACATCCGCCGCGAGAAAGCCACATCCAACATCTGCTCCAACGAAGCGCTGTGCGCCGTGCGCGCCGTCATCTATCTTTCGTTGGTCGGCAAGCAGGGGCTCAGGCGCGTCGCCCAAATGTGCGCCGCGAAAGCACACTACGCCCGGGGCCGGCTGACGGCCATCCCCGGCGTTGGACTTCTCTCTGACGCGCCCACGTTCAACGAATTCGCACTGGAACTGCCCGTCGCGAACGCGGCGGAGGTGGTCAATGAGCTCATCGAGAAAGGCATCGCCGCCGGGTTCCCGCTCGGGAGGTACTATCCCGCGCTGCGCAACTGCCTGCTCGTCGCGGTGACCGAGAAGCGAACGAAGGAAGACATCGGCATGCTGGCGGAGGCGCTGGAGGCGGTGCTGTGAAGCTCATTTTCGAGAATCGCCTTCGTCCTCCTCGCCATCTCCGTCCCGGGACTCGGCCCAATGTTGAACCGGCGCGAGAGGACTGCTAATATGCGTGCAGGGTCAAGTACGAGATCATCATCTATTGGAGCAACGAAGGTCAGGTTCCCCTTGACGAGGAGGTGAACAGATGGAATTCACTTTGACAGATTACATCAATTGTGCCCTGGAGCACGCTAAGTACGACAAACTTGAAGACGGTTCTTTTGCGGGACGGATACCAAAATGCAAAGGGGTTGTCGCCTTCGCGAAATCCCTGCGAGAATGCGAGGATCGGTTGCGCTCGACCCTGGAGGACTGGATTCTCGTAGGACTCAAGTTGGGACATCGGCTTCCGGTGATCAACGGAATAAGCCTCAACAGGAGACCTCACCGTGAGTCAGTGGTCCCCGTGTAAGAGGAAAGATTTCATTCGCAGGCTGCGTGCGCTTGGATTTGACGGGCCTTTCACCGGCGCCCGGCACCAATTCATGGTGTACAGGCAACATCGGCTTGCCATTCCATCGAACCGCGAATACTCCGTCCCCCAACTCAGAATGATGCTTCGAGAGGCGCAGTCCATTCTTGCACGAAGAATCACAGTAGAGGAGTGGAATAGGCTGTGATATTCTTGAAGGGCGGCCGGAAGTGTGCCTGTCACACTGAGAAGACGCATGCTCTTGTGCGAACGGGACTTGCGTCGTCGCATGTCATTTCGACGACCAGGGAGGCAGTAAACAGGACAGCAGCCGAGGCGCTGGAGGCGGTGCTGTGAAGCTCATTTTCGAAAAAGGCGCGGCGGGCCGATGCGGCGCCAGCCTGCCGGAGTCCCACCTGCCGCCGGACATCGACCTGCCGCCCGAGTACCTCCGCGAGGGGGACGTCGAGCTCCCGGAGTTGTCGGAGCTCGACGTGGTCCGCCACTTCACCGAGTTGTCACGAAGGAACTTCGGCGTCGATTGCGGGTTCTATCCGCTCGGGTCGTGCACGATGAAGTACAATCCGAAGCTGTGCGAGGAGATCAGCAGCTACGAGGGATTCCGGGAGCTCCATCCGCTTCTGCCCCAATTGCGCATCGGCGGCATGCTGACCCAGGGCGCCCTTCAGGTCCTCCACGAGCTGGATCGGCTGTTGTGCGAGATCACCGGCATGGCCGCGTTCACCATGCAGCCCCTGGCCGGCGCTCATGGTGAGTTGACCGGGGTGATGCTCATCGCCGCGTACCACCGCGCCACGGGCGCGAGGAAGACCAAAGTGATCGTGCCGGATTCCGCCCACGGCACGAACCCGGCCAGTGCGGCGATCGGCGGGTTCAAGGTCGTGCCGGTGACGTCGGACGAGAACGGGCTGATGGGGCTGGAGGCGCTCCGGGAGGCGCTGGACGACGAGGTGGCGGCGGTCATGCTGACGTGCCCCAACACGCTGGGCCTGTTCAACCCGCACATCAAGGAAATCGCCGACCTGACACACGAGGCCGGCGGCCTGATGTACTACGACGGCGCCAACCTGAACGCGATTCTGGGCAAGTGCCGTCCGGGCGACATCGGGTTCGACGTGGTGCATCTGAACCTGCACAAGACGTTCGCCACTCCGCACGGCGGAGGAGGCCCCGGAGCGGGGCCGGTCGGCGTCAGCGAGGCCCTGGCGGACTTCCTGCCGACCTCGCTGGTGGAGAGGCGCCAGGACGGAACGTACTTCCTGCGGTACGACAAGGAAAAGAGCATCGGCTACGTGGCACCGTTCTATGGCAACTTCGGCGTGCTGCTCCGGGCGTACGCCTACATTCTGACGCTGGGGCGCCAGGGCCTGATCGAGGTCGCAGACCACGCGGTCCTCAACGCGAACTACGTCTTGAGCCGTCTGAGAGACCACTACGACGTGCCCTACGGCACGCTGTGCATGCACGAGTGCGTGCTGTCGGCGTCACGTCAGGTCAAGAACGGGGTCCACGCGCTCGACATCGCAAAGGGACTGATCGACCGGGGATTCCATCCCCCGACCGTCTACTTCCCGCTCATCGTCAAAGAGGCGCTGATGATCGAGCCGACCGAGACGGAATCGAAGGAGACGCTCGACGCCTTCTGCGACGCGATGGTCGAGATCGCGGAGCTGGCCGAGTCGGATCCCGAAGCCCTTCATCGCGCCCCGGTGACCACACCCGTCACGCGGCTGGACGAATACGCGGCGGCCAGAGAGTTGGATCTCGCGTCGCTCTCAGCGCCGCTGCCCTTGCCTGGCGCAGCCCCGGACCCGAGGTCCTGATGATGAAGGTCAAGCTGATCGAGCCGACCCGGTATCTTGGGAGCGGCAAGCTGCTGAGGGGCAAGTGGCTCCTGATTCCTTCGCTCACGCTGCCCCACCTGGCTGCCCTGGCGCCGAACGATGTCGAGATTGTCATCGAGAACGACTACTTCGGGGAGCCGAACTACGAGGAGCCGGTAGATCTCGTGGGAATCACCTCGTACACGAATCGGGCGCTCAGAGCCTATGAAATCGCCGATGAGTTCCGGCGCCGGCGCGTGCCGGTCGTGATGGGCGGCATCCACGTCTCGCTCGCACCGGACGAAGCAGAGGAGCACGCCGACACCGTCGTCGTGGGCGAGGCGGAAGAGACGTGGCCGCGGTTCCTCAATGACTTCCGCGAGGGCCGTGCGAAGAAGCGGTACGTGGCTGAGCGCCCCCCCCCGCTCGATAACCTTCCTCCGCCGAGGTTCTCGCTCATCGACTCGTCGCGCTACGTGTTGTTTCGGCCCAAGGGCCTCTACCGCCTCATTCCCATCGCCGCGCCGCTGGTGCCCATCCAAGCGGCTCGGGGATGCCCCCACGGCTGCGAGTTCTGCTCGGTCGCGGCTTTCAACGGGCGCGAGTACCGCCCGCGACCGATCGCCGACGTGGTGGCCGAGGTCCGGGCGAGCGGCGCGAAAGCCTATTTCTTCGTAGACGACAACATCTTCGCGTCGCCGAAGTACGCCCGGGAGCTTCTCCGGGAACTCGTGCCCCTCAAGATCAAGTGGGTCGGCCAGGCCACACTGGCCGCCGCGAAGGATCGAGAACTGATCGAGTTGGCGGCCAGAAGCGGCTGCATCTTCCTATGCATCGGGATCGAGAGCCTGTCGACCAAGCAGTTGCGCCTTATGCGCAAGACCCATAATGCCGTCGAAGACTACTCCGCCTGCTTGAGGGCCTACCGGCGCGCCGGCATCTCGACCTCGGCGACCATGATCTTCGGGTTCGACACGGAGGACACCCTGGCCTTCGACGCATCGCGTAAGTTCCTGGTGAAGAACCGCGTGCCCTTCACCCAGTGGTTTCCCTTGATCCCCTATCCCGGGACCGCCCTGCTCGACCGGCTGCGCGCGGAAGACAAGATCAAGGACGACCAGTGGTGGCTGCGGCGCGACCTGGCCGGCCGGTTCGCCCCCCTGAAGTTCCCCGGCGGGGCGCCGGCCGAAGAGGCGTTCCGGCAAGGCTTCCTCCGCGCCTGGAAGCGCGTCTACTCCTGGGGCAACATCGCGCGGCGGATTCTCCTGCCGCCGGGAAAGCAGTGGCCCGTCGAAATCGTTTTCAACCTCGCTCTCAGGAAAGGCATTGACCAGGACACCAGTCTGTTCGATTCGTAAGAGAAGAGCGACGGAATGAGAATCAGCGGAATCGCGTGCAGCATGCCCGAGCGCCGGGTAAGCAACGAGGAAGTCATCGAGATCGTGCAACGAGCAAGTGAGGCGTTCCTGCCACCCCGCCAGATGGAGCGGGTGATCGCGCGGCTCCAGTCGCTTTTTCGCCTGTCAGGCTCAAGATATCGCCACTGGCGCGACGACGGAGAACGCGCACGCGACTTCGCCGTCCGCGCCGCCACCGAAGCCCTCGACCGGGCGGCGCTGCGGCCCGATAACATCGACCTGCTCATCTACGTCGGGGTCGGCCGCGGCTGGGTCGAGCCCGCCACCTCGCACTACTTCGCCCACTGCCTCGGGCTGAGCAACGCAACCTGCTTCGACCTCCTCGATGCCTGCCTGAGCTGGATGCGCGCGCTCCACGTCGCCTGTCACTTCCTGAGAAACGGCGTCTACAGGAACATCATGGTCCTGAACGCGGAGTTCAACCAGGAGTACAACGGCTGGGGAATCTCGGACCCGGACGAACTGGAGTACCGCTTCGCCCAGTGCACGATCGGCGAGTCGGCAACGGCCACCGTGCTCTCGAGCGGCGGAGGCGAGCCCGAACCGTACTTCGAGTTCCAGACCGACGCCAGTCTCCACACCCTCTGCAAGATCCCGTTGCCCAACATCGCGCAGTACAGCGAAGCCGAGCGGTGCCCGTCGCTCGATCCGCTCGTCTTCTTCGCCTACAGCACCGAACTGTTCAGAGCCGCGCGGCGGATGATCATCGGACATTACAGGACATCGGACGAGCTGAACCGCCGGGACTACGATATCGTGTTCGCCCACTCGGCCTCGAAGTCGCTCGCCGACCAGCTCGCGAAGGAGATCGGGGCCGACGGCCGCGCGGTCAACGTCTTCGAGGAATTTGGCAACACCGTCTCGGCGAGCATCCCCACGGCCATGTGCTGGGCCATCGACCAGGGGCGGCTCCGGCGCGGCATGCGGATGCTGCACATCATGGGCAGCGCCGGATTCTCGGTCGGCTTCGCGCACCTGGTCTACTGAACGGCCGGCAAGAAGGAGAACAAGCCGCCCGCATGAGCAAGTCGCTTGTCGAAACCCTCGTTGACGCCGAACGGCGCCGGCAGTGGGAGACGCTCGTCCTGATTCCGTCGGAGAGCATCTGCCACCCGGACGCCGCCGCCATGCTCGCGTCGCCCCTTTCGAATATCTATGCCGAGGGCCAGCCGGCCCCGCCGCTGATGCACGACCCGCGTCAGGCGGCGTCCGACGCCGCCCGTTTCGCGAGCTGGCAAACGCGGCTGGCCGACGGCCGCTACTACCGCGGCTGCGTCAATGCCAACCGTGCCGAGCTTCTGGCACACAAGTTCATCGCCGAGGCATACGCGGCGCTGAAAGACAGCCCCGCTCCGGAGGACATCCACGTCTGCGTGCAGGCGCTGTCAGGCGCGCCGGCCAACATCGCCGTCTACGAGGCGCTCCTCGAGCACGGCGACCGGATTCTGGCGCTCGACCTGTCGCACGGTGGCCACCTGACCCACGGCTCGGAGTTCAACTACTCCGGCAAAACGTTCCGCGTAACCTCCTACGAGATCGATCCCAACACACGGCGGCTGGACTACGGTCAAATCCGGGAACTCGCTCACGAGCACAGGCCGAAGCTCCTCATCGGCGGCGCGTCCTCATATCCCTGGGATTTCGACTGGGCCGAGCTGCGGTCCATCGCCGACGACGTCGGCGCGTATCTTCTGGCGGACATCGCCCACCTCGCGGGGATGGTCGTCGCCGGGCTGCTCAACAATCCCCTGCCCCACGCGCACGTGGTCACCCACACGACCCACAAGACGCTGTGCGGGCCGCGCGGCGCCGTCATCCTGACCACCTACCCCGAGCTCTCGAACAAGCTCAATACCGGCGTGTTCCCCGGGCTTCAGGGCGGGCCGCACATGCACACCATCGCTGCGATCGCCCGACTGTTCGAGATCATCGACACGCAGCGCGACGATTTCGTGAAACTGCAGCGGGCGATACTGGCCAACACCGCCTATCTTGCAGAATGCCTCCAGGCCGAGGGATTCGCGCTGGAATATGGCGGCACGAACACGCACATGCTGCTGGTGGACCTGAAGCGGTTCAGCGATCATCCGAACCCCGAGATACCTATCGACGGAGAGATCGCCTCGCGGCTGCTCGAGATCGCCGGGATCGTGTGCAACAAGAACGTGCTGCCCGGCGACGAGACCGGCGGCAAGGCGAGCGGAATACGGCTGGGCATGCCGTGGGCGACGCAGCGGGGGATCCGGCGCGAGCAGATTCGCGAGGTCGCATCCGTGATGAAGTCCGTGCTGAGTCAGGTCCGCACGTTCCACGTCTGGGTCCCGGCGGGCGAAGAACGCTGCCGCGGCAAGCTTGCGCCCGGCGTGCTGGAAGATGCGGCGGCCCGGATGCGAACTGTGGTCGAGGCCCTGCCCTATCCGCCGCGCCCCGAGCCACCTGCGAAACCGGAAGAAACGAAGAAGCTTGGGGATCGCGCCGCGTTGCTCCTGCGCGGTGACAAGGTCAAGCTGGCGCTCGGACAGATGCTGACTTGTCCGGTCGCCGATCTTGAAGAAGACGCGGCCGCCGCGGGTGAGATGCTCCGCAACGACGGAACGCTAATCGACGATGTCGTCGCGGTCAACCTGGGGATGTCGGGCCGCGAGGAGATGTTCGCTCTCCTGGTGCACGAGCCGAAGCGCACCCGCGTCGAGGCTTGGATTCGCAGTCTCTCGGACGGCTATCTGTTGTTCGACGAAGACGACCTGTGCGCCTGCGCCAAGATCGACGGGCCGACCGTCGTCGAGCCGCTTCCTGCGGAACTCACGGGACGGCTGCCCGATCCGCTGCCGGCATCAGAAATCGACGTGACCAAGCCGTACTTCATCGGCCAGCGCGTCAAGTACGCCGAGGCGGCCCCGGCGCCCAAGACGACATACGAATACGCCGCTCCCGGCCTGGCTGTCCGGAAGACCGTGCTGAACGCCGTCCACCGCCAGCTCGGCGGCCAGATGGTCGAGTTCTCCGGCTGGGAGATGCCGGTCCACTACTCGGACGGCATCTTCGCCGAACACCGCGCCGTCCGGACGGCGGCGGGCCTGTTCGACGTTTCGCACATGAGCGCCTTCGAGGTCAGCGGCAAGCATTCGCTGGCCTTCCTCGACACCGTGCTGGCCAACTGCGTCTCGCGGCTCGACCCCGGCGAAGCACAATACACGTACATCCTCTATCCCGACGGCGCGGCGATCGATGACATGTACGTCTACCGGCTCGAGCGCGAGCGATTCATGCTCATCGCCAACGCGGCAAACGCGGAACGCGACTTCGACTGGATCAACGCGGTCAACTCGCGCGAGTACCTGATCGATCCGGCCATGCCGGCCAAGCAGGTGGAAGGACAAGTGGAGATCCGCGACCTGAGAGAGGATGGCGTGCTGGGGCTCGCACTTCAGGGGCCAGTCTCAGCGAGAGTCCTGTGCCGGCTTGCGGGGAACGCATCGGGGCGAGACGCGATCGAACGCTTGGTCCAGAACAAGTTCCTCACCGCGGACATCGCGGGCATTCCCTGCATCGTCGCCAGGACGGGCTACACGGGCGAGGCCGTTGGGTTCGAGTTATATGCCCACCCGTCGCGGTGCGTCGATCTGTGGAATGCCCTGCTGGACGAAGGGCGGCCGCTGGGGGTGAGGCCGGCGGGGTTGGGCGCGAGGGACTCAACGCGCACCGAGGCAGGATTTCCGCTGTTCGGTCACGAGTTGGAAGGGCCATGCCGGCTCTCGCTCACCGAAGCGGGCTATGGCTTCGTGACGCGATTCCACGTGCCGTTCTTCATCGGGCGCGATGCCTACATCGGGCGGATGCGCCACGGCCGACAGAAGGTTATTCGCCTCCGCGGCCAGGGCAGGAAGAGCGTCCGTCCCGGTCACGTGATCATCGACTCCGATGAAGCCGTCGCGGGCCAGGTGACCAGCTTCGCCTACACCAAGGCCGACTTCACCTTCTTCGCACTCGCTTCCATGAGCGCGGATTTCGCCGCCGAGCCGGGAGACAGGGTCCGCGCCGTCCGCGAGCCCGCACAGAAGTACCAAGCGCCGGCCAAGGCCGGCGCGATCGTCGAACTGGACGTAATCACCCGTTCCCCTGAAGACGAAGAGCGTGAGTCGTGGCCGGAGTCCTACGCCTGACGCATCTCCCCTCGCGCCGCGAGGCCCGGCCGCGGCAAGCGTCATTTCGCGTGCAGACAGTGTCAGGTTTTGGCGTATCATAATCCCAGCGCTGGGAACGTGCAGGAGGTCTGATGCGGCTGAACATCAAGTACGGCAAGGATTCGCTCGCGTTCGACGTCCCGGACGAGAACGTCGGCGAGATCATTCGCGCCCAGGACGATTCGTTAGCTGGAGACGGCGAGGCGCCGCTTGCCGAAGCGCTCGAGCCCAAGCTCCGGCCGGCCCTGGGCGATTTCGCCGGGCGCGACGTGCTCGCGCTCATCGCCGACGGCACCCGCGATCAGCCGCACGGCCCGGCGTACGCCGCCCTCGCCCCGCTCCTCCGCGAGGCGCGCACGGTCCGCGTCCTCATCGCCACCGGCACACACAAGGCAGACACGCCGGACGACCGGCGGATCACGGACGAGGTCCGACAGACGTCGGCCGAGCTGCATATTCCGCTCACTTCTATTGATGCGCACGACTGCAAGGCGTCGGAGCTCTACTACGTCGGTACGACCAGCTTCGGGAACCGCGTGGAACTCAATCGGTTGGCCCAAGCCGCCGACACGATCGTCATCGTGTCCGACATGAAGCCGCACTTCTTCGCGGGATATTCAAACGCCGTCAAGTTCCTGTTGCCGGGCGTGGCCGCGTTCGATTCCATCGAGCGGAACCACGCGCTGACGCTCGATCCGCTCGCCAGCCACTGCCGTCATCCGCTCCACCCGGACCCCGAGCGGCGACGCAATCCGCTGGCGGAGGAACTGTTGGAGGCTGCCCGGTTCGTGATGGCCCGAACGCCAGTTTACGCGCTGGTGACCGTCGGCAGCGGGGCCCGCGTGAACTGGGCGACGTTCGGCGCACTGGAGGACGCCGTGGCGGAGGGGATTCGATTCGTCGACGCGCACCTTGTAAGGACGGTGGCGCGGCAATACGCCTGCGCCGTGATCGGCTGCGGCGGGTACCCGAACGATGAGACGCTGTACATCGCACAGCGGTCGCTCGAACTCACCAAGGAGGCCGTTGCTGATGGCGCCGACGTCCTGTGGCTGGCGGAATGCCGCAACGGAATCGCGTCGTCACAGCAGGCCATAGACAACTTCTTCACCCCTCTCAAGCGGGACCCGGCCGCCTTCATCGATCAAGTTCGAGAGAAGTACATCATGTTCTCGCACAAGACGGTGAAGTTCGTGGAGATGATGCGGCGGCTCAAGGGGCTGCACGTCGTCAGCGCCTTGCCGCCCGGCACGTTCCCCGCAGGCGGGATGGTCGCGTGTTCCGACCCGCAGGGGCTGGTTGCCAAATGGGTCGCGCGCGGGGAGAAGATCCTGTTCGTTGACGACGCGAACAAGCTGGCGATCACGCTGCGGGGGTCGGGAGAACCAGCGGCGTCCTGAGCCATGCCGGGCGCGCCCGTCACCGAACGAACGGGAACTGCGGAACCCCGTCCCCGCCGTTTCTGGCCAGCCGGCTTCGCCAGCCCTTGGGGGACTTGCTCGAACAGACGTCGATCCCAATGTACTTCACGCCGGGCGGAACAGCGGTCAGCGGACGCGACTCCACAATCACCTCGCCACAGCGCGCCAGGTCGGTCGGGTAGATGCCTCCCGGCGGGGCGATCCGCCGAAGGTCGGTCTTGGACCGGTGCCACCGGTGATCGAGGAAGTACGTGCGGGCGGAGTAGCTGACCGGGACGGGCTCGAGGAACTCCCAGTAGTATCGGACGAAATCTCCCTTGACTCCCGCGTCTCCGGGCCGGCTGACGGAATAGCCCAGGAGCCGGATCCTGCCCCCAAAGGTCGTCGCACACTGATGTCTGGGCTTCAGCGCGTCGAGACGGTCCTGATAGGCCCGGGCGGCTGTGGTATCGGACATTTGCTTCGCCAGGCCGACGAGCTTCGCCAGCGCGTGTCGATGGGTCGGCACCAGGCCGAGCACGTTGCCGTACATCCGCCGCGCCTTCCCGATGTCCCCCTTCTGCTCGTATCCCATCCCCAGGTAGTACCACACCAGGTGTCGCTGTCGCCAGGTCGTTACGGCCTCGCCGACGGAGCTGGCCAGCTTGTGCAGACGATGGATAGCGGCGGCATGAGATTGTGATGGCGGCTCGGGACCGGACTCGAGCAGAATGGCGACACATTCGGCAAATTCCACCACTGCTTTGTCGCGCTCCGAGTTCGGCCTCAGATCGCGCAACATCACCGTGACTTTGCCGCATTGATCGGCCGTCAGCGAGTGATTGTTGACGACCAGACGGAACAGGCACGAGAGCGGGTCGTAGGAGTATGGAGCGAGGGCGCCCCAATACGGGACCGATGTCACGCGGGCCATGCCGATCAGCGCGTCGATATTGTGCGGGGTCTTTCGCAGCACCCGGTAGTAGTCTCGCATCGCGGCCTCGTGGCGACCGGTCGCCAGCATCCGGTCGGCCTTGTCCAGCGTGGCCCGGACGTTGAGGTCCAGAAGCGCCGCGTGCCTTTCGAGCGTCTCGAGTCGATCCGGCCATTTGCCGAGCAGGCCGAGCGCGGTGGCGCGCTTCTCCGCAATGTCAAGCTGGAGTTTGACCGTCGGCGCGTCCTCGCTCGCCCAGGCGAACTGCGGCGGGATGGCTTCCGGCTCCTCAGACGTTTCGTCCTCCGGCTTTCGCGCCGGCCCGGGGTCGGCGGCCTGGCCGACGAAAACGTCAGGCCGCACCTGGCCCAGCAGTTCGTCCAGCCGGTCCAGCGCGATGAGGACCTCGCTCCACGCCCTCCTGCCCCAGAGAAACCGGCACAGGTGCCGGTACGCCCGAAGCGTTCTCGGGGTGGCCTCGAACAGGCGGTCGTTGTCCACGCCGGCGCTGGCCAGCAGCTCGTATGCCGTCGCTGCGTTTCTGTCGGGCGCCGCATAGATCGCCCGCCTGAGGAGTTCCCGAGCCCGTCGGATCCCCCGCTCGCGCTCACTCCCGGCCATCTCCATCGCGTCGGCGACCAACTGCCGCGCCGCATAGAAGAGCACGTGCGGCCGGGCGGGGGCGAAGAAGACCGCGCGATCGAGTGCCTTCTGTGATTCGCATCTCAACAGTTGCCACGTCCGCGACGTCGGGGCCAGCTTGTACTCGATCCGCGCTCTCAGCGCCAGGCCGTCGGCGAGTGCCAGGTGATTCTCGGGAACGGTGGGCGCCAGACGGATGGCCTTTCGGAAAGCCGCCTCGGCCTGATCGAGCAGCCCCTCGCGTTTGATCTCGCCGGCGAGTTCCTCCTGCGCTCCCCGTCGGAATAGCTGAGCCAGCTTCTCGAAGCCTTCGGGCTCCGTCTCTGCTGCGCCCGGCAGCACTCCGGCAGCCATCGCCGCGGCGACCTGCTCCACGCGGCGGTTGATCTCCCGCATGTACATCCGGCCCCGGGCGCGGACATACTCCGCGTTTCCCGGGTTCAGCTTGAGCGCATCCTCGAGCTCGTACTTCGCGCAGGCGCGCGCGTCCTCCGGCACCTCAGGCAGGGGCCAGAAAAAGTAGAGCCCGGTGTTCCGTTCCGAGTAGTGCAGATACCAGTTGAAACGGAGGTCCGCCGTGCCGGCCTCGTACCGGAGGTAGGCGAGCGCAGAGAGCGGCAAGATCAGAAGCAGCGCCAGTGCCACTCGGAAAGGCGGCCGGCCAAGCCTGAGTTCAACACAGCCGGGGCCGACCTTTCGCGCCTCGGATTCTCCCTCCGAATGTGCCGCGGCATGTGCCAGGGCGAGCAGCGCGGCGAACAGAATGGCGTTTGAAGGGGTCCGCGCCAAGTTGAAGTCGGCAAAGCCGTGCAGCATCATGGCTGCGGCGCCCGCGAGGCATCCGATCGCGATCCACTTGAAGTAGCGGTCGGTCCGCCTGACCGCTGTCCGCAGGGTCCAGCTAACAAACAGTATCAGGCCCAGGCCCACGATCGCCAGCCCGGGCAGGCCCATTTCGCAGGCGGCGTGGACCCAGTCGTTCAGTACGTAGCGAACGGGGACTTCCCCCAGGTTGGGGGACTGGTAGTGGCCGAACACGCTCGCCAGGCCCCCCAGGCCGACCCCGGTGAGCGGGAAATCACCGATGAGCTTCCCAGCCGGGCGGAACCGGTCGAGACGCGAAAACACCGAGAACATTTTCCCGGAGGATGCGCCCTCGAAGCTGCCAATCACCCGTCCCGCGGCGAACAGCAGCACGACCCCAACCAGGGCGATGATGACGGCGGCCGGCACCGCCGACGTGCGCCGCCGCCTGCCCATCACAGCGATGATCGCCAGGGTGCAGAGCGCCACAACCGAGCAAACCACCGCCGACCTGGACAGGGACATCGCGATTCCGACCGCGAGGAGAGCCGCCGGAATCGCCAAGACGACCCGCGCCTGCACCTCCGGCGACCCGAACGCCCGCATCGCCGTCTGCCGCAGGCTCGGCCCGGCGTGCAACTGCGGGCTGCGGCGCACGGTCATGACCAGCGCGACCGACAGCGGCAGCAGCATCTCGAGGAATCCGGCGAAGTGGTTCTTGTCGAAGAACGTCCCGGTGAACGTGTGACGGTAGTGCGTCTTTGCGACCCAGAATACGTTCATGCCGCCGGAGGCGGACAGGCGCTCCACCGCCGCATATGCGACCTGGAAGAGGCCCGCCGCAAGCAGCAGCGCCACCGCCCATGTGACGGTCCTGCGGGTACGAACCAGGCTGGCCAGAAGGACGAACACCAGCGCACAGGCCCCGTAGCGGAACAGCGCGGTCCGGCTGGCGTCTGGATTGAGCGATATCGGCGCCGGTTCGGCCACCGCCGCCGCGCCCAGCGCCCTTTCGCGCATGACCTGCGCGTTCGGAGAGACCTCGCCCAGGATGCCTTGCGGCAGAGGCACGAGCTGCAGAAGCCCGACCAGCAAGAAGACCACGATGAAGGCGAGCGCGCGTGACCGAACGACGTGCACGGACCCAGCGACCACCGCGCCCACCAGCCAGACAGCGGCCGCCACCGCCACGGCGATGAACAGCGCGCTCTGCGCCCAAGGGGCATCCGAGCCCAGCGGCAAAGGGGCCAGAAAGACAACGATAAGCAGAAGTGCCAGTGCGATCCCGTTCAGGACGCCCGCGGCTCGCGGTCCAGGCGACGCGTCGGTCTGTTCGGACGCATTCACATGCCGCCCTCCGGCATCAGTCGGTGTGGCTCACCAGAAGAGCCACTTCTTGCGGGGCTTTGGCGGCACGGGGTCCGCCGCTTCAATGTGTCCCCCGTGAATGACCGCCTCCGGGTTCCTGTCCAGAATCTCCTCGGCCTCCTCGGAGTCGAGGGCTCCGCGCACCCATTCTGCGGCATCCGAGAGCCTGGGCCTGCGGTGCCGCGTGTTGTGCATATCGGTGGCAACCAAGTGAACCAACTGATAGTCGAACAGAGCCTTCGCGCACTCCTCGGCTCGCGAACCCATATCACCCAGGATGCTGGCGGCGGTCACCTGAACGAAGCAGCCCGCTTGCACCAACGGGATCAGCTCGGCGGGGTCGTCTTGGATCACCCGGTTGCGCTCGGGATGGGATATGATCGGTCGGGCGCCCTGAAGCTGTATTCCGAACAGGAGCTGATCCAGTTTACTTGGCACCACATCGGACGGCAATTCGAGCATCAGGTACTTGCCGCCGTCGGCGACGGTGACCAATTCTCCCCGCCGAAGCAGGCTGGGGATCTCGGCCTCGGCGTGCACATCCGCCCCCGCCAGAAGCGTGACGTGAATGCCGTGCTCGCGCAGTGCCTCGTTAAGCTGCGCCACGCCGGCGAACACGTCGCCTCGGGACGCGTTGTACACGCCGTCCAGCATGTGCGGAGATGCAACGATGGTGGTGATGTTGTCAGCGGCGGCGGCGCGAACCAACTCCAGCGCCTCGCCCATGTTCGCCGGTCCGTCATCAATTCCCGGCAGGACGTGGGCGTGGATATCGATCATCGCACGGACTTCCCTCTCGCGGCGGGATCAGGCCGTGGCCCTGTGCGCGTCCCGCTCCCGCTTCTTTCGCTTCTTGGGCTTCCTGCCGTCTTCCGCATAGTAATAGTACTGTTGGTAGTAGTAGTACGAGTCGTAGTAATACGCCCCACGCGGCATATCGATGTTGTTGAGGACCGCCCCGAGGAGCCTGCCGCCCGAATTGGCCAGCACCTCGACAGCGCGCCGGGCCAGGTCGCGCTGGGTCCGGAAACTGCGGACGACCAGGACCACCCCCTGCGCCGTGTGGCACAGGACGGCCGCATCGGTCACATTGACCACCGGCGGCGTGTCGATGATCACCCGGTCGTACAGCAGCGACAGTTGCTCCAGCAGGGCCTTCATCCGGTCGCACCCGATCAGCTCCGCCGGGTTCGGCGGGATGGGGCCGGAGGGCAGCAAGAACAGGTTGGGGATCTCCGTTGGCAGGACCACGTCGTCGAGCTGACCGGCCCCCTCGCCCGCCAGCAGGTTGGTCAAGCCAGGGCTCTGTTCCACCTCAAATATCTTATGGATCGCGGGCTTCCGCATGTCGGCGTCGACCAGAAGGACCCGCTTGCCGGTCTGCGCAATGGCCGCGGCGATGTTGGCCGAGACCAGCGTCTTGCCCTCCGAAGGAGAAGCGCTGGTGACCATGACGTGGTTGACGTCCTGCGCGGCGACCGAGAACGACAGGGCGGTCCGGACCGAGCGGAACGCCTCGGCCGCAGCGGAACGCGGGTGCCGCAGCATCGCCAGGGCAGCGCGGGAGTGCTGCCGTCGGGCGCCGCTCAGTTCGGGGATCTCGGGCACGTAGCCCAGCAGGTTGAGGCCGAGGTATCGCGACACGCACTCCTTGGATTTCAGTGTCGTGTCCAGGTTGTCCAGCAGGAACGCCAGCCCGACGCCGAGCGCCAGCCCGATGACGCACGCCAGGGCCATGATGAGCGCCTTGCGCGGCTTGGCCGGCGACGTCTCTTCCCGGGGCCGCTTCTCAATGGTGAGCCTCTCGCCCTTGGCATTCGAATTCGTGGCGATCTCAATCTCGTCGATCCGCTTCATCACCGCCGCGTAAATCTGGTTCTGCGTCTCGAAGGCCGATTTCAGGCTGTCGTATTTGAGCTTGAGCTTGTTGAACCCCTGTACCTTTGTCTCCTGCTCTTCGAGCTCGTCGAGCCGCAGCGCCAGGAGCTTCTCAGCGGCCGCAGCCTCCGCCCTGACCGATCCAAGTATCCGGGCGACTTCGACGCCGATGTTCTTGGTGATGGAATCAAGCTTGGCCCGCAGCGCCTTAATCTCGGGGTGCTTCTCGCCGAAGCGTTTCAGGCCCTCGCGCAGGGCCTGTTCGCACAGCAGCTTCTCGCTGCGATAGTCCTGGATTTGCCGGTTTCGCAACACGTCGGGCAGCTTCTCGACGGGCGTCTTGTCGCGGATTGCCTTCTCGCTCTGCTCCAGACGGGTTTTCATCTCGGAGAGCTTCTGCCGCGCCACGCTCACCGCGTTTGACCGCGCCATCAGGCCGTCGGCAATGGTGTTGTGGATCTGGTCGAAGGCGATCATGTTGTGTTGTTCTTTGAACGCCTGCAGCTTCCGGCGGGCTTCCTCGACGCGGGGGGCGTATTCCTCTCTCTGCCGGCGCAGATTGGCCAGCCCTTCCGTCGCCATCTGGCGCTTCCGCCGCGCGTAGTCCTCGACGTATTGGGTAACATGATGATCGAGGATGCGGGCGCCGAGTTTGGGGTCGGGCCAGTCGAACGTCACGTCCACGAGCCACGTGCCGCGCATCAGGCTTACGTCGAACAAGCGCTTGAACTTCTTCAGTGGATTCTCGGCCTCGCGGAATTCGGGCTTGTCGCCGATCCCAAAGTGAGCGTAGGTCCGCTCCACCAGGCGCTCGGACACGATCAGTTCCAACTGCGTCTTGAGCAAGTCATGGTTGGCTCCGGACGAGTAAGGGCCCTGATCCACCACGCGCTGGAAGGGCGCCACCGGCGACTTCCCCGGCTCGATCTGCAGCCGCGCCTCCGAACGGTAGATGGGGACCCGCGTGAAGACCCACGCTCCGGCCAGGAGCACCACGATCAGAAAGGCGCTCAAGACCAGCCACCGCCGGGTGCTGACCACGCGAAGGTAGTCCCGGAGGCCCGATTCGGGGGCGCGGAATTGCTGCGGGCCATCCGCCACGTTGCCGCCGTTCCCGGCAGGTTGTACCATGGCTTCACCTGAGCTCTGTCTGTTCAACGGATGGACACACCAATGCCGCTCCTGCCGCAGCCGGCACCCTGCGCGTGCCGGACTACGGCCACTCAATTACACCATCCCAAATCCCCTGGATCAAGTTTTATGCCATCTATTGAGTTTCACGCAATTAGAAGCAAAAGCCGTTCGGGCAAAAGGTGTCGGGACCCTTTTTCGGCCCAGCCCGACTCAGCACTATCGGCCGGTTCATGCGCGCAGGCGCTCCGCAGCCCGCGGCATCGAATGCAGCCGATCAATACTGCCGGCCAATGCCGTGGCGAGCAGGCTCAGCATCTCGGGGAGTTCGCGCGTCATCGGCTTGCCGTTGATCGCCTTGATGATTTCGAGCTGGCCCAGCATGGCGCCGCGCACGACCAGCGGGAATCGGGCCGACCACAGCACGGTCGCCACGTCATCGTCGTGACCGTTCCCATTGTGGTGCCAGCGAAACGTGCGCCCGTGCCTGCGCCAAGGCGCCAGGGAGCCGCTTGGCCGCACGGTCAAGCTCGCCCGGTCCAGCCCGATTCTCTCCGCCGCGCGGGTGAATATCTCCCACAGCGAGGGCACAGTTTCCGTCTGAGCCATCCGTTCGGTCGCCTCGTAGCCGGCCGTTCGGCATTCGGCTCCGTGTTTTCGCCGTTCGAGAACGTCGCTCACGCGCTTCTTCGCCATCTTGAGGTCATCCAAGCCAACCACCCGCAGGATCACCACTGTGGCCAGGCCGAACAGGAGCAGGATCCCAGCGGCCTGCATGTCCCTGGCGGCGGTCAGCAGCAGGGCAAACCCCGCCAGCACAAGACAGGCCGCATACATCATCAGCACCGTCTGACGATGGGTAAGCCCGGCACGCAACAGCCGGTGGTGGATGTGCTGGCGGTCGCCGGCCGATAGAGGCAACGCCCTGGACCAGCGCCGCAGGATCGCCAAGGAGGTGTCGACAATCGGCAGCCCGAGCGCGATAAACGGGATCAGCAGGGCCACGACCATGTTGGCCTTCTGACTGCCCCGAAGGCCCAGGCAAGCGATAAGAAAGCCCAGCAGGTAACTCCCGGAATCCCCCAGAAAAATCGACGCCGGGTGGAAATTGAAGGCCAAGAAGCCGATGACCGCTCCGGTCAACGCCAGCGACAGGAGTGCCACGCTGCCGTTGTGGAACAGCACACTGGTCAGGAACACCGTCCCGGCCGCAAACACAGTGACGCCGCCGGCCAATCCATCCAGCCCGTCGATGAAGTTGATGGCGTTCATGCAACCCACGAACCAGAGCAGAGTGATCACCCCGGCCCAAGGGCCCAGGTCAATCGCTCCCCCGAACGGGTTGCCGAGCTTCCCGATGCGGTATCCGGCCAAGTACATGGCGGCGGCGACCAGGCAGAGCAGGAGAAACTTCCAGCCGGGCCGGAGGCCCTTCACGTCGTCCCACAGGCCGATCAGAAGGACCGCCAGGCCGCCGCAGAGGACGGGAAGAAAACCGCTATCTCCAAGGCAGGACGTCAGTTGCGCCGATCCGTGCAACCAGCGGGCCGCGATAAGCGCGCCGAAAAACGCGGCAAAGATCGCCACGCCCCCCATGCGCGGGATGGGATGTTTCTGGATCTTCCGGAAACCATCGGGCAGGTCAAGAACGCCGAGCCGGCGGCCAGCCCAGCGCACCAGCGCGGTCAGTGCCAATCCGAGAGTGAGCGAGAGCCCGAAGACGAGAACATACGCGGTCATGACCAGTCCTTAGGACGTCAATTCCGTTCCGTCCACGCGGGGCAGACGACTACCCCGCTCCAGAATGACGCGGCCAGCTCGACGGCACCGCGCCTTGCGGCGCCGGGAGGGCTTTGCCGTCAACTGGCGTCTTCTCCCACGTAGCTCACATAGCAAGTCTAGGCAGGTTCCGCGGCCGTTCAAGTTTTATTTGTGGTTGGTAACACTTCAGCCAAGTGAGAAGGCGCTTTTCCGTTGACTTCCGGCCAAGCCC
>CAZDHT010000061.1:16008-22505 GCA_964505325.1 uncultured Planctomycetota bacterium | reverse complement strand
CAAACGGCCAGGTCGTCTTGTCCGCGCGCAGCCGCGCCTGGATGCCCTCGACGTCCGGTCCCCACGCCGGCTCGTGCTCGGGGACGATCCGGGCCTTGGCGATGTTCGAGGTCAGCGCGCCGACCCAGGCGCCCGGGATGCCCTTCTGCGGCGGCCGGCTCCCCTTGAAGCGCAACTGGTAGACCCCCGGCGTCGAATACCAACCGTGGAAGGGCGTGACCGTCAGGGCAGAGGACACGGTCTTGCCGGGCGCGATAGCAATGAAATCGGCCTCAGGCGGAGGATCGCCTTCGGGCAAGCCCCACGGGTGCCCCCCCCACGTCGTCCCGTCCGGCCGGGTCACCATGACGCCCCCCGTGCCCCCCCGCAGGGGGCTGTTCATCAGCGGGAACCGCACGAGCTTCGGGCCCACGTTGCGTAGCTCGAAGTGAAGACGGATTTGCAGGTGCCCCGGCCTTTTTTCGTTCGCTACGACAACCACCTGGGTCGCAGGGCGGAGCCGGCACTGAAGTCCGTTCGCCACCCGGCCCCAAGCGGCATCCTCCGCGGGCTGTGTAACAAGCGCGCCGGGTGCCAGGAGTCTGCCGAGAACTGCCCTCTGGTTGGCGTCCAGGATGGTGCGGAGGAAGGCGGCGAACTCCGCCGGCTGAACCACGTCCCCCTTCTTCGCCAGCCAGGCTTTGACCTTGGCCTCCTGTTCCGGCGTGAGCTTGAGCTGCCGCAGGGTGTCCTTCATCTCGGCCGGCGGGGAGGTCTGAGCGGCGGCCGGGCCCTCCACCGCGGCCGGTTCTGCAATCTTGGGCGCGCCAGGGCCGGCGCCGAGGTGGACACATCCCGCAACGATCACCACCAGGACCGCCACGGCACACAGGATCCCCGCCGCCACAGGGGCGGACACGTACGTGACGATCCGCCGCGCGGTGTCGACAATCCGAGCCACCCGGCGGCCGAGCGCAGACTTGAACCGAATGACGCCGACGCCCGCGTGACTCTCGCGCCCGGCGGGCAGATATCGCTCCGCCCAGTCGGCCAGGTTGCGGGCGTAAGAGGACGGAGACACGCCCTCCGAGAGGACGACGTCATCCGCCACCTCGTCGCTCACCTGCTCCATTCGCCGCGCGAGCAGCCAGACCAGCGGCTGGAAGAACGCGACCGCGCAAAGGAGCCGCGCCAGCAGGTTGACCAGGCAGTCGTGCCGCGCCATGTGCGCCAGCTCGTGCAGAAGCACCGCGCGAAGGGGCGCTCCGCGCGGAAATGACTCCGGAACGATGATCGCCGGGCGCAGGAACCCGGTCAGGAGCGGGCTCCTCAGCCGCCCGCTCGAAAGCAGCCTCGGCGGGTGGACGCCCTTCCGCCGCGAAAGCTCCGCCAGCTCGGCGAGGATGGCCTTGTGACTGATGGCCCGCGCGGCGCGGCGCAGGCGAGCCAGCGAAGCGTGACAGAACGCCAAATGCACCAGGAGCGCCAGGGCCCCAGCCCCCCAGAGGACGCCGAAGGCGGCATAGGCGTAGGTAACGGCGTTGGGGCGCAGTGCCTTTCTCTCAGCCGCCGGGCGCTCCGACACATCGGGCGCGGCAGCCGGGGCAGGGACCATAGCGTCCGGCGGGAGGGGCTCGGGACCCGGGCTGGCGTGGGGAACTGCGGGCGGGGCGTGCTCCGGCTCGACGCGTGCCGCCGGAGTGTGCTCGGCCAGCGTGGGCGGCTCGGACACGGCATCGTGGCCGAGCGGCTCAGTTGCCACCGTCTGCTGGTGCACCTCCGGCTCCATCAGCTTGGCCTCGGGGAGCGGCAGCAGGAGAAACGACACGCCCCAATACGACATCCCGGCCGCAACCAGCGGCAGCACAACCGTGGCGACCAGCACCCATCGCAGCAGCAGCGACCGCGCCGCCGTTCTCCTCACCAGGAACTTCGCACCGACCAGCGCGACGAGAATGAGGATCGTCGAGTGCACCAGGAAGTTCGACGCCACCCGCGCAGCCAGGTTCCCCAGTTCGATCATCCCCTGGTTCATTCCTTCCCCTCGTTATCTTTCAAGAGTTGCCGGATTCTTCTCATTTCGTTTTTCGAGATTCGCTCGTTCCTCAGCAGGTGCGCGACCAGGCCAAAAGCCGAGCCGTTGTACACGCGCGACAGCAGTTCTTTCGTCGCTGATCGGCGCACTTGCTGCTCGGTGACGAGCGGATGGAACACAAAGGTCCGGTGCTGCACGTCGTGTGCGACGGCGCCTTTCGCCTCGAGCTGTCGGAGCAGCGTCTGGACGGTGCTGTGCGCGATGGGCCTTTTCCGCGACAGCGCCTCCGTCAGCTCCCGTGCGGTCGCCCTGCCCTTCTGCCAGAGCGCCCGCATGATGCGCAACTGCACCGCGCCCATTCTGATTTGCGTCGTTGCCATGGCCACTGGGCCTCCACCTTTTAGACGCACTTCCCTGATGTTTGTACAGGGTAAATCTACCACGGTAAACAACGAATGTCAAGAAGAGTTCGCCGAAACAAATAGAGACTGTAGCACCGATACAGGAAATCACGGTACAGCCACCCATTTCGCAGAGCCGAAATGGGATGGCAGTACTGCTCTGCGAAGTAGCTTCCAGCCTTCGCAGCCGAAGCGGCTGCTTCGGCGGAGTGGGCTCGCTACGCAGCACGAGTCCCGGATTTCCTCGGTGTACCAGCGCGTGTGAGAAGACACCGACACCGTCGGCCGCAGATGGAAGGCACCGCAACGGCGTTCCGACGAGCTTTCGCGTCGAGCTTACCCCGACCGCATGTAGTCGGGGTTCTCGGCCAGCTTGCGGCGGGTCTCGTCGAACATCATCTGCACCGCGGGATGGTCGCTGGGCCAGGCGCGCACCATATAGTCCGGCTCGGCCTTCATCTTCTCGAACTCGGGCCTGAACTCCGCGAAATAGGAGCCGTAGATGTGGAACGAGTCGGAGATGTCGACGTACCGCCCCACTCGCACTTGCTGTCCGCACTTCTCGGAGATTCCCCGTGCGATGAGGCGCTGAAGGTCGGTCAGCGCGAAGGCGTTCATGAACCACGCCTTGTATCCGTCGCGGCTGCGCCAGTGGGTGTTGAGGTTGAGGACACGGCGGCCGCCGTCGTCGATGAGGATGCGGAACCAGAGCCGCTGAAGGCAGGGCGGATCGTCGGTCTGCGGGTCGGCGTTGGGGATCCAGGTGATGGCCTGAGCGCGGCGGCTGTAGTGCGTGGCGGCGCATTTGTTGATCACGTACTCGATCTGGTCGAACGGCGGGAGCCTCGTCGCGTTCGGGTCGTCCAGGTCAGTGGTGGCTTGGTAGCTGAAAATGCGCTCGTGGTACGTGTAGGTCCACTTGTCTGGGTCGGACTGGTCGACCCAGTGGTCGTGGATTCCGCCGACCACCTCCTGGCGATAGACCTCCAAGTCTTCGGGCCCGCCGGGGAAGTTCTTGTGGATACGCGGCTCGGCGAACGGGTCGCGCACCTCGATGACCACGGTCGCGTCGCGGCTGGGAGGGTCGACGAAGCTGCCGTCTTTTTCCTTCCGGTCATACTCGGTGCGAACGCTGGCGCCGCCTTCCCAGACGGCGACGATTGCCTTCTCCCAGGCCTCGGGCAGGTTCGCGCCCGAGACCGAGATGACGGGTATGTTGCCGTCAGAGGGTGGCGCTTCGGGCATGTCTTGTCTCCTCGCTTACGGGTTAGGGCGAGCCCACGTGGGATTGGCGGCGCTGGCGCCGCAGGTAGTGGTCCGGCGGCGTCCCCGGGGAAGGCGACGGAATTGGCTCCAGCGCGGGTTTACGTTTCGCGCAATTGCGCAATTGCGCAATTGCGCGAATCACGAAGCGCCGCGTTGACCTTTGCCGATCGAATGACCGCGCGGTGCAGCGCCGGCCCCCCGGCGGCGGCCCGGATATCTGTCCGTCGAGCCCAGAGAGGAGCGTCCGCCCCCCCCTTGCCACCAGGCAATGTCTACCATTGCGCCCGAAATGTTCCGTCAACTTGTTGACTTCGCGAATTCCTCGATTGCTGTAAGCAACCCGGACAGCTTGGGCCGCTTGAGCCAGTAGAACAGCCCCGTTTTCTCCCGCTTGAACCGGACCAGGTCGGTGCTGCGAAGTTTCTCCAGATGCCGCGAAATGACCGAGGGGGATTTCTTCAACTCGCGCCGCAACTCGCCCGGCGTCATTCGCCGCTTCGCAAGCAGGAGCAGAATCCGAAAACGCGTGTGACTGCCCAAGACCTGACACAGCCGCACCGCCCGAAACGTCGATTCCTCCATGTTGCCCTCCCGAAGTGCGAGCGTGGCCCTGCCCGTGGTCGCTACGAAACTGCCTTTGGGGCCAAGCTCGGGGCTTGCACCAGCACGGCTAGAATAGCCGCCGCGGCGGTCTCGGTCCGCAGGATGCTCTTCGCCAGGCAGACCGGCACGCAGCCAGCCTCGACGGCTGTGTCTTCCTCCTCGTCCGTGAACCCGCCCTCCGGGCCGATCAGGCACAGCACGCTTCGACAGGGCGACGGTATCGCCGCCGACAGCGGCCGCGCGTCTGCTCGCATCGATGCGATCACGGCCATATCGTGGTCCGTGACCCGGTCAAGCACAGCACCGAAGGTACAAACATCGTCCACTTGGGGGACGATGCTTCGACGGCACTGCTTGCAGGCCTCGATGGCGATTCGTCGCCAACGCGCCTGCCTGCCTCGACCGGGCTTCACGACCGAGCGCTCGGTGCGCATTGGGACCAGCCACCTCACGCCTAACTGGGTGCACGAGTCGACGAGCCGATCCATGCCCGGTTGCTTCACGACTGAGACGGCGAGCGTCACCGCGACATCCGGCTCCCGGTCCGTGGGTCGCGCCGCCTCAATGTCCACCGTCACCCCAGCCCTCCCGAAGGTCTTGACACGCGCCCGGTAGTCGGTGCCGGATCCGTCGAACAGCACGATCTCGTCGCCGACCTTGACGCGGCGGACGTGACGCAGGTGATGGGCCTGCTCGCGGGCGAGCCGGACGGTTGCCGCCTCGGGCGGCTGCTCAATGAAGAATCGCTCCACAGGCATGGACATCCGAGCTCGCTTCATTCGCCCGCCGCACTATCCTCGACCTGAGCCAGCCAACGGGCAGCAGATTCTATCGGCAACCCTCGCCAGAGGATCGAAAAGCAGGGACAGGCAGCGTCTGCGCCCTTCGACAAGCTCAACGCTCCGCGGGGAATAAGGTGCCAGGCATCCTATAGAATGGGCCAAACAGGGCCTTCAAGCCACTCTGAATAAGGTGCCAGGCACCTTATTCGCCTTATTCGCCGCGTCCTTTTATCTCGTGATCTCTCCTGCGTTGAGCCTCCGGTAGAACTCGACGGCGAGCGGCAGGCCTTCTTCGGGCGCCACCTTGGGCTCCCACCCGAGTACCTTCCTGGCGAGCGATGCGTCGAGCGCGATGTGGTCGATCTCGCCCAGGCGCTTCGGCGCGTATTCGGGCTGGATGTCGCAGCCGACGGCGTCGCGCACCCCGTCGAAAATCTGCTGGTCGGTCGTCTGTATGCCCCGGCCGAGGTTGAGGACGGCGCCGTCGCCGGCCTCGAGCGCGATCATGTTGGCCTCGACGACGTCCGCCACATACACATAGTCGCGCGTCTTGCTGCCGTCGCCGAAGATCTTCGGCTGGCCGCTCTTGAACATCGTCTGCGCGAAGATGGCCACCACGCCCGCTTCGCCGTGCGGGTCCTGCCGCGGCCCGTAGACGTTCGCATAGCGCAGCACGGTGTATCTCATGCCGTAGAGCTTCCGGTAGATTTCGAGGTAGTGCTCGACCGTGTGTTTGCTGACGCCGTACGGACAGAGCGGATCGACCGGCGTGCTCTCGTCGGCGGGCAGGTCCTTGGGCTCGCCGTATACGGCCCCGCCGGTGGAGGAATAGATGGTCTTCTTCAGGCCGGCGGCACGGCCCGCTTCCAGCAGGTTGATTGTGCCGCCGATGTTCACGTCCGCATCGTACACCGGGTCCGCCACGGATCGTCGCACGTCCAGTTGGGCGGCCAGGTGAAACAGAAACTCCGGCTTCTCTTTCTCGAAGACTTCGGCGACCGACTTGTCCCGGATGTCCACTTCATAGAACGTCGCATCGGGCGGCAGGTTACTGCGCTTGCCGCTCGACAGGTTGTCGATGACCGCGACCTCGAAGCCGCGCTCGATCAGCGCATCACAGATGTGCGAGCCGATGAACCCGGCCCCGCCCGTCACCATCGCTCTCGTGGCTGCCAATTCTTCCTCCGTTCTACTCCGGTGAGATTGTCTTCAACGTGTCCCGCGCGATCATCAGTTCCTCCCTGGTGGGAATGACCATCACGGTCACTTCGGCGCCTTCGGGGCTGATGATCTGTGCATTGGCCTGGTTGCGCTCCCAATCGATCTGGATGCCGAGCTGTTCGAGCCCCTCACAGGCGCCGGCACGGATGCGCGGGACGTTCTCGCCCACGCCCGCCGTGAAGACCAGCGCGTCGAGCCCTTGAAGTTCGG
>CAZDHT010000061.1:8114-15998 GCA_964505325.1 uncultured Planctomycetota bacterium | reverse complement strand
GCCGAGGACGGCCGTGTAGGCGCCGATGTACTTCTTCAGGCGGTAGACGTAGACGTGGATGGCGTACTGGGCGCGCTCGTTGCCGCTGTCCGCCGCCGGCAATACGTCCCGCAGGTCGCCGCTGCCGATGCCGGCGAGCCCGAACAGGCCGCTCCGCCGGTTGAGCATCTCATCGATCTGGTCCGTCGTCATGCCCGCCTCGCGGATCAGGTGGAAAATGATCGCCGGATCGATGTCGCCGCAGCGGGTTCCCATCACCAGCCCTTCGAGCGGTGTGAGCCCCATGCTGGTGTCGGCTACCCGGCCGCCGCGGATGGCCGCCGTGCTGCATCCATTGCCCAAGTGACAGGTGATGAGCTTGAAGGTCGGATCATTCTCGCGGTGAAGGATTCGGGCGGCCTCGAGCGAGACATAGCGGTGCGACGTGCCGTGGAACCCGTAGCGGCGAATGCCGTCCCTTTCATACAGTTCGATCGGGATCGCATAGAGGAACGCCCGCTTCCGAAGGGTAAAATGAAACGCGGTATCAAAGACCGCGACCATCGGCTCCCCGGGCAGCAGCTCTTCGCAGCCGACGATGCCCTCGTAGTTGGGCGGGTTGTGGAGCGGCGCCAGCGGGAACAGATCACGGATGGCGTGCTTGACTTGCTCATCGATGATGACGGGCTCCGAGAATCTCTCGCCGCCGTGGACAACGCGATGCCCGACCGCCAGCAGGTCCTCCGGCTTTTGCACCGGGCCGCCGTCCGCGCCCAAGTGCTCGAAAATCTTTCCCAGGGCCTGCCGGTGATTCAGCGTCTCGGGCCCCTGCCCCTTTACATGCCGGCCGTCGATGGTGGAATCCAGCTTCCAGCCCGGCAAGGTGATACGTTCGAGCAAGCCCTTGACGATCATCTTTTCGCCGTTCATGTCGAACAGGTTGAACTTGATCGAGGAACTGCCCGCATTAATCACCAGAATGTTCTGAGGGGTTAGTTCGGCCATCTTGGACCCGCCTCCTCCTGCTACAGGCGCGAGCTCCAGACTTCGATGAACTTCCTGAAGCTGCGATCATACGTCCGCTCGGCATCGTCGGGGAAGCAGCAGCCGGGCAACTCCTTCATCGCCAGGTGATAGCGGAGACATTCGCAGCAAACGCCCTGCTTCTCACAGCCGGCATACGTGCAGTTGCAATTCTGTAAATTGCTCTTTGTGTTCTCGCACCGGACCGCCATCGGGTTCCTCCTGAATCAACACGAAGTCTCGTCGCGGGTATTATGCCGAGTGCCCGTACAAAGTCAAGCCGCACCGAGATGTGACCCGCTGTTGCCGGAGCGAAGAGCCCGCTAACCCATTCGCACCTCGACGCGGACCTTTCGCCTCCGGCCGACCGCCGAGAGCGGGATGACGGTGCCCGCGATCGTCTTGTCCCCTATGCGGATTGCGCGCACGCCGCGCTCGACGCGCTCCGGGTTGGTCACTCGGATGTCGAACGTGATGCCGCGAAAGATGCGGTGAATGCGGAACCCTTTCCATCGCGGGACGCAGGGATCGACGATCAGCCCGTCGAAGTCCGGCCGGACCCCCAGGATGCCCCGCCCCATCGACGCGATCATCCACGAGGCCGTGCCGGTCAGCCACGGGTTACGCGCCCGCCCGGCTTCCAGATTCGGCGGCATGATGATCATCTGGCTGACCACGTAGGGCTCAGCGCAGTGGACCGACTGGATGCGGTCCTTCTCCCACGCAGACACGCGGCGGTAGACATCGAAGGCCCGCTCACCGCGGCCCAGCGTCGTCTCGGCCAAAACCAGCCAAGGGTTGCAGTGGCAGAAGACCGAACCGTTCTCCTTGTAGCCCGGCGCAAAGATCCCCAACGTGCCGACCGCCGGATCGTAATCCGGGTAAGGCGGCCAGCAGATGCGGTGCCCGAACGGCGTGCCAAGATACTTGCGGACGCTGTCCAGCGCCGTGCGGGCGCGACCGAGCGGAGCCGCGCCCCCGAGGACGGCCCACACGTTCGACTCGATGAAGATTTTGCCATGACGATTCTGCTTCGAGCCGACTCGGTCGCCATCGCGCGTGATCAGCCGGACGTACCACTTGCCGTCCCATCCGACCCGGTTGATTCGTTCTGCCATCGCGGCATGT
Source organism: uncultured Planctomycetota bacterium (assembly GCA_964505325.1). Lineage (GTDB taxonomy): Bacteria > Planctomycetota > PUPC01 > PUPC01 > PUPC01 > CAZDHT01. The sequence continues at coordinate 13,868 of CAZDHT010000061.1, read as the reverse complement.
CGGCGGGCGGCGCGGCGGGCGGCCCGCTTGTCATCGCGGGCAAGATGCAGCGACTCGATCGACTTTGCCGCCGCACAGTACAGGCCAGCCGTAAACAGACTCTCGGCGCCCTCGAACGCGTTGAGGCAGTCGTTCCAGTCGGCCCGGCCCAAAAGCGGCAGCCCGTTGGCGCCGAGGTGCCGCTCGGTGAACCGCAGCGCCCGCTCCAGGTGCTCCATCACGGGGGTCTGCTGGCCGCTCCCTTGGTACGAAAGCAGGCAGTCGAGGAATGCCAGATCGCCCGACTCCTTCACATACCACTCGACCGAGAGCGCCGGCCAGAGGTGATCGTCGCAGCACCCGGAGCCGACGCCGATGCCGGGGCCGGGCTGGAAGTCGTGGCTGGCCTCGCCGCTCGGAAACTGGACCGAGAGCAGCTTGGCGATGAGTTCGCTGCTCGCCTGGAACGGCTGATACGGCATGGCGCCGAGCGCGTCCTGGTTCGAATCGCGGAAGCCCAAGCCGCGCGACCCGCTGAGCTGGTAGGGTGAGATGCTGCGCGAGAGCAGGAACGTCATCGCGCTCTGATACGGAGCCCAGGTGTTGAACGAGACGTCGAAGGCCGCCTCCCCCGTGTCGGCCTGGAAGCGCGCCAGGTAGTGCTCCCAGTTCCGCCGCATCTTGTTGAATTGGCGCCTTGCGAAGGCGACTTGGGTGACGCGGCGTCCGTCGCGCTTCGCGGCGGCCTCACTCGCCGCACAGCCGACGGCGAACACGAGCGTTCGCGACTGTCCGGGCCGCAGCGTCATCGGGAACTGCATTGCGGCAACCGGTTCGCCGCCGCGGTTCTCGAAGTTGCTGCACTTCCCCGCGACGACCGCCCGCGGCCGGTCGTAGCCCTGGTGCACACCCACAAACGCCTCGATGCTGGCGTCGAACGACTTCGGCTCTTCGGATGACGCAAAGTAGGCGAACTGGCGCTGCCAGCCGCCACGCTCCTTGCCAAAGTCGTAGTAACTGCGATGTACGATGACGCGGCCGAAGGCGGCCACGTCGGTGCACTTGAACGCGGCGTCGAGGTTGTTGTCGCGGTCGAGCGACCACTGGAAGAACTCGGCGTAGGGGAACACGTCGAGGCGTCGGGTCCGCTCTCCGACGTTGGTGACGACGAGCCACCACAGCTCAGCGTTCACGTCCGGCAGAACGAAGTAGGTCACTCGGGACAGGATGCCGTTGTAACGCGCGGCGATACCCGTGTAACCAACGCCGACGCGCGTCTCGTATTTGAAGCGGTCGAGCGGGGTGCGCACCGGTGCCCAGGTCGCCGAGTGGAACTTGCCCGTGTCGCGGTCCCGTATGTAGATCCAACGTCCGGGCTGGTCCGCCGGGCGGCCGTGCAGGTGCGCCCGCAGGATGCGCCGCTCCTTCGGGTCGCCGCAGAAGCATGTCCCGCCGCCGGTGTGCGAGACGTAGCCGGTGAACGTCCCGTTGGTGATGTAGTTGTGCCAAGGCTGCGGCGTATCGGGGCGGGTGATGACGTATTCGCGGTTGGCCGGGTCGAAGTGCCCGTAACGTTTCGGCGGGTGTTTCAACCCCGGCCGGTCATGCAGCGGAACCTGGTTCAACGGATCCAAGGAGCGCCGAGACATCGAGCGACCTCCATCTGTGTGACGACATCCAGGAGGCGAGGAACAGTGCCTCCGCGCGGAGGATGCCGCTCGAAGCGCTCGCATTGGACTAGGAACCGTCCCGCGCGTCCTCGGTTCCCTCGGCCTCTGCTCTGTCGTGCATGCGACGTTCGATCTGCTTGAGGCCAGCCGTGATGAGGAGCGTGAACAGCGTGCCCAGCCCGGCGAGGAAGTAGCAGCCGAGCCCGGCGGCGAGGCCGACCGCGGTCAACACCCACAGGCCGGCCGCCGTTGTCAGGCCCTTGACGGAGCCCCGCTGCGTAAAGACCACCCCGCCTGCCACAAAGCCGATGCCGAGCAGCAGTCCCTGCACCAGCCGCATTATGTCAGTGGCGGGGAATTTCTCGTGCATCTGAAGAACGACCAGCGTGAACAGGCACGACCCGATACAGATCAGCGTGTGTGTGCGCAGCCCCGCCCCCTTTTCGCGGACCTCGCGCTCCCAGCCCACGACCGCGCCACAGACCCCGGCCGCGACCAAGCGGAAAATCATCACGCCCCAATCCTGCGGAATTACACCTCCCATCGGAGAACTCCAGTGGTCATTGTTGGACGAATTCCCGCAGCCAGTGTATTGGCTGGTTCGGCGAAATGAAAGCGCTTTGAGCGGCGCACGTCGCCGGGTCGACGAAACCGCGACGTGTACGGAGAACGAACGGCTCAGGATGGCTGCGGTAGTCGCTCACCAGGAGGGCTCAACCCCGCCCCTTGCGGGATTTGGCCAGGACGTCGTCTATCAGGCGTGAGATCGCGATTCTGAGCTTGCCTTCCGTTTCGTAGGTACCGTTCTTGATCTCTTCCCGTATTCTCTCGATCCGCAACTTGCGTGCTCCTTTGCCGCGGCGAACTCCCTTCGTTGAGCCCGACTTATCCCCCTCGCGGGCGACGGCGCGAGGTCGTTTGCCTGTCCTGGCGGTGTTCCGCTTCGACGCGGCCAAGTTCCTCATACTCCTACAAAGCCCATCCGGCCTACCGGCCTGCCTGCCTCCGGAGCCTTCTCTTATTATATCGTCCGTTTGGCGGACAGACTTGAGCGGAATTGGAGCGGCTCGACGAGGGGGCAGATCCAGCGTAAGTTCTTACCATGCCGTCAGTTGTCTCCACCACGCAGCTCCAGTTTACCAACGGAATCGAGCCGGACCGTCGGAATTTCCGCCCAGTGCCAATCCTTCTCCTCAGGGCCATCCTCGTGGCCGAACACGTGGCGCCAGCGCCGCTTAAACAGCAGGCCATTCTTCACAATCTGGTAGGGGCTGTTAATCGTCTGGGAGCCCGATGTCGTGACATTCTCGAAATGGTACATCTCGGCGCCCGGGGCGTAGAACACCCGCCAGCCCCGCTCCCGAGCCTTGTAGCAGTAATCTATGTCCTCGAACTGGACCGGATTGTAGGCCTCGTCGAGCGGGCCAGTGTCTTCGTAGACCTCGCGCCGCATCAGCCAGCAGGCGCTGATGAGGCATTGGACCTCCTCAAGCCGACCGAACTCCGCAGCGTCACGCGGCTCTCCACGGCCGCGAAAGAAGACGCGTCCCGACCGGGAAACCGCGGCGCCGGCGCACTGGATCAGGTGAGGTGGGAAGGGATAGATGAGTTTCGGCCCCGCGATGCCCGCACGCTCATTCGCCTCCAGAACGCCTGCAAGCGTCTCCAGCCAGTCACGCGAGCGAAGGACCACGTCATTGTCCATAAACGCGACAAAACGCCCTGAGGCGAGCTTTAGGGCCTGATTACGCCCTGTCGCCGCCCCGACGTTCGTCTCGTTGTCGATCCGCTTCACAGAGATATCAAGGCCGGCGGCGCGGGCCTCAAACTCGGCGAGGAGCCCCGGCGTACCGTCGGTCGAGCCGTTGTTGACGAGGATGACCTCCAGCGGCCGCCAAAGCGTCTCGGCCAGCGCGCCGAGGCATCGGGCTGTGTGCCCTGCCTTGTTGTAGGCCAGAATAATGACAGAGCTGGTTCGTCTCATCGCGTTCCCTTGAGTTGGACCCGCGTATTCTACCGCAAACCTCCCCGCCCTGCAAGCGAACCGGGCTGATCCAGCGAAGCGGCACATCGTATCGGAAAAGGTCTTGGGTTGACCGCGCATCATGCCGATATATAGGCGGCGGAAGGCGGTCCCGGTGCCCGGCACTGGGAAGCGTCACGGCGGCTCTCGGGATGCACAAGCTGTGGCGCCCGGCACCCCTGCTATTAGAGTGCTACACTGCGCCACCACGGGCTCTCCGGGGCGAATGCGCACGCGATGGCCCGGGAAGCCTGGCAAGGTGAGGCGGCGTCATAAGTGCCTCCAGTTCAAGCAAATACAGAAACAGCTCCTCATGTTGCTTTTGCGCAATGTTGCCGCACCTTGCGGCTTTTGGGAAACATAGCATAACCCATTGCGTCGCACAGGCTTACGCTGCGCTGGGCTTCCACGAGGCTCATCTTCCCACGCGCTGTGTTTCCGAAAAGGAACACAGACAAGCCCGGACGACGGCGGACCGACACTTGAGGTCCAACACTAACTCACCGCCAGACAACGAGTTAACGCCGGTCAAATCAAAACCCGAAGAAATTCTTCTGCTTTGGCACGCTGGTTGCTCTAAGGGCAAGGCGAGAAAGGCAGCCGGGAATGAGGCCCGGCAAGGAAGTGGGAAAAAATGGCAAACGCAAACCTAGTGAGGGCGAAGAAAATGGCGAAGACAGGAAGAGCGGTGCTCGTCAGTTGCCTGGCGTTGTTCGTATCGGTCGGCGTGATGAACGCGGCCTATGGGAACGGGGACTTGATCGGCGAGATAGTCGCCAAGAACCTGAGCACGCCGCCGGAGATCTCATTCGCTTGGAGCGCGGCGTTGCATCAGGACACATTCGTCACAACGGACCTGATCGAATCGGGGGCCGGGTCCTATTTCGACAATGCCAAGGGAGGATACATGACCGTGGGAACCGTCGGGAGCCATCCGAGCACGACCGAGACGGACGCGCTGGACCGTACGGTCTTTTATGGCGCCGGCAACCTGGACGAGGTGAACATCACCTACGGTACCAACAACGTCCGGAAATACCTGCCGCTCGACACCACCCTGAAAATGGCGGTGGGCAACCTGGCGGTCTCGAAAGTCGAGCTGATCAGCCCCGGCGACACGGAAGTGCAGGGAACAGCAAACGCAGTCGACAGCCTGACCGGCGCCAACCTGGTCGTCCCGGCGAGCCGATTCGAGGACACCAACCAGGACGGCATCATTATGTACAAGACGTATTTCGACTTCAACGTGGTTGAGGGTGCCGATCAGTACTATGACTACAACCGGGACGGAGAAATCCACGACGCCAAACTCAGCTCCAGCTCCTCCTCAGATTACGACAAGAGCGACCGGCCCTTCATCGCGATTTACGAGAGCGAGAACGGCCAGCGGCTCGACCTGACCAACCCGCCGGCGACGAACTGTGACAGCGACACCTGCGGCAGCAAGACGGACAACCTGTGGGTCGGCAACCCGTATGCCCCCGTGGACGCCGATGCTGCCACCGGCCCCCGCGGAGACGACGTGGAGGGCCCCGACGGCACGGCCGAGTGCGACCCCAACATCCACGACATCAACGGCTTCAGCGATCCCCTCCTCATCGGCGAAATCAAGAGCCTTTACCTAGTGACGTTCCTGCACCTGTACGGCGGCCAGTGGGGCTACACGGCAATGGTCACCGAGGGTAACTTCGACGTGGAAGTGACGGACGGCCGCCTGTACGACTGGTACTACAGCACGACCGGGGCCAACCCGATGTCTCACCGGTACCTCGGCGTGATGGGCGGCCACATGATGTTCAAGTTCGGGCTCAATCCCCTGGGTGAGTTTGAATACCTGAAGACCGACGTCGACCTGATCCTCCGCGCTCCGGCGCCGGAGCCGGCGACGGGCCTCCTGCTGCTCGGTTCCATCGGCGCCCTGGTTCTGCGTCGCCGTCGGAGAAAATGAGCGACACACCGACACTCCAAAGGGCGGCCATTCGGCCGCCCTTTTCTCATGCCCGCGTCGTGTCCCGGCGTTGATGGCAGAAGGTGTCAGCACCTTCTTTTCGGCCCACACGGCACGATCTGATCCTCAGTCAT
>CAZDHT010000061.1:0-8104 GCA_964505325.1 uncultured Planctomycetota bacterium | reverse complement strand
CATACACTCGACACGCATTGTTCCGAACCATCCGCTGAATCTGGTGAATGGAGATTGCGAATGAGACTGGTCTATATCGACATCGACACGCTGCGGGCGGATCATCTGGGCTGCTACGGGTATCGCCGCGACACCTCGCCCAACATCGACCGGCTCGCCGAGCAGGGCGTACGCTTCGAGAACTGCTTCAACTCCGACGCCCCGTGCCTGCCCTCGCGGGCGGGGATGTGGATGGGCCGGCACGGCATTCACACCGGAGTCATCAACCACGGCGGCACAGACGCCGACCCGATGCGCGAGGGCCGTGACCGCGGGTTCAAGCGCTCGCCCCGGTACGACCATTGGCCGATGGTCATGTCGAAGAACGGCATCTACACCGTCTCGGTCGGCCCGTTCGCCGAGCGGCACAGCGCCTGGTGGTTCTATGCCGGGTTCCGCGAGATGTACAACACCGGCCACTCCGGCCAAGAAACCGCCGACCAGGTCTTCCCCACCGCGCTCGACTGGCTCGACCGCGGCGGAAAGAAAGACGACTGGTTCCTCCACGTCAACTGCTGGGACCCGCACGCTCACTACCGCACGCCGATGGAGTATGGCAACCCGTTCGAAAACGACCCGCCGCCCGAGTGGATCACGCAGGAGGTCCTGGACCGGCACTGGAACGGCTACGGCCCACACAGTCCGCAGGAAGCCGCCGGCTACGGCCCGCCCGATGGAACTTGGCCGCGCATGCCGAGACAATTGCGGACCGTCGCCGATTTCAAGAAGTGGATCGACGGTTACGACACGGGCATTCACTACGCAGACATGTACGTCGGCAAGCTGATGGAGAAGCTGGAAGAACTGGGCATCGCGGACGACACGGCGATCCTGGTCAGCTCGGACCACGGCGAAAACCAGGGCGAGTTGAACGTCTACGCCGATCACCACACGGCGGACACCATCACCTCGCGCGTCCCCTGCATCCTCAAGTGGCCGGGCTTCGCGCCGAGCGTGACGCACGGCCTCTGCTACCAGTCGGACGTGGCGGCGACGGTCCTCGAACTGTGGGACATGCAGGCTCCCGGTGCGTGGGACGGCCGGAGCTTCGCCGGCGCACTGAAAAGGGGCGAGCACGCCGGCCGCGACTACTTGGTGAGCAGCCAAAACTGCTGGTCGTGCCAGCGGATGGTCCGCTGGGACAGATATGCGCTGATCCGCACGTACGACACCGGGCTCAAACAGTTCCCTCGGGCAATGCTGTTCGACGTCGAGGCCGACCCGCACCTGCAGCACAACCTGGCCCAGGAGCAGGCGGATCTGGCGAATCGCGGGCTCGCGCTCCTCGAGAGATGGCACGACGAAATGATGCAGACGTCCGACTACAACATCGACCCGATGTGGAACGTGATCCGGGAGGGCGGCCCGTACCACACGCGGGACAACCTGGAGATGTACTGCAAGCGCCTGCGCGAGACCGGCCGCGCCCACCACGCCGACTTCCTCGAAAAGCAGGGCGGCAAGCCGATTGACATGTAGGAGGCCCGGTGCGTACTGATTGCAGCATCACCAAACCTGCTGTATAATCTATTGAAGAGACGCAACGCTTCAGCCACTTTGCATTGTCAGCATGATGAAGAAATGTATTCCACATCCCTCCTGTTTTTTCGTCCTCCTGCTCTTGACGGCTTCTGCGCCGGCGGTACGTGCTGACATCTTCCACCTGAAGAACGGTGGCCCGCTCGAAGGGAAGGTCATCAAGCGGGCCGACGGCCGCGTCCACATCAAGACCACGTCCGGCATCGTCTCGATTCACGACGAAGCAGACATCGTCGCCGTCGAGAAGCGCAGGACCGCCCGCGACGTGTACAACATCATGGCCGAGAAGATCAAGCCGGGCCACGCGGAAGGCCACTACGCCCTGGCGATGTGGTGCCGTGATCGGGACCTCAGGGACGAGGCGCTGGACGAGCTCGTCAAGGCGTTGAAGATCGATCCCCAGCACGAGCGCGCCTGGCAGGCGCTGGGTTACGTGAAGACCGACAAAGGCTGGCTCACTCGCGAAGAGGCGATGCGGGCCAAGGGGATGGTGCTGGTCAACGGCCGGTGGGTCACCAAGGAGCAGGCGGAAAAGCTGGAGGAACAAGAGGCGAACAAGCGGCTGGTCCTGGCGATCAATCGGGTGGTGTACAGCATCCGCTCCTCAACGAAGTCCCGGCGCAAGCAGTCGGAGGAGAACCTCGCCAATTTCGACAACCCGGCGCTGGCCTGGAAGATCCTCAGCCTTCTGAGCCACGACGTCACGGGAGTGCGAAGGGCGGCTTGTGCCTCGCTCGCCAAAATGAAACATCACGACGCGGTGCCCCGCCTGGTGCGCCACGCACTGATGGACTCCAAGGAATCCGTACGGGTGGCGGCGCTGGACGCCATGCTCAAGCTGGACCACGGCCGGGCGCTCGACGCCTTGTACGAGATGATATCGGATCTCAGGCTCACGCGCATCAAGAGCCGCGCCGACCAGCGGGCGGCCAAGCGGCTGTACCGCCGCATCGCGCTGGCGCTGGACGCCATCGGCGACGTCCGCTCGGTCCCCTTCCTGGCGGAAATCCTCTATCCCAAGATCGAGATCGAGGGGCGCACGGTCAGCAGCAACATGTCGGGCGTGGGGACGTTTGGCATAATGCGCTCGAGCGGCGGCCCGCTGGCGGTGGACATCACGCAGAGCGGCACGACCCTCGGCATCGGCGACGCTGAATCGGTGCCGGCCGAACCCGAGAGGTATTACCACAACCAGGCAGCGGAAGACGCGCTGAAACGGCTCACCGGGCAGGACCTGGGCGTGCTTCGCCGGGATTGGATGAGGTGGTGGAGGAAGCACGGGATCGAGCTCTTGCGGAAGCGCGAGGCAGAGAAGCGCGGCGGAAAAGACAAGGCGGACAAGCTCCTGCGAGAGGCGGCGGATGAGCCACGCTGACCAGCACATCGACGGGCGCGAGCAGCTCATTTCGGAATTGAAGGCCCACGTCGAAATGGAGCAGTGGTTCGGCGCCGACGTATGCCGTTCGGCGGAGGAAGCATCCACGCCGGCGCGGAGCAGACCCGTCGCCGGGGCCGCCGCAGGCCATCCCGGAGAGGACGCGGAGAAGCGGCAAGAGCTGGAGGAGTTGCGTCTGGCCATCGAGGAATGCCACCGCTGTCCGCTGGGCGAGACGCGCAACAAGTTCGTCTTCGGTGAAGGCCGAGCGGACGCCCGGCTCATGTTTGTGGGCGAGGCGCCCGGCCGAGAGGAAGACCGGCAAGGCAGACCGTTCGTCGGCCGTGCCGGCGAACTGCTGACCCGGATGATCAAGGCGATGACTCTCGAACGGGGCGACGTGTTCATCGGTAACATCCTGAAGTGCCGCCCGCCGGAGAACCGAACGCCTACCCTCGCCGAGATGGCGGTCTGCCTGCCCTACATCATGCAGCAGATCAGGATCATCCAGCCGGAGATCGTCTGTGCACTGGGAGCGACGGCCTTGAAGGGGCTGCTGCGTGACCCGCGAGCGTCGATCAGCCGAATGCGCGGCAAGTTCATCCACTGGGAAGGGCTCAAGCTGATGCCGACCTACCACCCGGCGTATCTGCTGCGGTCGCCGGGAGAGAAGCGCAAGTCGTGGGAGGATGTGCAGAGGATCATGGCGGAGTTGGACCTCCCCCTGCCGAAGAAGAAGTAAGACGGCCGCCAATCCTACAACATTTGTAGCCCGGCCCACCGGCCGCGTTTCTTGTGTGTAACACGTTCCCTGGGTAGAAGTTATGCGCCTGGGCCGCACGCCCTCCGTGGGATTGCCACGTGATTCCAGTGGCCCGTGGCCTCCGCATGGTTCCCCTTTCATATCCTTCCTGGGCGCATCGAGGCGCGGTGGAGCCCTGCGTAAATGCTGTTTCGGACTTATGTTACAGGTTTTGATGCCGGCTCGGGCGGCGTGAATTCCTCGCTGAAATCGGAAAGGCGGGCCCCTTGGCACGCGGATTGCTGCACAGACGGCGGGCGAGGGACTGCGCAAGCTGTGCTGCTCTGCTGGAGGTGCTCGAGATGCGGGGCTGGAAATATCGGAGAACGGGTGGAATTGCGACCATCGAGCTGGTGGTGATCGCGGCGGTGGTCCTTCTGGCGGTGGGGCTGGCTGTGCCCATCGTCCAGAACCAAGTCGTTGCCACCGCCAAAGCGCAGGCCATCGGCGACCTCAGACAGATGGCGGCCGATATTCTCAACTACTACAAAGACACGGGGCGATGGCCCAACAGCGCGCCCTTCGCGTTCACCAACGGGGCGCCTGCCATCGGCGAATCAGACTCCATCGGCAGTGATTCGGACGCCCTGCACGTCTCGAAGTTCCTCGTCGCAAACAAGCCGGCCGTGCCGAATTGGCGGGGCCCCTACATGAGCATATCGCGGCCAGACCCCTGGGGCCAGCGCTACGTGATAGTCCTTGAGGGACTCGCCTCCCCTCGCAGCCCTTACGGATGGATCCTCTCCGCGGGACCGGACGGAGTCTTCCAGACCAGCAGGAACGACCCCGAAGCTCAGGGCGACGACCTGGGGCTCCTGCTGAGGTAGGCGCTCTTTCCCTTCCAGCCACACCATTTTGCCGCGTTGCAGCCCTCCAAAGCGACCCGGAACACCCGACCCGGGGAACGATGTCAGGCGCGACGCTCAAACGGGAAAATTCCGTTAAAGGATTCTCGCCCGCATGTCGATACAACCTATGTAAGCATTGGGCGTTTGAGTTCCCAGGCCAACCAATCAAGGAGGTAGGGTGGATGAAGTCACGGACTGGATGGTGTGCATTAGTTGTGTGTGGGGGTGCCTTGCTGGCCGTCACCGGATGCCAGACGCTGCGTGAGATGGGCTTCGAGTCGAGGGCCAGCCGCCTAGCTCGCAAGCTCCAGCAGACCAACAAGGAACTGGCCTCTCGGAACGAGGAGCTTCAGACCCGCCTCGTCTCCACCGTTACCGAACAAAAGACGATGCAGGGGAAGATCACGCGCCTTGAGACGGACCTCGTGCGGGAGAAGACGCGGACCGCCACTCCGCCGAGGCCAGCGGCGGATACGAGGCTGGAGAAGCTGGCCAAGACGCTGGGGGCGCTGGGCACGCCGATCGTCACCCCGGAGGGTGCCCGAGGGATCCGCATCAACGGAGACTTCCTGTTCCGCTCGGGCAAGACAGACGTAAGGTCCGAGGCCAAGGCCACCCTGGCCAAGCTCGCAGCGATCGTGAAGAACGCGGACGCCGGGGTGATCATCTTCGTCGATGGTCATACCGATGCCGATCCGCTCCGGGTCACGAAAAAACTGTATGGCGACAACTACGGCCTGGGCGCCGCCCGCGCCAACGCCGTGGCTCGGGAGCTCATCAAGCTGGGAGCGCCCAGGGAGCGCCTGGTGACCCGAAGTTTCGGGCAGGATGTGCCCATCGCCGGCAACAAGACCAAGGAAGGCAAGAAGAAGAACCGCCGGGTCGAGATTGTCTTTGCCCTGGCCAATGTGGCCCGGGTGACCAGGACCTCGGCCGGACACTAGACAGGCAGGAAACTCCGGTGACGGGACCCCCATCCCGTCCACCCCACCGACGCGCACGAGACCACCGGGAGGGTTTCGTGCGCGTCCCCTTTTGCTCGGTACGCTGAGGCGGGTGAAGAACCGGGACCGGCACACCGTCGCCCGTCCCGTTTTTCACTGGGCCGCTTCCTCCTGGTTGACCAGCTTCTCCAAATTGGCGGGCGGGATGGCCGCCGCGGAGAGGCGCTCCACCGCGAACTGACGAAGCCTCTTGTCGCCGCTTCGGTGGATCGTTTCCAGCAGGCCGATGACCTCGGCTGGAGCGGCCTCGCCGGGCTCCATCATGTTCCCGATCGCCTCGATGCACGCCAGGCGCTCGGGCTCCGGCCGTTCGGCCGACTGGCAGATATCGATCAGCCTGGGGATGAGCGTCTTCACCTTCGCCTTGCCCAGCGCACCGATGGCACTGATCCGCACTTGCGGGCTTTCGCGATCCAACGCGCTGACCAGGGCTTCCTTGATTGCCCTCAGGTGCCGCGAGAACGGCGAGCCGGTCTTCGGGATGGAAGACAGCGCCCGGGCGCCCGTCCGCGCGTATTGAGCCGACAGTCTCAGCCCCTCGGACAGGGTCCGGCGGCCCAGAATGGCCCGCGATATCGCCGCCTTGATCTTGTCGGCGCCCGCTTTCATGGAAACGACCGAGACGATTCTGCCCCCGTATTCCTTTTCCGCCGCCGACGTGTCCAGCCCCGCCACGAACACAATCACCGGGACGCCAGCCACGGTCGGGTCCTTCTTCAGCGCGCCAAAGGCGCTTCTCATGTCGTCCTTGAGCAGGATGAGATCCTTGGGCGGCAGGGAACGCGCCGCCGACAGCGCCGTTCCGGCGGAGCTCGCCGAGTATGGAACGTGGCCTGCCTCGCGAACGGTGATCCGGAGCCGGTTCGCAGCTTCGTTGTCGGCGGTAACGATCAGAATCGTGGATACGCCCTTTTCGCTGATCGCCTGGCCCAGGATCTCCACGACCGCCCGGCTGCCCGGGAAATCACGCAGCGGCCGGATTCGCGCCAGCGCGGCGGCGGCTCCGTAACGGACCCCCTTGTCCGCGCTCTGGAGCGCCCGGACCAGAGCGTTCGACTCGATACCGGCGGCCGCGGCAACTTTCTCCGGCTTCTTCTCCTCTTCGACCAAGGCACGCCGCTTGTCCCGCTCGTCCTGCGCCCGCGTCGCGGCGGCCAGCAATTGGGCGAGCGTGATACGCTCTGCCGGCGTGGCTTCCCGCACGGTGCGTCGGCCCTTGGGCCGCTTCGCTTTCGCGGCGGCGTCGGCCTGTTCCTTCTCCTTCCTCACGCTCAGACCGAACAGGGCCAGCGGGTCGGGCGCCGCGATCTTCGTCCGCCCGGCCGCCGCCTTCTCGGCGCCCGGCGCGAGCCGCGCGACCTTGGGCGCCGCTGCGCTTGGCCTGGGCTTTGGCTCGGCCATGCGCAGGACAGCCGGACGGACGCGTTGCCCCAGCTCCGGGAGGTCCGGGTAGTTGTTGAGCCGCGGGCTCGCCACCAGCGAGAGGTCCTCGATGACCGCCGCGGCGAGCTGCGGGTCGCCCTCACGAAGCTGCATGCTCAGCGCCCGATAGAAATGCTTTTCCCCGGCAGATCTCAGCGTGAGCAGGATATTCTGGGACTTGACGAGGCGGGTGCGGAGCTGCAGCTCCTCGATTTCGGAAAGCTTGTTCTCGGGAGCTGACGCGCTGAGCTCCAGCCGGCGGCGGATCAGCAGCAGCTCCTTGTGGTACGCGCTGATGAGAAGCGGGAGCACCGGCTCGTAATCCGGGTTCGACAGGAGCGCCTCGCTGGCGACCTCCCGGGCCATGCTGACGTTGTACAAGAAACTGGGAACCGTCTGCATGACCAGCCGGCCCTCCTGCTTCCGGTCCGGGTCCGCCGGGGACCAGTTCCAGGAAGTGTGTCCGTATCTGCTGGGCCGCTCGATGGTCGGATCGCCGGAGTAGTAGAGCCGCGCGTGCTTGAACAGGGCGACGTGTGGCGGCTGGTCCGGCACGTCCACATACTCGCGCATCCGGGCCAGGGCGTTGTTGGCGACCACGCGCACCGATTCCTCCGGATCGGATTTGGCGGCGCGGAGCAGGTAGGGCGCGGCCCGCGGGTCGGCGCTCTCGCCAAGGATGAAACAGATGTCCTGCCGGAGCGATGTCTTTTCCGCTCGCAGCGCCGTGCACAGGGGCAGGACCGCCTCCTCGCCGATCCGGATGAGGGCGACGGTCGCCCGCACCCGGTAGTCCCGGTAGTCGCTTGAGGCAGTGTCGGCCAATCGGGCGATCAGTTGCGGGACGGCATAACGACCGGCGCTGATCAGCTCGATGTAGGCGGCAGTCCGCACCTCGTAATCCCCCAGGAGGTCCTTGATCAGCTTGGCGACGCGGTCCTTGTCGGTCAGACGCCGTTTCTCGGCCTCGGCGGCGCGCTTGTGAAGCTCCAGCACGGCGCTCCGCATCTTGGGAGCGCCCTTGGTCATGACCTGGATGAAGAAGCGCACGTCGGCCAACTCGCGCAGTTCCTGT
>CAZDHT010000060.1:0-22811 GCA_964505325.1 uncultured Planctomycetota bacterium | reverse complement strand
GTGCCTCCTTCACCAGTGCCGGACGAGAAAGCCCCTTTTCGGCCAGACTTCTAGGAGATAGATGATAGCGCACGACCTCTTTCGTTAGCCCAGACTTGAATGTTCTTTCTCCGACCGTACTCACGAATGTCTTCGTGCCATCGTAGTTGGTGAACTTCAGGCGATTTCCCGGAATCAGCCCTTCGGGGAAATAGAGATCGCGTTTCTGTGAAAGAGCGAGGCCCTTAGCCAAGCAGGAAACGGTAATGGCCTTCCGCAACACAGACAATGCAACGTCGGCCATTTGGAGCCCGTCATATTCAGCTATGTCAGCCCAAGATACGGATGTCATCCATTCCACCGGAATTCCTAGGCTGTCAGGAGGCGGGCAGAATGACCATGCGATCTCGGAGCGCGTAGGACTGTAGCACGGCCAGAACCGACTGACCAGACATTAGGACAGGCGTCAGGGCTCAGGTGTCAACCCTCCCGTGCCCATTCGCCAGATCCTGTTCGCTGCCACCACAGCAGAAGAAACTCGTGTCGGATGCATCTTGACTCGAAATACTGACCCATCAATAATGGAAGGCATTACAGACCTGAATAATAAGGAGATCATCCATGAAGACAGTCGTCGCCGCACTTGCAATAGTTCTTGCCATCACCAACTCGCTCTCGGCCATGCAGTGGGTCCAGAAGCCGTCCCTGACCAAAGACGGAGCGCAGTACAAAGTCAGCTTCGAGATAGACAAACTCACTGATGTTGAGGTCGCTATCATCAATTCCAAGGGTGAAGTCGTGCGGCACCTGGCGGCGGGCGTACTGGGCAAGAACCCTCCACCACCCCTCAAGGCCGAATCCAAGGCCCAGACCCTTGTATGGGATGGCAAGGACGACTATAAGGAGCCCGCAAAAGGCGGGCCGTTCAAGGTTCGGGTTCGTGCGGGCATGGGCGCGAAGCTGGACAAGATACTCGGCGGCGACCCGTACGCGTTCTTCAGCAGTGAGATCCAGCACCACAATCACAGCATGTGGACTGTGGCCGGCCTCGAAGCCAAGGCAGACGGATCCGTCTACGTCTTCGGCACGGCCGGTCAGCAGGGACCCTTCACAGTGCGGCAGTACGATGCCGACGGCAACTACATCCGCACCGTGTTTCCCTTCCCGGGCGGGATGCCGCGGGAGAAGGTCAGAGGATGGGGCGTCAACCGCCTTAATGACGGCAATTACGCCCCTTCTCTCTCACAGATATTGACCAGCTGGCCCTGCTACTCGAAGACAGTAATCAACTACATGAGGAGCGGCTTCGGTTCTCCGCCGCTCATGGTGCAAACGGCTTCGCCCGACATCATCACCATCGCGGGAGCAAACAAACTGGACCTGCTCACTTTCCGCACCGACGGATCGATCGATCCCAACCCCAAGGTGCACACGGCCACGCATCTCGTGCAGAAGCCTCCTTTGATTTCCTGGACGACCTGGGACAATTCCAGTAGCGCCCGCGGCGGAATCTACACCTGCCCAACGCCGGACGGGAAATCGTTCTACCTCAGCGGCATCAGCCGCATTGACGACAAGCCCTTCTGGCGGCCGGGGCAGGTGTGGAAGGTGGATTATGCCACCCGCACCGCCACGCAGTGGTTTGCTTTGCCCGCCGGGCAGGTCGCCAGGTTCAACACAAAGAGGCAGAGGTCCTATTCGCCGCTGCATGGCGTTGCGGTGGACCGCGCCGGCCACGTCTTCGTCTGCGACCGTGTGAACAACCGTGTTGCAGTGCTCACGGAGGACGCCAAGCTTGTGCGCAATCTGAACGTCGCGAATCCCGACGATGTGGCATGGGACGCCGAGAGGAAGGCCCTCTACGTCACCACGCGCTTCGGCCGTCAGGGGGCACCAGGCGATCTACAGCTACTGCGTTTCGACGATTGGTCCAAGGACGACAAGCCATCGGTGCAGTTGAAGCTGTGCGTCAACGATATGGTCATCCTGCTCCGGGAACGCAGCTACATCCGTATAGTCGGCTCCGGGGCGAAGAAGCGAATCTGGGTCGCTTACAAGGACCTGCCGGCCCGGGTCTACCGCGAGAAGGGCAAGAGACTGGAACTCGTGCGCGACTTCTACCAGTCGGGCCAGAAACTCCGCTACCTGGCGTTCCGCAGTATGGTTGTCGATCCCGTCACCGACACCGCTTATTTTGCGTCGGGTTGCGGCGATATCTGGAAACTGCGGGACTGGGAGAAGGGCGAGTTTCGCCAGTGTCGCGACGCCGCCGCCCAACCCCGGGGAGACATCCACGGCGGACGCTGCAGCCACAAGCGGCAGATCTTCGCCGCCGAGATGGCACTCGACAGCCGCAACCGCTATCTCTTCACCCGCCAGAACAAGAATGAAAGGGTCTATCGCTGGGCGCTCGACGGCAAGGATCACGCCCGTGCGCCCGTGGGCAACACGGGCAGTCCGATCTATTCCGACAGGCTGTTCATGAACGAGTGGCCCGGATCGCTCTATTTCGACCGCGGCATGTGGCCGTCGCCCGACGGCGGCATGTTAGTGCTGGGCGGCACATCGCCCCACAAATACATGGATATACACCTGTTCTACCATCCCATCGATCCGGTCAATGGACCGGGCAAGTGCAGGGCGATCCTGAAACCCGGTAACATGTGCGGCGGCCTGCGCGTGGACCGGCAGGGCCGCATCTACCTTGGCATACGGCTGCCCGATAATCCGCCCAAGCCGCCGGCCGGGTTCAGGGGCGACAGGGTCTACGGCAGACACATGGGAAGGATTGCCATGTATGAACCCACAGGCACGGGAAAACGTCTCTATCCCACTCTCCTGAAGGGGCCAGCGAAGATCTACGATGTGCATTACGGCCAAATCTCGCGCGATTCCGGTCAGGTTGGTTTCTCCCCAAGGTTCGGCCTCGACGATTACGGCCGCATCACTTACCCCAACACCCTGACTCGCAGTGTGGCGATGATGGACAACGCCGGCAACGAGATCCTGCGCTTCGGCACCTACGGCAATATCGACGACTGGAGAAAACTCGAGGGCCGCTGGAACGAGGCCAAGGTTGTGCCGCTGTCGTGGCCGGGGGCGGTCGATGCCACAGAGCGCTACATCTACGTGGCCGACCACGCCAACGTCGGTGTGCTGCGCCTGCGAAAGACATGGTCCATTGAAGAAATCGTGAGGTGAGACATGAGTGACGGAAACTCGTCGGAGGCAAGATGATGAAGAACTGCATGACAAACTTGGCCTTGGCAATGATCATCGGAGTGTTTGACACGGCCATCCTTGGCAACGGGGTCAGAGCTTGAACTTAAGTTTAGAAGGGCCACTGGGTGCCGACCGCAATAATGGGTGGGTCCGGAAAGGCTTGCTTCTATTGAGCACCGGCCAGACTATACTTGAGCATGAGCACAACCATGCCGAAGAACATGCCCATGTGCATGCGCATCATAGCGAAAACAAGAAGAGCATGACCCCCTGGATTCTGTTCACCATATTTGTGTTCTGACCGTGCGAGCCCCTTGTCCCCATTTTGATGTATCCGGCAGCCACGGAAAGCATTTTCGGTATGGTATTTGTGGCGGCAGTATTCTCGCTGGTCACAATCGGCACAATGTTCACCATTGTAATGCTTGGTGCATGGGGTATCAGCTTTGCGAAGATAGGCAGATTAGAGCGATATACGCACGCTCTGGCCGGCTTGACCATCTGTCTTTCCGGCCTGGCGATCCAGTTTCTTGGGCTGTAGCGAGGTGATCTCTCCTGTATACGGTGATCAGAAACGGTCCTTCTTGTTTGCAGTTATCAGAAGGAACCGATGAACTTCAACATCATGAAAAGGCCAATGGCAATTCTGGGTCTCCTGATCTTTGTCGTGGGTTTTCTTATCGTGCCCGCTGTCCACGAACTGGACATACACCACTGCGACTCATCCGGTGAAGACGGGCATAGTTATCTGGGACACCATACGTATTTAATGGTCTCACTCCCTTCCTCTTCCGACCGCACTATGGTTAGCACGTACGGAGGACCTGTGCGCGGTCAGTGTGTCTTTGACGCGGGCTTGGTGCGGAGCTTGATGGCGAGGCTGCGAGCGTGGGTGCCGCGGACGTTTGCGGTGAGCTTGATTGTGGGGCGGAGTTGGTGGACCTTGATCCGTCGGTCGCTAGTCAGGACCTTGTCGGCGTCGTGTGCGATTGGGTTATACGTCGCGCCGCCGGTCAGCATCCCCAGATAGACAGATAGCAGATAAGTCTGTTTCTAGTTCTACTGTCTGATTTGTTCTAAAGGTTCTGAAGTGGTTGTGTCGATACACCTTCTGGGGGAATGGTCCCTTGGGAGGGCAGAACGATGGAACGACGATTTGAGTTGCGGAAGAAGGAGTTGTTGGCGGAATGTGCGGTGGGGCCAGAGGTGTTTGACGGGATGATGGAGCGGCTGCGTGAGTTCGCGCAGCCTTTTGCGGACTGCCTCTGGCGCAAGGAGCAGAAGGCCCATGCTAAGACGTACTTGGCGGGGTTGTTGTCGAACGTGAAGCGCAAGAACGTCGAGTCGATCGCGTACCGGAACGATCAGGGCCGTGGGTGTTTGCAGTGGTTCGTGGGTTTTTCCAAGTGGGACCCCGGTCCGCTGGGGGCGGAGTTGGTGCGCCAGGTGGGCGAGGAACTGGGGGAGCGGGACGGAGTGCTGGTGTTTGATCCATCGGGGTTTCCGAAGAAGGGCACTCATTCGGCGGGGGTGGCCCGGCAGTGGATCGGCCGGTTGGGCAAGGTTGAGAACGGTCAGGTGGCGGTGTACCTGGGCTACGTCTCGCGGAAAGAACACGCTCTGGCCGACATGCGGTTGTACCTTCCGAAGGAGTGGGCCGAGGACAAGGCGCGCCGAGAGGCGTGCGGCATCCCGCGGGATATCCGCTACCGTACTCGCCACAAACTGGCTCTGGAGATGCTGCGAGAGGACGGGAAGCTCCTGCCCCATGCGTGGGTTGCGGGAGACGACGAAATGGGCCGTAGCACGTCGTTTCGCAGGGATTTACGTGCGCTGGGCGAATCGTACCTTCTGGCCGTGCCGACGAACACAAACGTCCGCGACCTTGAGTCCGCCCCTCCGACGTGGAAGGGCCGCGGAGCCAAACCCAAGCCGCCCTTCCAACGAGTGGACCGATGGGCCGCGTCCATGCCCGACGCCGCCTGGACAACGATCGAAGTGCGCGACGGCGAGAAAGGCCCGCTCACCGTCAAGATTCTGAAGACGCGCGTCGTGGCCCGCACCGAACACAGCCGCACCCGGCCGACGGAAGAACTCCTCGTGGCCACGCGGTGCCCGGACGAAACCGGCAAGACGAAACACGACTACTACCTGTCGAACGCTTCCCCGGACACGCCGCTTGGGGAACTCGCCCGCGTCGCCAAGGCGGAACACCGCATCGAGGAATGCATCCAGCGCGGCAAGAGCGAGGCGGGGCTTGCAGACTACGAAGTCCGCACGTGGGCCGGTTGGCATCACCACCAGGTTCTCTCGCTGATCGCCGTCTGGTTCTTGATCCGCGAAGCACGGCGGGGGAAAAAAACAGACCCCCGCCATCACGGTCCCCCAAGTTCGGCAAGGGCTGGCGATGCTGCTGCATGAAGCCTGCGGGTGCTACACTCCAGAGCGCGTCGCCCGCGAAGCAACCCGGCGACTCACGCGCAACGAACAGGCGCGATTCTATCACTGGAAGACCCGTAACCGACTCCCGTCTCTACGGATCAGCCAACAACGATGAAGCAAGACAGTAGAACTAGCACTACAACGCTAGATCTCCTCGCCTTTGGCGACGTAACCGCTTGTAGAGCAGTGACTTGCGCATCACGCCGGTCTGTTGTCTCACGCGTCGGAACGGCGAGAGATTCTTCGTCGCTCCGCTCCTCAGAATGACATGAAGACACCCGATTCTGTCATTCTGAGCGAAGCGAAGAATCTCTCCGTCCAAGATGTAGCGTTGTAGTGCTAGAGTCTGCTGTATTCATGTCATCCTGAGCCCTTCGGCTTCGCTCAGGACAGGCTGCACGAAGGATCTCGGTTTTCAGCAGAGCAGTCCTGACACCTTTTGCACCGTCACGCTTCAAATGGCTGAAGTCTTACGTGGTCTCGGGTGACCGCCTTTCGACAGGCTCAAAGCGCCCTGAGCGAAGTCGAACGGGCGCACTTCAAAAGATCACCTCCGGCGATCAACGACGTGACGCAGGACTGTCTGAATCACATTTCCCCGTCCTCTCTTGACGTGCATCTGTTTTGCCCGAACGCCGATTTTTGGCTAAAGGACAGGGGCATGGAATGTCGATACCTATGAAAGTACGCCGTTTGGCACGCGGGGGGATTGCGCCCTTTTCGTGCGCAGCGGGCATCCGGCGTAACTGCTGCTGTGAACGCGGCTTAGTGACAGGCCCCGGCGGAAGGAGCCACGTGACCGAACTGGGTGCGGCGATCTACGGTCTCGTGCAGGGCCTGACGGAGTTCCTGCCGGTGAGCAGTTCGGGGCATTTGGCCCTGTACGACGCCCTTGCCGGGGGCGCGGGAAAGGACCGGCTGGCGTTGTCGGTGCTGGTGCACGTGGCATCGCTCGGCGCGGTGCTGATCGTGTTCCGCCGCGAGGTGCTCCGGTTGTTTGGCGCTGATCGCCGCCTCGGGGTGTATATTTGCATCGCGACGGCCCCGGCCATCGCGGCCGGGTTGCTGTGCGGTGACGTGGTCGAGAACGTCGCCCGGGACCCGGTGGCGGTGGCCCTCTTTCTGATGGCGACGGGCCTGATGCTGATCGGGGGCGAAGCCGCCGCCCGCCGCCGGCGAGAGGCATCGGGAACGGAGCAGAAGATGGGCCTGTGGCAGGTGCTGGCGGTGGGGGTGGCGCAGGCGTTGGCCTTGCTGCCGGGCATATCGCGGTCGGGGATGACGATCAGCGCGGGGCGGTCGCTCGGGCTGAGCCGGGATGCGTCGGTCCGGTTCGCGTTTCTCCTGGCCGTGCCTGCGATTATCGCGGCCGGTGGCTACGAAGGCCTGAAGCTGCTGTCGGGCAGGTGCGAGGCGGGCGTCGGGCTGCTGCCGGCGCTGGTTGCGTTTGCGGTGGCGTTGGTCTCGAGCTGGATCGCGCTGGTGGTGCTGATCCGGATCGTCCGGCGGGCCGGTCTGTGGGTCTTTTCGCCGTATTGTTTTGCGGTCGGAATCGCGGCCCTGGTTCATTTTGCCTGGAGGTAGCTCGTGCCATCCCAATCGGAAGCGTTGAACAAACTGACGATGGTCCGCAAGCGGGCCACCAGCCTCGCGTTCGGTTTTGTGGCGCTGTTCATTTTCCTCAGCCTGTTGACGTTCAGCAGCCGCGACCTGTCCCAGGCGTACTGGCCGCCGGCCGGCACGTTCCATAACGTGTGCGGACGGGTCGGCGCCCTGCTGGCGAACTGGCTGACGGTGAATTTCGGATATGCTTCGTACCTGGCGGCGGCGCTGGCGATCGGGTTTGCCATCCGCTGCCTGATGAAGCGCGACCTGATTGATGCGTGGATGGGCGTCTTCGGCGCGCTGGTCATGCTGGTCTCGGCCGCCGTGGCGGCGCAACTGGTCGGGCCACAGACGGCGTACATGCCCGGCAGCGGCGGGGTCGTGGGCATCGCCGTGTCGGACGTGCTGATCCTCCACGTCGGGCGCTGGGGCACCTGGCTGGTGACCGTGCTGCTGTTCTCGTTGGGCGGGCTGCTTCTGTCGGCGGACGAGTTGGCGGTATGGGCCGCGAAGAGCTTGTCGGCGCGGGCCAAGGGCTGGATGGCGGCGTACCGGGAGCGGGCGGAAGCCGGGCGCCAGTTCAAGCCGAAGATCAAGGTGTCAAGGCCGCCGGTCTTTCCGGCGGAGCCGGAGCCCGCCGCCACGTCCGCCGTCGCGACGGTCCCCAAAGAGACGGGGACAGCCGCTAAGGAAGCCGAGGAGGTGGCGCCGGAGGAGAAGCTGCCGCCGATGCCCATTGATGCGACCGCGGGCGCGGGGAAGACGAAGGCGCTGGACAAGATCGCCGTGATGCCGTCCTCGGTGGTGGGCAAGGATTACCAGTTTCCGCCGCTTTCGCTCCTGGACCCGGCGGAGCCGTTCGACGAGAGGGCACTGGAGGCGTCGATCCGCGAGAACAGCACGGTCCTGGAACGAACGCTGTCCGAGTTCGGCATCGGGGCGCGGGTGGTCGGGATCGAGAAGGGGCCGTCGGTCACGCGGTACGAGATCGCGCTCGCCCCGGGCATCAAGGTAAACCGGATTACGAGCCTCTCGGACGACATCGCGATGGCGGTCAAGGCCAAGAGCGTCCGTGTGGTGGCGCCGATTCCGGGCAAGTCGACCGCCGGGGTGGAGGTCCCGAACGCGATCAAGGAGATCGTGCACCTGATCGAGCTGCTCACCTGCGACGAGTTCAAGGCCAAGAAGGACAAGTTCATCCTGCCGGTGCTGCTGGGCAAGGACGCATCGGGCACACCGATCCTCAGCGACCTGACGCGAATGCCGCACCTTCTCATCGCCGGCGCGACAGGCTCGGGCAAGTCCGTCTGTCTGAACTCGATCATCGTCACCACGCTGATGCTGCACCGGCCGGAGAACGTGCGGCTCATCTTGGTCGATCCGAAGATGGTCGACCTGGGGATGTTCGAGTACATCCCGCACCTGCTGACCCCGGTCGTCACGGACATGAAGCGGGCGCCGTACGTGCTGGAGTGGGCGACGAAGGTGATGGACGAGCGCTACGACTGGCTCGCCCGGGCCGGCGTCCGCCACATCACGCAGTACAACAAGCTGGGCGAGGAGGGGATCGCGCAGCGGCTCGGCGACGATTTCGACTACGACGAGGAAGAGGTGCCGTTCCACATGCCGTACATCGTGATCGTGGTGGACGAGCTGGCCGACATGATGATGGTGGCGTCGAAGGAGGTCGAGGTCTCGATCACGCGGCTGGCGCAGAAGTCGCGGGCCGTGGGCATTCACATTGTGCTGGCCACGCAGCGTCCGTCGGTCGACGTCATCACCGGCCTCATCAAATCCAACCTGCCGACGCGGATTTCGTTCCAGGTGACCTCGAAGGTCGACTCGCGCACCATCCTGGACCGCAACGGTGCCGAAAAGCTGCTCGGCTGCGGCGACCTGCTGTTCGTCCCGCCGGGCACGTCCGACCTGGTCCGCGTCCAGGGCACCTACGTCAGCGACCACGAGATCCGGAACGTGGTCGATTTCGTGAACAAACAGGGCCGGCCGGCGTACCTGATGAACGTGAAGCAGCTCGGCCGGGACGACGACGCGCCGGCCGACGAGTACAGCCCGGACGACCTGTACGACGATGCCTGCCGGGTCGTGCTGGAGAGCCGCCGGGGGAGCGTTTCGCTGCTCCAGCGCAAGCTCGAGATCGGCTACACCCGGTCGGCGCGCCTGGTCGACATGATGGCTGTCGAAGGGATTGTCGGCGGCTACAAGGGCAGCAAGGCGCGGGAGGTCATCATGACCCTCGAGGAGTGGGAGGAGCAGCGCGGCATCCCGCCCGAGCAGCGCACTTCCGCCGGCCTGGCGCAAGACGAGGAGACCCGCTTCTCGGACGATCACGCCGACGACGAGTAGGGCGCGGGAGCGCGCGGGCAAGGAAGCGCCTCTCACGCCGCCCCCCCCTTCTCCTATGCTCATGTGCTCCTATCCCCCCGCGCCTGCGCCGGTTGATTTTGGCCGGCGCCGTCCTACAATAAAGGTTGTATCTCCACCGTCACAATAGAGAGGAAAGTCGGCATGTCTGCCAAGAAACCGACGTACGAGGAGCTGGCCCGGCGCGTCGCCGCGCTCGAGTCGGCCCTGGAGGAGTCTCAGGGTAAGCGGCGCCGCGCCGGGCGGCCGGCCGAACGCGCCCCGGCGGAGCCGCCCGACCGACAGGTCGAAGAGACCTTGCTTCATTTCCTTGACTTCGCGACCGACGGGTTCATTCTGCTGGACTCGGACCTGCGCATCATCCGCGTCAGCGAATCATCGGCGCGGGATGTCGGGCGAACGCCGCTGGAGGTCATCGGCAAGGAGCTCCGCGAGGTCTACGCCGACGTCGAGCCCTCGGGCCGGTATGGGAAGTACGCCGAGGTGCTGAGGACCGGCAAGCCGTTCGCCTGCGACGCCGTGTTCCAGACGGAGCACGGCGAGAAACACGTGGATCTGAGAGCCTTCAAAGCCGGGGACGGCCTGGGCATCATCGCCGTGGACGTCACGGCGCACCAGGAAGCGGAGGCGGCGCTGCGCGAAAGCGAGCGGCGCTACGCCCTCGCTCAACGGGCCGCGCACATCGGGAGCTGGGAGTGGGACCTGCGCACCCGGCGCGGAACCTGGTCCGAAGAGCTTGAACACATCGCCGGCCTCGAGCCCGGCGGATTCGGCGGCACGCCCGAGGACCTCGCCCGACGCATCCACCCGGACGACGTCGAACGCGCCACCAGCGCCTTCGCGGCGTGCGCCCGAGAAGGCAAGGGCTACAACATCGAGTACCGGCTGGTGCGGGCGGACGGCGCGGTTCGGTGGGTCCAGGACATCGGCAACGTCGTCCGCGGCGACGAGGGCGAGCCCGAGCGCACCGTCGGCATGTGCATGGACATCACCGAGCGCAAGGGGGCGGAGGAGGCGCTGCGGGAGAGCGAGAGTAAACACCGAACCCTGCTCGAAAATCTCCCGCAGAAGATTTTCTGCAAGGACACCGAGTTGGTCTACGTCTCGTGCAACGAGAACTTCGCCCGAGATTTGAAGATCCGCCCCGAGGAATGCGCCGGGAAGACCGATTACGATTTCTTCCCGGAGGAGTTGGCCGAGAAGTACAGGGCCGATGACCGCACCGTCATTGAGTCCGGCCAGACGAAAGACATCGAAGAGAAATACGTCCAGGACGGGAAGGAAATCATCGTCCGCACCGTGAAAACGCCCATTCGGGACGCCGAGGGCAACACGACTGGTATCCTGGGCATCTTCTGGGACATCACGGCGCGGAAACGGGCCGAAGCCGAACTCAACAACCTCAGCGCCGAACAGGCCGTCCTGCTCAACACCGTCCCGGCGATGATCTTCTGGACCGACCGCCAAGGCCAGCTCATCCGGGCCAACCAGGCGTTCGCCGCGGCGCTGCACAAGACGCCCGCCGAGGTCGAAGGCCGGCCCCTCTCCGAGCTGTACCCCAGCGAGATGGCTGACAAGTTCCTCCGCGACAACCAGGAGATCATTCAATCGGGCACGCCCGAGAAGCGCATCGAGGAGGCGGTGGCGACTCCCTCTGGGCTGATGTGGGTGAGCACGGACAAAGTGCCCTACAAGAACGAACGCGGCGACATCGTGGGCATCATCGGGTTCTCCATAGACATCACCGAGCGCAAGAAGGCGGAAGAGACAGTCCGGCAACTGACCGAGAGCCTTGAACGCCGCGTGGCCGAGCGGACCCGGGAACTGGCCCAGTCCGAAGCGCGCTACCGCGCCATCTATGAGGCGATCCCCGACGCGGTCTTCCTGTACGACTCCGAGCGGCGGGAAGTGGTTCACGCCAACGATGCCTTTTGCCGGATGTACGGATACGCCCCGGACGAACTGAAGGGGAGGACCCTGGAGGCCTACTGGCCGGTCCACCCAGAGGACCGGGCGCGAATCCGGGAACTGTCGGAAATCCTGCAAACGCAGCCCGGGCCGCGCCACTATCCGGTCCACCGCCGCCTCCGCAAGGACGGCTCGGACTTCTGGGCGGAAATCACCACCACGGACACCGAGCTGCACGGCCGCCCGCTTAAGCTGATCATCACCCGCGATGTGACCGAACGCCGCAAGGCCGCAGCCGCCCTCCGCCACAGCGAAGAGCGCTACCGCACCCTCGCCGAGTCCGCCCGTGACTCCATCTTCATTATCAACCCGGACATGACCGTGCAGTACGTGAACGACTTCGGCGCCAAGCAGTTCCGACGGACGCCGGAGGCCACGATCGGCACACCCCTCCGCCGGCTCTTACACCCCAGCTCGATCGAAGGGCTCGAAAAGCACCTGACGAGCGTGCTTCAGACGGGGCAGCCCGTGTCCGTCGAGCGCACCGTCCGATTCGCCCACGCGCCCGACCGGGAGGTCTGGCTCGACACCCGGCTCACCCCGCTCCGGAACGACGCGGGCGAGGTCGAGGCGGTGATGGGCGTCGCCCGTGACACTACCCGCCGCCGGCAGGCCGAGGAGGCGCTGCGCGAGTCCGAGGAGCGGTACCGCCGGGTGGTCGAGGACCAGACCGAGTTCATCTGCCGCTTCCAGGAAGACGGAACGGTCACGTTCGTCAACGAGGCCCTCTGCCGTTATTTCGAGGCGCCCGCCGAGCAACTCCTCGGGCGCAGCTTCTTCCCCTACGTCCACGAAGGTGATCGCGGAGCGGTCGAGGGCCAGCTCGCGTCCCTCACCCCCGAGCGGCCGTCCGCCACAATCGAGGATCGCGTCGTGCTTCGGAACGGCGAGGCCCGGTGGACGCAGTGGACGAATCGAAGGATCTTTGACGAGCAGGGCAACTTTCTCGAGTTCCAGGCGGTCGGCCGTGACATCACCCGGGAGAGACAGGCCGAGTCGGCGCTACGGCGCACCCAGCGAGAGCAGGCCGCGATCCTCAACAGCATGACCGAGCACGTCATCTATCACAACCGGGACATGGTGATCGTGTGGGCGAACAGGAGCGCGTGTGACTCGATCGGGCTGACGCCGCAGCAGATCGCGGGAAAAAACTGTTACGAGTTGTGGCAGGGCCGTTCCAGGCCCTGTGACGGCTGTCCCGTGAAAAGAACCCTCGAGACCGGCGGGCCGCACGAAGAGGAAATCGCCACCCCCGAAGGCAGGCAATGGCTCGTGAGGAGCTCCCCCGTTCAGGACGAGAACGGCGGCCTCGTGGGCGTCGTCGAGATCACGATGGACATCACCGAGCGCACGCGCGCCGAAGAGGCGCTCCGCGACTCCGAGGAGCGCTACCGCGCGGTGTTCGAGCAGGCCACGGACTCCGTGGTCCTGCTGGACGCCGAGAGCGGAGCCCTGGTCGAGTTCAACGACAGCGCCTGCCGGAACCTGGGCTACACGCGGGACGAGTTCAGCCGGCTCACCCTTGCCGACATCGACGTGATCGAGTCGCCCGAGGAAGCGGCCCAGCACCTCGCGAAGGTCGTTCGGCAAGGCCACGACATCTTCGAGACGAAGCAGCGCCGAAAGGACGGGGACATCCGCGACGTCCAAGTGAACACCCGGCGCATTTCCGTCCGCGGCAAGAACTCTGTTCACGCCATCTGGCGCGACATCACCGAGCAGAAGCGCGCCCAGGAGGCGCTCCGCCAGTCCGAGGAGCGATACCGCACCATCTACGAGGTCATCCCCGATGCCGTGTTCCTCTACGATCCCGCCACAACCAAGCTGGTCTCGGCGAACGACGTGATGCTCGAGCTGTACGGCTACACCTCTGAGCAAATCGAAGCCGGGGAAGTCAGCGTCTTGGACCTGCCCCCGAAGAGCCGGCGGGAAGCCGTGCGCAAGGAGATGGAGGCGGCCATGGAAACTCCCGTCCCGGAGCGGCTCGGCGTCCGCCCCGGCGTGAAGAGGGACGGAACCCCCTTCTGGGTGGATGCAACGAGCGCGCCCATCCAGTTCGCCGGGCAGCGCCTGCGCATGGCGATCCTCCGTGATGTCACCGAAGCGGTCCGGGCGCGCGAGCAGATCGAGCGCCAGGCCCAGATCCTCGCCAACGTGACCGATGCAGTGACTGTGGCCGACAACGACCGGGCCGTGACCTACTGGAACCGCGGCGCCCAGGAGCTGTCCGGCTATTCCCAGGACGAGGTGCTCGGCCGCACCGGGCTGGAGTTTCTGCTCCGCGACCCCGGCCAGACGGCGCAGATCAACGAGCGAATCGAATCGGCTGTCAAAGAGCAACGCGTGTGGTCGCATGCCCGCCTGCCCTGCCGCCGCAAGAGCGGCGAGGACATCTGGGTCAACGTCCGCGCCTCGGCGCTAAAACCGGGGCCGGGCGAGGCGGAAGGCGTGCTGTTCGTGGCCCGCGACGTCACCGCCTCGGTCCTGCTCGAGCAGCGCCTCATCCTCACCCAGCGCATGGCAACGATCGGAACCCTCGCGCTGAGCGTGTCGCACGAGCTGAACAACATGCTCGGCGGGCTGCGGGGCCTGTCCGACTTGGCCGGGGCCGACGCCTCCCTCGCCCCTCGTCTCATCGACGCCTGCCGCGCCGTCGCCGAGCGCGGCGGCGTCATCGCGGGCCGAATGACCTCGCTTTCCCGGGCCGATTCCCCCGGACAGGAGCGGCAGATCGACGTCGCCTCGGTCGCCGGCACCGTGGTCGGCATGATGGGGCCATCGCTGGCCCCGCGGCACATCGGGGTCGCCGAGTCCTACCAGGCCGTCCCGCCCACCTGGATCAACGAGGGCCAGATCCTTCAAGTGCTTCTCAACCTGATCACCAACGCTCGCGACAGCATCGGGAGCGACGGACGCGTCGACATATCCGTCCGCCACGACGCGGACCAGAGCCGCATTGTGATCTCGGTCCACGACTCCGGCGCCGGCATCCGGGCCGAAGACCTGCCGAGGGTGTTCGACCCGTTCTTCACCACCAAGCTCGGACCCGGCCCCGGCGGCGAGGAGCCTTTGCACCTCGGCCTGGGGCTGCCCGAGTCGCGCACCATCGTGCGCGAGTGCGGCGGAACCATCGACGTTGAGAGCCGGCCGGGCCAGGGCGCCACCTTCACCGTCCGGCTGCCCGTGCGGGCCGTCCCGACCGCGCCGCCCCGGCTCAGCCCCGCCGCCCAAGCGATGCCCGAGCGGGGCACTTCGATCCTCGTGGTCGACGATGACAACCTGATGCGCTTCTGGCTTACCGTACACCTCGGCGACCTGGGGTACAACGTGGCCGAGGCGTCCACCGGCCAGGCGGCGGCCCACGCCTGCCGCGACGCGGCGTTCCCTTACGTCTTCCTCGACCTGCTCATGCCCGGCGAGATGGACGGCGCCGCCACCCTGCGCACGCTGAAGGAGGTCCAGCCCGACGCGAAGATCATCATCATCACCGCGCTCACCAGGGCCAACATCCCCAAGGACTGCCTGGCGGCGGCGCACGCCGTCCTGAAGAAACCCTTCGGCGTGGACGACCTTCCCGCGGCGTTCGCAGGCGAGTCGTCCGAGTGATCAGGGCAGGGCAGACAAGTCTGCGGGCTGCGACGATCAGGCGACGTACGTGCTCGCCGTGGTGTCGCCGCCCTCGCCGGTCCAGTTGGTGTGGAAGTGGCCTTCCTTGTCGACGCGTTCGTACGTGTGGGCGCCGAAGTAATCGCGCAGTGCCTGGATCATGTTCGCCGAGAGCCGCCCGCGCCGGTAGCTGTCGTAGTACGCCAACGCCGAGCTGAACGCCGGGACCGGGACGCCGAGCTTCGTCGCCTCCATCACGACCGCGCGCCAGTTGTCCTGCGACGCGTGCACGATGCCCTTGAAGTAGTCGTCCAGCAGCAGGTTCCTCAGGTCCGGTTCGCGGTCGAACGCCTCCCCAATCCGGTTGAGGAAGTGGGCCCGGATGATGCAGCCACCGCGCCAGATCATCGCGATCTCGCCGAAGTGCAGGTCCCAGCCGTGTTCCTCCGCCGCCCCGGCCATCAGCGCAAACCCCTGCGCATACGAGCAGACCTTCGACGCGTACAGCGCGTCGTGGATCGCCCTGACGAACTCATCCCGGTCGCCATCATACGTGCCCGTCGGCCCTTCCAGCACCTTCGCCGCCGCGACCCGCTCGTCCTTGATGGCCGAGATGCACCGCGCGAACACCGCCTCGGCGATCGTGGGCGCCGGGATCCCCAGGTCGAGGGCGCTCTGCGACGTCCACTTCCCCGTCCCCTTCTGGCCCGCCCGATCGAGAATGACCTCCGTGATCGGCTTGCCCGTCTCCGGATCGGTCGTCGCGAGAATCTCGGTGGTGATCTGGATCAAGTATGAATCGAGGTCGCCCTCGTTCCAGCTCTTGAAGACCTCGTGCATCTCGGCCTCGGTCATGCCCAGCGCGTACTTCATCAGGTAATACGCCTCGGAGATGAGCTGCATGTCGCCGTACTCGATTCCGTTGTGCACCATCTTGACGTAGTGGCCGGCGCCGTCGGCTCCGATGTACGTGCAGCACGGATCGCCGCCGACCTGCGCCGCGATTCGCGTGAAGATCGGTTCCACCAGCTCGTATGCCTCCGGCTGTCCGCCGGGCATGATCGCCGGGCCCTTGAGCGCGCCTTCCTCTCCGCCCGACACGCCCGTGCCGATGTACAGAATCCCCTTCTCCGCCAGGCCCTTGTTGCGGCGGATCGTGTCGCCGAAGAACGAGTTGCCCCCGTCGATGATCAGGTCGCCCGGCTCGAGGTGCGGCGCCACCTTGTCGATGAAGTCATCGACGGGTTGCCCCGCCTTGACCATCAGCATGATCTTGCGCGGCTTCGCCAGCGCGGCGGCCAGCTCCTCGACCGAATGCGTCCCCACGATGTTCTTCCCCTTCGCCCGGCCCTCGATGAACCGGTCGACCTTCTCCACCGTGCGGTTGAACACGGCGACCGAGAAGCCCTTGCTCTCGATGTTGAGGATCAGGTTTTCGCCCATCACGGCGAGCCCGATCAATCCGAAATCACAGTTCGCCACGTCACCACTCCTTTCGCTTCGTGGTAGCACTTCGAGACTGTAGCGCCGGCACAGGAAATCACGGTACAGCCACCCATTTCGCGGCGCCGAAATGGGATGGCAGTCCCGGATTTCCTCGGCGTACCAGCGCGAAAAACGGTGACTGGCACCAGCGGAGCGAGCAGGGCGAGCGGAAACGTGCCTGTCACCGCTTTTCGCACCTTTTGCCCAGAATAGCCCAACCGGCCGCCGCAGTCAACTGCGTACGACTGGAAGGGCGTATCAGATCGGGACAGCCGCCCACTTCCGTGAATCCATTTGACTTGGCGCGCGGAGGGCGCTAGGCTAATCCACCCTACCGGCAGTCCAGGATAAGGAGAGAGGCATGCGACGGACGATTGTGGTGTTGGTGGTGTTGGCCGCAGCGGTGTCGGCCATGGCGGCGGACAAGTTCGAGCCGATCTCCAAAGGCGGCGGCATCGAGGTCTACACCAAGGCGGACTTCGACAAGGGTGACAACCCGTTCGATGCTCAGGGCCGGGCCGCGGTGGCCCTGGAGACCCGGCCGGACTACGTGGTCGGCGGCCGAAGCCTGCACGTCAGGCGGAAAGAGGCGGGCGGCTACTTCGGCGGGCGGACGCAGGGCATCGCCGTCCGCGGCTCGCGCGGGCTGAACATCGCGTTCTGCGTCCGGGCGAAGGGCATGCAGACCATCTCGGTCAACTTCTTCGACGCCAAGAAGCGCGACAATACCACGCCCACCTCACCGGCTCGCGTGCAGGACGACATCTGGCGGACGGTCGTCTTCGCCGTGGAGGACTTCCACCACAACTCGGACCCGCCGCAGCGGAAGGTCCCCGCCGATACCGAGCACACCAGCCTGCTCTTCCACGGCCGCGAGCTGAAAGGCCAGAGCGGCGAGTATTGGATCGACAAGTTCATCATCTATCGCGGCGTCGATACCCAGCCGCCGGACCCGCCCGCCGGCCTGAAAGCCACGGGCGGCGCGAACGGCAAGGTCGAGCTGACCTGGACCGAGCCGAACGACAACGCCTTCCCCGCCGTCTACAGCATCTACCGCAAGCTCGAAGGCAAGGAGTGGGTCAAGATCGGCGAGTCCATTCAGCCGCGGCGCGGCGACCTGGTCACCACCGCGGGCGAAGTCACTTACCGCGTCACCGCCGCCGACTATGACAACAACTGCTCGAGGCCCTCGAACGCCGCCGCCGTTACCGTGACTGCTCCACCGAAGATTGCGCTCGTGCCGCTCCCCCGTCAGATGACGGACCGGCAGGCTTACGCCGAGAACGTTCGCAAGATCCACGCCCGGGGGGTAGGCAAGGTCCGCCACGACGTCTTCCTGTTCGCGGGCGACAGCATCACCGCCGCCGACTCCTACAGCAACACGCTCGAACAGTGGCTCGCCCGCGGCCGCCAGGTCCGCCGCGGCGTGGGGCAGATGAAAACCGGCTACGGCAAGGCCAAGATCGGCGAGTACCTCGCCCGGGCCAAGCCCGAGTTCGTCATCGCCATGTACGGCACGAACGACTCGAAACGGCCCGACGCCGTGACACAGGGTGTGGCCAACATGGCCGCGGTGGTCGACGCCTGCGTCGCGGCCGGCACCGTGCCCATCATCACCACCATCCCGCCGCGACGCTTCGATAAGAAGAAGCAGGACGGGCAGATCCGCTTCAACACCGCTCTGGTCAAGATGTGCCGCGAGAAGAAGGTCCCCATCAGCTACTGCTTCGAGGAGATGATGAGGCGGGACCTGCGGAAGATGCTCGGCGACGGCGTGCACCTGCGCCCGACCACCGGCAACGACGCCGCCGGCGCCGCCCTGCACAAGACCATCCAGCAGATCTACTTCGCCCTGCGCGACACCAGCGGCTCGTGGTAGGGTCGGCCCTGTCCGGCCGGCAGCAGGTGGAGGTGAGCACCTTGCGAGTCTGGGCCGAGCTGGTCCTCGAGGTGGCCGTGGTGGTGGCGGGGATCACAGCCATCGCCGCCGCCCACTCACGGAACGCTCTTCTGTGCCTGTTGCTCCTTCTGATCTAGGCAGCGGTCGCGACGTTCTGGCACACGATGCAGGACCTGATCTTCTTCCTGACCGGTGCGGTGGTCGGCCCCGTCGCCGAGATTGTCTGCGTCCACTTCGGGGCTTGGCAGTACGTCACTCCCTCGTTCCTCGGCATCCCGGTGTGGCTGCCGGTCGCGTGGGGATTCGCGACCACGCTGATCGGGCGCTTCGCGGGAACGCTGACCCGGGTCAGTATGAAGTGACGTCGCCTCGGTGCGCCGCTCCACGCCCACGCCTCTCTTGTTACAGACCTGTTACCGTCCGCCCCGTCTCCATGTGCTAATATTACTGTGGCGAGAATATCGAGAACTTGTTTGAGCCCCGGGCGTCTCAATTACTGGCAGGCCGGCGCGCCGCCTGCAATCCAGGGAGTCAGTCATGAACAGATCCATCAGGTGCACGGCCCTCCTTCTGGTGCTGAGCCTTCTCTTGGCCGCAAACGCAGCCGGCGCGGGTGAGCCGGGCATCAAGGTGACCCATCAGAATCACATCAGACAGGTCTACCTGGGGCAGACTCGCAAGGACGGCAAGACCGAGATCGTCTGCGAATTCGAAGGCCACAAGTTCCTGTCCAACCAGAGCACGTACAGTTGCATCATGGTCAATCGACGCATCGTGTGGATGAGGGAGTACAACAACGAAGACTCCTACGTGAGGGGTTTCGTCGCGCTCGGCGACGACGAGAAGCTCATCGTCCACTCCGGCGTCCTGGAGCGGGTGGACCGGCTCAACCCTCACGACCACGCGTCCCTGTGGAAGGCGTTCGTCGATTCGGGGCGCACCCCATTCGTCGCCAAGAGGGCCGCGCTGCCCAAGTGGTGGGTCTCCAACCCCATTCGCGAGCGCCGCACGAAAGAGACCACCACGGGCAGGAAGGAATCACAGGCGGAGCGGGTGCGGCGCATCCTGGCCGACTCCGGATATCCTCGCGTGCAGAAGGAAGACTACCCGACCTTCATCCGCGAGGCGTTGCACGGGAACTTCAGGGCGACCTGGGCGCTGGCGATCTCCGGCTACACGGCCGAAGCGGCGGGCGCGCTGACGAAGATCGTCTCGGACGCGTCCTACAAGAAGGGCGTCAGGGACTATGCCGCGATGGGGCTGGGGAACTACCTCTCGGCAATGCCGGGCCGCGACAAGACGGAGCTGAAGGAGGTCCTCGGAGGCATCCTGGCCAACGAGAAGAACCCGCCCGCCGGCGTCGGTCGCCTTCTCAAGCGCCTCGACAACACGAACCCCTGATGCACCTTCAACCCTGGAGTGCAGGGTTGTGGAAACGCTCGGCGGACGAGAAAGGGGGCGGGGGTCTTTTTGCTCCGCAAGGACTCGATGCGCAGCGCAGTGCGGCAGGCAAGAACACACCCGCCCGGCGCACCAGGGATAAGAAACGCATCCACAAACACCCCGGCATGGGATATACTCAGCGCTGGTCCAGAGAATGCCGAACACCTGCGCGGCGAGCACCCAATGGCTGAGACGTTGCTCGCATATCACGGCACGACGCGGGCTCGGGCGCAGGCCATCTTCGACCAGGGCTTCCTGCCCAAGCCGCCGTCGCGGCCATGCTGTCCCACAGTCTGCTGTGCGTCAGCTATCCAGCAGAAGGCTCGGGCCACTTGACATAATGATACTGTAGTGGTACTATATTGACATGCCGAGAAAGGTCCGAGAGCTGATCCGGGACCTGAAACAGGCGGGGTTCATGGACCGCGGCGGCCGGGGAACCCACCGCAATTTCAAGCACCCAGCCGGCACCAGGATCACCATCAGCGGCAAGCCCGGCGACGATGCCAAGCCTTATCAAGAACGTGACTTACAGAGAGCTCTCAAGGAGGCGGCCCGATGAAACGGAGCGACCGATACCTGAAAATCGTCGAGTGGTCCGAGGAGGACCAGTGCTACGTCGGCTCCTGCCCCGGCCTGATGCTCGGCGGCGTCCACGGTGACGACGAGACCAAAGTCCATCGCGAATTGTGCCAGGTCGTCGACGAATGGATTGCCATTCTCGAAGAGGACGGCGAGCCCCTCCCGCCGGAAACCGCCAACAAGGATTACTCCGGCAAGTTCGTCGTGCGGGTCGGCAAGGACCTGCACAAGGAACTGGCCATCGACGCCCTGCGCGAAGGCGCGAGCCTGAACACATATTGCGTCAGCGTCCTCAGCGAACGGCGGGCGAAATACAGGGCCGGCAGCCGCTCCAGAGGAAAGACGAGAGGCCGGGCAGCGCGCAGGAAAAGGAAAAGCAAATGAATCTGACGTCGTCGCGGCCTTGGGCATTGGGCTCAGGGCGCTGCCTGGCGAACTGACAGCGCAGGACGGACCGATGTTCTACCGGAAGTGCCGCGAGTTTTTTCCTCCCCGGAGGCGAACAAAGCTCAGGGGGTCGTTTACGTCTGGTCAACGCGCGCACCAGTGCCTCGACTGAAGGGCGGAAGCAACATCATCTACATCGGCCAGACCACGGGTACCCTAGCTGCCCGCTATCTGCGCTATGCGAAGGCGCTGGGCACCGACAACAACTGGAGCGTTGCGACCACATCATCACGAAGTTCGGCGCGATCATCGTGTAGTATGCCACGGCCGACGAAATGAACATGTCGCCGAAGG
The DNA here is from genome assembly GCA_964505325.1 of uncultured Planctomycetota bacterium. Taxonomy (GTDB): domain Bacteria; phylum Planctomycetota; class PUPC01; order PUPC01; family PUPC01; genus CAZDHT01. Next base: position 1,456 of record CAZDHT010000060.1, on the reverse strand, counting down.
ACGCGGAAAACAAGCTGCTCGGGGCATACTTCGACGACCATCTGGAGTGCCCGCCGGCGAACGGGCAGTCGCGCTAACCTGCGAGGACCGCGGTAGTTGGGAGCAAGCGAATGAAACCGATGAACATCCTATACATGCACTGTCACGATCTCGGCCGTTACTGCGAACCGTTCGGCTATGCCATCCCGTCGCCCAACCTCCAGCGTCTCGCGGAAGAGGGCGTGCTGTTCCGGCAGGCGCATGCCGCGGCGCCCACCTGCTCCGCCAGCCGGTCGGCGCTGGTGACCGGCCAGTGGCCGCACTGCAACGGCATGTTCGGCCTGGCCTCGACCAAGTGGAACTACACGCTTAACGACTACAGCCGGCACATCGTCCGCTTCCTGCGCGGCCACGGCTACCGGACGGCGCTCGCCGGCGTGCAGCACGTCGCCCGGCCGCCGCTGGCCAACCCCAAGGAGGTGCTCGGCTACGAGCGGTTCCTCAACCACAAGCCGACGCAGTACGAGGAGTTCGATCCCGGTCAGACCGTCCCCGCCGCGGTCGAGTATTTGTCCGAAGATCACGACGAACCGTTCTTCCTCTCCGTCGGGTTCGTCCAGCCGCACCGGTTCAGCCAGGGCGACGCGCGCACGTTCAGCCAGACCATCCCCGAGGAGCCGGCGGACATCGACGGCCGCTACTGCCGCCCGATGCCCCACCTGCCCGACACCCCCACCATGCGCCGCGAGACGGCGAACTTCAAGATGGGCGTCGAGGTCGCCGACCGCCGGATGGGCGCCGTCCTCGATGCGCTCGACGACAACGGCCTGCGCGACAACACCCTCGTCATCTGCACCACCGACCACGGCCCGGGGTTCCCGGACATGAAGTGCACGCTGACCGACCGCGGCACCGGCGTCATGCTCATCCTCCGCGGACCGGAGGACACCGGCTTCAGCGGCGGAAGAGTCTGCGACGCGATGGTCCAGCACATGGACCTCTACCCGACGCTGTGCGAACTGCTCGGGCTCGACCCGCCCGACTGGCTCCAGGGCGCCTCGCTGATGCCGCTCATCCACCCTTCGACAGGCTCAGGGCGGCCCGGAGGCCGCGGCGAGCGTGACGGAATCCACGAGATGATCTTCACCGAGCAGAGCTGGCACGGCGACTATCGCCCGCTCCGCGCCGTGCGCACCAAGCGCTACAAGTACATCCGGCGGTTCGACGTGAACGCGAAGAAGGGCGTGGACCGCGGCCCCGCCCAGATCGCGTGGGAGGCGCTCGGCTGGCAGCAGATGCCGCAGGCCGAGGAGGAACTCTACGACCTGATGTTCGACCCCAACGAAGCGAACAACCTCGCCGACCGGCCCGGCCACGAGGCCGCGCTCGACGAACTGCGCCGCCACCTCCAGAAATGGCTGGAAGACACCAACGACCCCGTCCTCACCGACAGCATCCCTCCGCCGCCCGCGTGGGA